>CAYJFU010000005.1:0-9405 GCA_964369445.1 uncultured Oscillospiraceae bacterium | reverse complement strand
GAATGTATATTCCGCGCAAGACAACAAAGAGCAGGAGGGGTGTAACGTGAATACAAAACAGATTTCTTTTGTGCTAAACGGCAAGCAGACGACGATGACCGTTGACACACGCGCCTCACTTGCGGACATACTGCGCAGTGACGATGCGCTGTGCCACAGTGTCAAGCAGGGTTGCAACGTCGGCGAGTGCGGCGCTTGCACCGTTATAGTGGACGGTAAAAATATCACATCTTGCATATTTCTTGCGGTGTGGGCGGACGGCAAGGAGGTTTTGACACTCGAGGGTCTTGCAAAACCGGGCGAACTCTCCCCCATTCAGCAGGAGTTTATCGACTGTGGTGCTTTGCAGTGCGGATTTTGCACACCCGGCACGATAATGTCGGCACTGCCTGTGCTGGACGGTGCAAGTGCACCGACCGACGCGGCAATACGTCGTGCCATAGCCGGCAATATATGCAGATGCACCGGCTACGAGCAGATTGTGCAGGCAATAGGCAATTCTTACGGCAAACAGCGCCCACCCTACAGCAAGAAAGACGGCAGTGCCGAGGAACTGGAACTGTTGCCACCCCTGACCGAAGCGGAACAACCCGGCATTGCGGCAGGTTCGATACCGCGCACGCTGGACGAGCCGACACAGCCTATTGCACAACAGCCGGAGCCATCGCCGCCGGAACCAACCCCCGAGCCGGAGCCAAAACCGACAAAAAAAGTCGGTTTTTTATCGCGTCTGTTCGGTGACAAGTCCGAAAAGAGCGAAAAAAACGCTACACCGGAGAGTGATGCATGAAGAAAATAGTTGCTATAGTCGCGATAATTGTAGTACTCGGTGCCGCCGCAGGTGTGTACTTCGGCTACAATTCGTATTATGAGGAACTTGGAAAGGAAACCCCAACAGCACCGACCGTCGAATTTTTAAATAACCTGATAACCCCACACTCGGCGCAGTTTTCCTACATCGTGCCGATAGGCGAGCCAAAGCAGATGACTTACGAGTACGAGGTGCCGGGAGGGCTGATACTTGGTGGGGCCGACACGGTGCTTGACATCACGGTGCCGCAGGGTGAGCACGACATAACCGTCATGTATGACGGCGCGCAGTTTTTCAGCGGAACGGCACAGCAACTTGCCGATACACCGCTTGCAGGCACCGGACTTTACAGCATCAGCATAACATACTCGCCGCCCGACACCGAGCAGAGCGGTGGAAGTTTCAACTACGCTTTTGATTACGAGCTGATACTGCCGGCGGAGGTTACCCATACCAGCCTTGACATATTGCAGGGCGAGGCGGTCACCGTCAACATGAGCAACATCCCTGCTGACACCCCCCTATCGGTGACGGCAGAGGGACTGGAGACGACGCTGATAACCGGTGGCGACGGCGAGTACAGCGCCATGATTATCGCTGGCTATTTAAAGGAAGCGGGATCATATCCGGCGCAGATAACGGTTGGCGACGAGGTGACTGACATAACCGTCAACGTCGGATACGTCGATTTTGAGGTGCAGAGCTTTAACGTCGACCCAGGGCCCGACACGGCGGCCTCCAATGCCGAGTACCGCGAGGTAATCTATCCGCTTTACGACACAAAGGACCCGATGCGCTACTGGGAGGGTACATTTATACTGCCGACCGAGGGGCGCTATACAAGTGGATTTGGTTTAATTCGCTACATCAACGGTGAGTACTCGCGCCATGCCGGCATAGACATTGCCGCCGCCGAGGACACACCGATAATCGCACCCAACCACGGGCGCATTGAGTACGCCGGCTTTTTGATGCTGTCCGGCAACACCGTCGTTATCGACCACGGCGGCGGACTGAAAAGCTATATGTTCCACCTGTATGACATCGACGTGCAGACAGGCGACATTGTCAGCAAGGGCGACCTTATCGGCGGTGTCGGTACAACAGGATTTTCCACCGGCAACCACCTGCACTATCAATTGCAGGTCGGCAGAGATGCCATCGACCCGTGGATAGCATTCGACAATAAGTACGGACTGTTTGAGCCCGTTGAGGGTGAGTAGGGAAATATTCTCGGCTTTGTTGATTTGATACGGAAAGGGGTGTGGACATACAGCACCCGATTTGACTTTCTGTGTTTCTTATCCCACGCCGGTGGCGGGGGATAAGAAACACAGGTTGCCGCTAAATCAACTCTCTATATCACATGGAAAGAAAGAGGTATTGATATGCAGTTAAACAGCAAGGATATTTTAACGGCGGCACAAGGCTACCGCGACGACATGGTGCGTTTTTTGCGCGACATTGTACGACTTCCCGGTGAAAGCTGTGAGGAGCGCGCAACGATAGAGCGTATCGTCGCCGAGATGAAGAGCTGTGGCTTTGACGAGGTCAAGGTGGACGGTATGGGCAACGCGCTGGGTTTTATCGGCGAGGGTGAGCGTATTGTTGCCTTTGATGCACACATCGACACGGTGGGCATCGGTAACAAGGACAACTGGGAGTTCGACCCGTATGAAGGTTTCGAGGACGAGTTTCGTGTCGGTGGGCGCGGCACTTCGGATCAACTGGGTGGTATTGTAAGCGCCGTGTATGGTGCACGCATAGCCAAAGAAAAAGGGCTTATCCCGAGTGACTGCAAACTGCTTGTGACGGCGACGGTTCAAGAAGAGGACTGTGACGGACTGTGTTGGCAGTACATTATAAATGAGCTTGGCATAAGACCGGAATTTGTCGTCATAACCGAGCCGACGGACGGTGGAATTTACCGCGGTCAGCGCGGTCGCATGGAAATATTTGTCACGGCAAAGGGTGTATCCTGCCACGGCAGTGCGCCCGAGCGAGGTGACAATGCCATTTACAAGATGGCGGACATAATAGCGGATGTTCGCGCCCTCAACGACAACGACGAGAGTGGCGACATAAAAGGTTTATCGCGCATGTTACTGCCGCAATACAACGACGAGTACGCCGAAGCGGCATTTCTGGGACGCGGAACGGTAACGGTGTCGCAGGTATTTTACACATCGCCCTCGCGCTGTGCCGTGGCGGACGGCTGTACAATTTCACTGGACAGGCGCATGACGGCAGGAGAAACCTACGAGAGCTGTCTTGAAGAGATACGCAACCTGCCCTCGGTCAGCAGGTACGGCGAGGACATCACCGTCGGCATGTACGACTATGAGCGCCCGTCCTACACAGGGCTGATTTACCCCACAAAGTGCTACTTCCCTACATGGGTCACCGGCAAGGAACACTTCGCAACCAAGACACTTGAATCGGTGCACCGCGAGCTGTTCGGCGAGGAGCGCACCGCCTGTGAGTTCACGCGCGAAGTGCGCGCCGCACGTCCACTGACCGACAAGTGGACATTTTCGACAAACGGTGTGTCGATAATGGGGCGCGAGGGCATCCCATGCATCGGTTTTGGTCCCGGTGCAGAGGCGCAAGCACATGCCCCAAACGAGATAACCTACATCAGCGACCTTGTCAACTGCGCGGCACTTTATGCGGCAGTGGCGGAGTGTGTGATTTTTGGAGTAATTTAGCTGTAAAGATTAAAAAAACCAAAGGAGCTAAAAATGGGTATACAATCGCTTATAAAACAACTGGAAGACCTGAATGTCGACCTGTACGGCTCGGATTTTTTGCTGACTTGGGATAAGTCCGATGCGCAACTCAGAGCCTATATGCTCACTGCGCAGATACTGCGCGCCATGCGTGAAAAAAACATAAGCACACGCCTGTTTGACTCGGGGCTTGGCATCTCGCTTTTCCGTGATAACAGCACGCGCACACGATTTTCTTTTGCATCGGCCTGCAACCTGCTCGGTCTTGGGGTTGCGGACTTTGACGAGGGCAAAAGTCAGGTGGCGCACGGCGAAACGGTGCGCGAAACCGCCAACATGATAAGCTTTATGGCGGACGTGGTCGGCATACGCGACGACATGTATATCGGCAAGGGCAACACCTACATGCGCGACTTTGCATCCTTTTTGCAGGACGGCTATGATGACGGAACGTTGGCACAGCGCCCTGCCGTCGTCAACTTGCAGTGCGACATCGACCACCCGACACAGAGCATGTCCGACCTCATGCATATCGCGCATCACTTTGGCGGTTTGCAAAACCTGCGCGGTAAAAAAATCGCCATGAGCTGGGCGTATTCGCCGTCCTACGGCAAGCCGCTGTCGGTGCCGCAGGGCATTATCGGCCTTATGTCGCGCTTTGGCATGGAGGTTGTGCTTGCACATCCTCATGGCTATAACGTCATGCCGGAGGTTACGGATTTAGCAAAGACGCAGGCCGAGCAATCCGGCGGCAGTTTTGTCGTGACGGACAGCATGGCACATGCGTTTGAGGGCGCAGATATCGTGTATCCGAAAAGTTGGGCGCCTTTTGCCGCCATGCAACAGCGCACCGAGCTTTATTCCGCCGGAGAAGCGGACAGTATGGCATATCTTGAAAGGCAACTGCTGGAACAAAATGCGAACTTTAAGGACTGGGAATGCACCGAGCAGCTTATGTCTACAACAAAGGATGGCAAAGCACTGTATATGCACTGCTTGCCTGCCGATATTACAGGTGTGTCCTGCGGTCACGGTGAAGTCGCTGCCTCGGTGTTTGACAGGTATCGCACGCCGCTGTATCACGAAGCAAGCTATAAGCCCTATGTCATCGCCGCAATGATATTGCAAGCGCGCGCGCAAAACCCCGTAGAATTTTTTAAGGATATTCTAAAGGACAAACCCAAGAGAAAGTGTGATTAATGTTGTTGAAAAAATTTAAAGAAAACAAGTATTTTGCGCTGTTTTGGACAGCGTTCAGCATAAGCTGTGTAATGATTGGCGGCGGATATGTCGGCATACCGATAATGGTAAAGCGGTTTGTCGAGGATTACAAGCTCATTGACAAAGATGAGATGTCCGACCTTGTGGCGATAGCACAGACAGGCCCCGGCGCTATCGTCGTCAACTGCTCTTTTGCCGTCGGTTACCGCATGGCCGGCAAGCGCGGTGCATTTTGCAGTATGCTCGGCTGTATAGCACCACCGCTAATTATAATTTCTATTATAGAAAACATCTACTCGCTAATAATCAACAACCCACCCGTCGAGGCGTTTTTCGGTGGTATGCAGATTGCCGTCAGCGCTATCATGACCGACGTGGTGCTCAAATTCGCACTGGACAGCTACAAAAAAATAAAGTTCGCCGCCCCAATTATATTGGTGACGGCGTTTATACTTTCGTATTTTGTCGGGCTGACACCGGCAGTGCTGGTGCTTTGCTCCGTTGTGCTTTTTTTGGCTATCTCCTTTATCAGAGGGCGTAAAAAATCCGGCAGTACAGGTGTCGTAAATAACGACAACGACAAGGAGGACAAGCAGTGATATATCTCGAACTCTATTTCTCCTTTTTGCAGGTTGGTGCGCTCGGATTTGGCGGCGGTTATGCAATCTTACCGCTTATACAACAGTTAACGGTCACGGAAAAAGGGTGGCTTACCGCCGCTGAGTTTGTTGACCTTGTCACAATAAGCCAGTTTACACCGGGTCCTATATTGCTCAACAGCGCGACGTTTGTTGGCTCGAAATTGGCAGGGCCGCTCGGCGGTGCGCTTGCAACTTTCGGTATTGTGACACCGTCCGTCATATTTACACTTATTCTGTGTCTTTTATACTTTAAGTATAGAAACCTCAGCATTATACAAAATACGCTAAACCTCTTAAAGCCTGTTGTTACTGCACTTATCGCTATCGCGGCACTGGATATAATTTTGGGGGTTGTGTTCACCTCCGGCGGCAGTGTTAACATTGTGTACTCTCTACTCGCCGTTGCGGTATTTATACTGTGGCGAAAGGTTAAGATGAGTCCGCTTATTATCATATTCGGCTCGGGTTTTGTCGGATTGGGGCTCTATTACGCAGGGTTTACATTTTAAATCTCGTTCACCTCAAGTTTTCATTAATGGGTTGTCGCATTTGTTGGAATAGTTATCACCTAGCACAAAAATTTAATGTGATTAGAAGTACTACCCCTGCCGCCGGCGAGGGTAGTACTCTTAAATGAAACAAAAATTGTGCAATTAACCTTACTACGACAGCTTCTTATAAAAACGGAACGGAATAGTTATTTGCTCAATTTCCCCTTTGATCTAGCCTTGCCTGTACTGCCGCTTTTTTGTTTTGGGACATTAGGTTGCTCAAATTTGTCCGCCTCTGCGTAAAGATAGTTAAGCGCATCGGACAGCGTACCCAGACTGTCTATTATCCCCTCACGCACTGCGGTTTCGCCGTCCAGCACCGTGCCGACATCCAGCACAAGCTCGTCGGTGTTCATCATGAGGCCGGTGAAGCGCTTTTCGCTGATTTTCGAATGTGCCGACACAAAACCGGTTATGCGCTGTTGTATCTGTTGCAGGTACTGCATACTTTGAGGTACAGCGAGCATGGTGCCGGAATGTCGAACAGGGTGAACCGTCATCGTTGCAGTCGGTACAATAAAGCTCTTGCTTGCACTGACTGCAAGTGGTATACCGATTGAATGACCTCCACCGAGCACAAGTGTTGCCGAGGGTTTTTGCACGCCGGCGATCAGCTCGGCTATGGCAAGCCCTGCCTCAACGTCACCACCAACGGTGTTGAGAATTACAAGCAAACCGTCTATCTCGGGATCCTCCTCTATCGAGACCAGTTGCGGTATGACATGCTCGTACTTTGTTGTTTTTTGTGTCTGCGGTGCGATGGTGTGCCCCTCCACCTGACCGATTACGGTCATGCAGTGTATAGCGTGTCGTCCTTTAGTTTTAAATACTGTACCGTTTTCAACGGTGTTTTCTGCTTCTTGGTTTTGCATGTGACCTCCTTGTGTAAATGTCGTTGCGACTTATGGCTTTTGACTTGATAGTGTTCGTGAATGTGGCTAGAGTACTCAGAAATTTAAGTCAATGTCAATCCGCACCCCGATGTTCCCTAAATAGTTTACCCAAAACGACAAAATTATGTCAGTTAACTTGAAACACTGCTCTTTTTCTGTTATAATATAAATAAGTGTAAAATGCACTTGCACCTAATGGCTAATGGTGAAAGACTAGCTGCGATAAACATACCAACCTAATGAAATTTAACAATTAGTCTTTTACCTTCACCCTTAACCCTTAGCGTCACGTGATTTGCACGGGTAGGTAATAAATTTAAAGAGAAGGAATACAGAGTTCATTTAGAGGCGGGACTGTCGCATTGACACTAACCGGCATTAACCTGCACAAAATATGATGAATTTTGGATTGCTCCCCCTGCCGGCGGTGGGGGGAGCAATCCAAAACGAAATAAAACAGAAAATACATTGGGAACTATAACACATGAAACTTGGGATTTTAGGTCTGCCGAACGTCGGCAAAAGCACACTTTTTAACGCTATAACCGGTGCCGGTGCGGCGGCGGCAAACTATCCGTTTTGCACGATAGAGCCGAACGTCGGCATAGTGGTGGTGCCGGATAAGCGCCTTGACCGTTTGACGGAGATGTACAACCCCAAAAAGGTTACTCCGGCGACTATTGAGTTTGTCGACATCGCAGGACTTGTGCGTGGTGCAGCAAGCGGCGAGGGTCTGGGCAATAAATTTTTATCGCATGTGCGCGAGGTGGATGCACTGGTGCATGTCTGCCGTTGCTTTGAGGAGAGCGACGTTGTGCATGTTGACGGCGACGTTGACCCCGTGCGTGATATCGGCACCATCGACATCGAGCTTTGCCTGTCCGACCTTGAACTGTGTGAGCGTTGGAAAGCGAATCGCTCAAAGGCGGCAAAGGCGGACAAAGCGGCGCTTGGGCAGGTGGCACTTTTGGAGCGTCTGCAAAAGCATCTGGAAGAGGGAAAAAATGCGCGTGGTTTTGTGTGCGAAAGCGATGCTGAAAGCGAGTTTTTCGCGACGATGCCGCTCCTTTCCAAAAAGCCCATCATCTACGCCGCCAACCTGTCGGAGGACGAACTGCTGACCGGCGAGGACAACGAGCACGTCAAGGCGGTCAAAGCGCACGCCGCCTCAGAGGGTAGCGGTTGCATCGCTCTTTGCGCAAAACTGGAGGCGGAGTGCTCCACCTTGCCGCCGGAGGAGAAGCAGGAGTTTTTACAGGAACTCGGCATATCATCCACCGGTCTTGACCTGCTTATAACAGCAAGCTATGAACTGCTCGGTCTCATAAGCTACCTCACCGCCGGCGAGCAGGAGGTGCGTGCATGGACGATAGAAAAAGGCACGAAGGCACCCGGTGCCGCTGGAAAGATACACACCGACTTTGAGCGCGGATTTATTCGCGCCGAGATAGTCGCCTACGACGCACTGATGGAGTGTGGCAACATGAATGTCGCCAAAGAAAAGGGTCTTGTGCGCAGTGAGGGTAAGGAGTACGTAATGCAGGACGGAGATGTCACACTATTCCGCTTCAACGTTTAATATTGCGCTCTCAACTAAACAGTGGAAAATCTTGGCGGTAATCTTGCCGCATTTCGGTGTTAAAGAACCTTGTCCTTGTGCTACGGACAAAACCCCTCGCCAATCTTTTGTCCACGATTAAATCAGAGGAGCAGTAATTGTAATGGAAAAACGAGTAATTCTGATAGTCCTTGACAGTCTCGGTATCGGTGGTGCGCCGGACGCGGCTGAGTTTGGTGACGAGGGTAGCGACACATTGCGCTCGTTGTCGAGGAGCGCCGCTTTGAGCGTGCCAAACCTCAAATCACTCGGGCTTTTTAACATCGACGGCGTTGAAGGCGAGGGTGTTTTGAGCCCCACTGCCGCCTACGGCCGCATGACAGAGCTGAGCCGTGGCAAAGACACGACGATTGGCCACTGGGAGCTTGTGGGTGTTGTTAGTGAGCACCCCCTGCCGACATATCCGAATGGCTTTCCAAAGGAGCTTTTACAAGAGTTCAGCCGGCTTACAGGTCGCGGTGTGCTGTGTAACAAGCCGTATTCCGGCACCGAGGTCATAAAGGACTTTGGCGAAGAGCACGCGAAAACAGGCGCACTTATCATCTACACGTCGGCGGACAGTGTGTTTCAGATAGCGGCAAACGAAGAGGTTGTACCGCTGGAAGAGTTGTACCGCTACTGCGAGATTGCGCGTGAGCTGTTGCAAGGCGAGCACGGTGTGGGACGCGTCATAGCGCGTCCGTTTGTCGGCAAAACCGTCGCCGATTTTAAGCGCACCTCCAACAGGCACGACTACAGCCTACAGCCGCCGCAAAACACGGTGCTTGATGAGCTGTGTAAAGCCGAAATACCGGTTGTCGGTGTCGGCAAGATATACGACATCTTTGCCGGTCGCGGTGTAAGCCACAGCGTTAAAACCACCGGCAACGACGATGCTTACGAAAAGTTACCGAAGCTTATCGAGAGTATAAAACAAGGGCTTTTATTTATAAATCTCGTGG
>CAYJFU010000004.1:40737-55558 GCA_964369445.1 uncultured Oscillospiraceae bacterium | reverse complement strand
TCTTATCATGCTCAATCAGATGGCTTTGAAAATATTGTTATTGGGCGACCGCTTTTGGGGTCGACAAGTTCGCCGAACTCCTCCAGCACCTGTGTCATCTCGTTGCCGCGCTCGCCACAGCCGATGTAAATGATAAGGTCGGCATCGCACCACTTTGCGAGCTGATGCTGTGTCATGGTCTTGCCTGTGCCAAAACCGCCCGGTATGGCGGCGGCGCCACCCTTTGCTATCGGGAAGAGCGAATCGACAACGCGCTGACCTGTGATGAGCGGTTTGCTTATGGCTATGCGCCGTTTGACAGGGCGCGCAGTGCGGATAGGCCACTGCTGTGCAAGTGTCAACTCGTGCTCGGTGCCATAGTCGTCGGTTAGGGTGCACAGTCGCTCACCGACCGTGTATTCACCGTCGGCGACCACACCGGAGATAGTGCCTTTCAGTCGTGGCGGCACCATGCTTCGATGCTCGATGGCAGGCGTTTCGGGGCAGGTGGCGATAATGTGGCCACCGCTTACAACGTCGCCGTCCTTCACCTTTATGCTCACGGCAAAGCGGCGCTCACCGTCAAGGCTGTCCGCCGTGACACCTGTTGCAATAAAACTGCCGCTCTTATCCTCCAGCACCTTTAATGGTCGCAGTATGCCGTCAAATATGTTGGAGACAAGTCCCGGACCCAGCTGTGCCGACAGCGGACTGCCTGTGGGATAGATAGGCTCGCCGACCTTGACACCTGTCGTCGTCTCGTATACCTGTATCGTCGTCTGTGCGTCGGTGACGGTTATGACCTCGCCTACAAGACGCGCCTCGCCCACCTCGACCCTCTCTTGCATCTTGAAAGCCTTGGTGTTTTTTGCCGTTATGACCGGCCCGTTGACGGAGTATATGCTTTCTTTCATCGCTTTACCTTTTTGTAATCGCTTTTATAGTTGAAACATTTCGAAATTCGTACAAAGATGGCACAGTTAAAATTTTGTTTAACAAGGCGTAGGATAGGTGTGCATGCACTGTCCCTTTAACAATACACCGGTTTGCTGATTTTGCCGTTGGTAAAACCTAAACAAGCTTTGTGCATTGCGATTGACACGGGTTAAGTTAAACGTAATTTTAACAGTCGGACTGTACGGATTTTGGATTGGGTTGACTATCCCCTATGCCGATGTCGCTTGTGGCGTAAAAATTCTCGCGCTCCCTTTGCAGTGCTGCATCAAGGGTGCAGTCGTGAAGTATCCTGCCCAGTTGCAGTTTAAAGCCACCAAGTTTTATATCCCTTGTGGGACAAACGGTAAACTCGCCCTCGCGACGCATAAGGCGCTCAAATGTCTGTGCATCCTCAGGGCGCACAAACAAAAGTACACTGTGCCCCTCCTCTGAGGCGCGCATGGCACTTCTTGTAAACTTGTCAAGCTGTTTTGCCAGTGTTTTTATATACTGTTCGCTACTGCTTCTTTGTGCAAGCTCTTTTTCTATGTCACTGAAAAACTCACAGGCAAGCTCGTCACGATACCGTAAAAGATCACGGCGCATGTCCTGCTCTGCTTTTGCAAGTTTGCGTTTTGCACGCGTTAGTATCTCCTCACGCTTTTTTTCCAGCACCTCCGGCGCAGTTACACTTGCACCGCGCAGTGTGTCGCGCCGATAGTTTTCCGATTTGACCATGATAAGCGACGCCTGTCGCTCCGCCGATTCTAAAACCGACTGTTCAAACCGCTCATAGGATTTTTCATCATTAATGTTTTGCATGTTACACCTTAACGCCCACAACTTCGTATATGTATTTTTTAATATTCGCGCCTGCCTCATGCCCGTGGTGTCTGTCCGGTATCTCGACGATAAGCGGACTTTTCAGGTTCATTTTGTAGTCGAATATAACATCCCTGTTTTGCTCGACAAGCAGTCCGGTTATAAGGATAAGTCCGATGTCCTTGTCCTCCAGTGCCGTTTTAAGAGCCTGTTCAACCTCTTGCTTTTCGTGCACGACAACACCGTCAATGCCTGCAAGGCGCATACCTGCAAGCGTGTCGACATTATCGCTTATCAAATAGTATTTCATGGCGTTTAGGCGTAGATGATAAGTATGGATATAAGCATACCGTACAGCGCAATACCCTCACCGAGCGCAACAAAGATGAGCGAACGACCGAACGTCGACGGATCCTCTGTCATCGCGCCGATAGCGGCGGCGGCACTGGGACCGACGGCGATACCGCAACCGATACACGCAAGACCGGTGGACAGCGCGGCACCGAGCATGGAAAGTCCCTCGGCTATGCCTGCGGCAGATGCCACTGCGGCGGCATCACCCTCAGCGGCAAAAGCCGTAATGCCGAACAGCGCAACGCTGAAAAGGGCAAGGGATAGGATTTTTACAAGTTTTTTTGTTTTCATTTTTTAACTCCCGTCAATTTATTTCCGATTACTTTTCATTATTTATACAAAGGGGTGTAAACGGCTTACCGTCACCCTCGTAGTAGCGACTGAACATCTCGTAAAACTCCAGCCTGAGCACCTGAATACCGACAATAAGTCCCTCCATACCCATGACGAAGATGTTGCCGATAATTATGACTATTGCCGCCGCAAAACCGCCACCGACAAGGTCAGCTATCCTGAACACCACCGACATCATACCGGCGTGCACAAGTACAAAACCGCCGACACGCAGATATGAAAGGGTGTTGGTCATGTAGGTGAGCAGTACCTCGAACGTCTCGACGGTAGCACCGGTGATGACCTCGCCGACTTTAAGGCTTTTGATGCTGTGCCCTTGTATAATGTGGCTGAGAGGCTCCATAAACACGATACAAAGTCCCGAGATGGCTAGGAATACGAGCACCACCGGCAGTATACCGGCCTTTAGCACCAGCGCGTCGAGTATTGCAAGCACAATGCATATGTAAAACACAAGTCCGACAACACCGCTGGGTGAAAATATCTTTTTGGCAAGGTTGCCCTGTTTTATGCCGGTGAAGATGTTAAGGCACATGACCATGACCGTCATTAATACACCTATGCCAACGGCGATGATAAGTAGTCGTGTCGCCCAGTCCGCGCTAAGCGCGTGTATGGGGTTGCCATCAAAGCCGAGTGCGATAAACATGGGGGTAAGTAGCGTTTCAAAGCCGAACACACTGCCGAATATCAGTCCGAATATCGCCGAGCTTATACCCACCCTTGTGAGGATAGCGCCAAGTTCCATCTTCTTTTTAAAGGCTAAAAACAGACCGATGGCGGACAGCGTAAGTCCTTGACCGACGTCGGCAAACATGATGCCGAACAGTATTGTATAGGTCATGGCGACGATGGGGGTTGGGTCGATGCCATCGCTCGCCGGCAGACCGTACATCTTGACAAAAAACTCAAACGGTTTTGTCAGACGATTGTTTTTGAGCAGTGTTGGGGGTTTAACCCCTGTCTCCGCGCCGGGGTTTTGTTTTATTATCTTGACACCGGGCAGATTTTCAAGGCTTTTTTGCAGTTGTCCGACCATACTCTCCGGCACGTAGCCGGGCATGTAAAAGCTGTAGTCAAGGCGCGTGGCGTAGCTTTGCAGTTCGTGCAGTTTTTCGCTGTGCGACAGATACTGCGCCATGCTTTTAAGTTTGTTTATAACCGATACGTCAAGTCCATATATTTCGGTCAGCGCCTCCAGCTCTTCCTTTAAGCTGTGCTCATACATCGCAAACAGCGCCAGTGCGTCCTGCGGTGAGCCGTGTGCAAAGTCCGGCACACGTATGCGCTCAAAGTACAGGTCATGGAAAATCTCATCAACCACCGACGCATGGGGTGTATCGGTAAAGTAAACGCCCCAGTAAAACTCACCGTCAAAGTCGTAGTGTAGAAATATAAACGGCTGTTCCTCAAAGTATTCCAGCTTGACAAAGCTGTCCTTTGGAAGTCGTCCGAAACGCACCTTGACAAAATTGCACTTGAATATGTTGTCAAAGTTGCTACCCATGTTTTTTATGTGGCGCAACTGGATGTCTGCGCGCTCATACTCCGCTATCTCGCTGAGCAGTTCGCTTCGGCGCGTCGACAACTCCGACACCGTTTTTGATGTCTCTTCCACCATGTGCGTTATGTCGGCAAGCGAGTACTCCGTCCCGTCAAAGCTGTCAAAGTCGGGCTCCTCACCTATGTCGCTGAGCAGTGCCGTAAGCTTTTCCAGCAAAACTCTGTGCGGCCCCGTAGCCTTTGTCGTGCCCTGCTGTGTTATTACATCGGGGTGAAAACAAGCCAGCCGACAAAGTTCATTTAGAGTCTTTGTCAACAGCTCATCCGGCCCGTGGATGTAAAGGTGCATCATGCTTTGTATAGCCATAAGGTTTCCCGTTGCTCCTGTTTTAATATCAATGTCAAAAACTTCTGCGAATATATCTTTTTTGCTTGCTGTTGTCGCACAAGGGAGTGCGAGGGGTTCAAACAAAAATCAATTAAAAGCTGTTATGTGCGTAAAAGATGAGTTATCTCGCTTGGGGTGAGTTTGTAACGCACACCCTCGATAACGTTTATAACATTGGTGAGTTCATACTTTGAAAGAATAATAAATGCTGCAAGTGCCGTTGCCGGAGATGAGGTGAGGTGCAACTGTCGCACCGACATGCGGTAGTGCTCCTTTTCAAGATCCAGCACAAAATCCTCGTGTTTTATGTCGCCTATTTTAGCGGTTAAACCTGCGTTTTCATATATCTCGCACAACTCCTCAAATGTCTGCGTGTCCGCCAGTCGGTACATCAACTTTTTGCCGATTTTGCCACCGTGGGGAATAAGCAACCTTTTTACCACATCCGGCGTGATGTAGTCGGGGAAGTAGCGCTTTACCCTCAAAAGCAAAGTGAGGTTGAAAATCTCCGCTTCCTTTAAAAACAACGAGTTGACACTGCGCTGTGCACTGCGTGATACGCCGGTTTTTATCGCATTAAATACATATTTGTAGTAGTAGGCTTTGAGCGCCGCCTCCGCCATGATAAGGCGCTTTGCGTCTTGTTCGTTTTCAAGCGGTGCAAGCAGTTTGTGGTAAGGGCTACCCTCAATGACGCGCAGAATACCTTTGTAGTCGGTGGCGCGTGCAATAGCCATGAGGTCAAGGCTCAAACGCTGCGACAAAAACGACGGCAGGTTAATTATGTAGCTGCTCTGTGAGGTGGTGATTACCCTTATGGCGGTCAATAGCTCGGATATCTCGCTTTGCACCATGAAAAAGTTGCCGAACTTATCGCCCAAAGGTATGTAGTGGCTGAGATCCAAGTATTTTAAAAAGATATCGCGTCGCAAAAGTTCCTCAACCCTGCCGCGCCGTGGCACACTGTCGGTGAGCGCGTTTAAACTGCTTTGAAAATAAGGGTGCGCACGCAAAAAACGCGCGATGTCCGGCACATCAGATTTGCGCGACAGCTCTTTGTAGCTGTCCTCTTTGATGCGCTGTGCAAACATCCCCTTTGCCTTTGGCAGTATTGCAACACTTGTCTGTGCAACGGGCATACCTTTAAACCTCTCCGTTTAAAACGCGATTTATAATTTCGTCACGGTGTTTGTCGCTGTAGTCGGCAAAGCTTGCCGCCATAGCTTTTTTCTTTTCTGCGAGCTCGTCGTCCAGTACCGCAAGGCGAACATCAAGCTCTCGGTCGGCAGAGTGTTTGACGTCCGACAACTTTTCTTCAAGTCGCTTTTCCGCTTCGGTAATAAGCTTTTGCTTTTCCGATGCCGTCTCTGCGATTATCCGCTCGCGTGCATGCTCGACCTTTACAAGTATCTCGCTTGCCTTTTTGTCCGTCGCGAGTATTTTGTCTATTATATTGTCCACTGTAATTCCTCAAATTTGAGTGTTTGATTGCGCTGTAAAGTGCTTGATTTTAGTATACATCTACATGGGTGTGATGTCAATAGATATTGAATAGCTTTGAGTGATCGTACTAAAATCAAATTGTATAATTTTTATCTCGTCCTGAATTGCTTCCCTGGTGGCTGCAGGGGAAGCAATTAAAAATACATCAAAGCTTTATACAAATGCGGTAGCTCTGCTTATAAATCATAGTGGTTTACGGTTTTATGCCAATCTCGCTTGTCCAAACATAGCTTGCAAGCTCCGCTTCGGTGTCGAGCAGATTTTGATCCTCGTAAAAGGAAAACTCGCCGGTAGATACGTCTATTCTAAACTTAAAGTCTTCGGTGTCGGCGGATGCTGACATCGGTATGTCGATGACCCAGTGATAACGGTTGGTGGTAGGGGTAATAGGGTCGCCCGGGACAAAGCCGGTTCCCATAGTGCCGCCGACGGTGGCGCCTATTGCATCGATAAGATTGCGCTCAAACTCCTCGTCGCCGGGGGAGGGCATAGATACATTACCGGAGTCGAGTGAAAGCTGACCTTTTAAGTTTTCTTGGTCACTGTCCGTCTCCCACACGACGTAGATGTCGGTGTTCATCGGTACGCCGTTTTGTGGGTCGGCGATGGCGGCGGTTGCCGCACGCATGACGTTTGTGGCAACCTGCAGGTCGTTGGATTGCCGTGAGCGCTCAACATAACGGATATACTGCGGTGCCAGTACAGCCGCAAGTACAGCGATAATCGCCACGACAATGATGAGCTCGACAAGGGTAAAACCTCTGTTGCTGTTACTTTTTTCAGTGTTGCGCACTGAAAAGATGTTAGATCTCATGGTTAAACCCCAAAACAAGTGATTTTATTAAATATATTATACTCTATTACACTTAAATAATCAAGATATGAAAAAAGTCGAATTGGGTGGATAATCAGCGTCAAAAACTTAAATCAGACTGATATTTTCCCTTGATACAGCTTGCAAACAGCACGCAAAACAAGTATAATATAGAAATAAATCTTTTTTTGTCTATCGATTTATTTTTAAAAACAAGTCGACTGTCGGTATTACCTCGCCTGTCGGAGTGGTAGTAAGACGAAAAAGAAAAACAGCGCCAACAAATCACCGGAGAATTTTTATGAGCACTAGACAGCAGTTTTCACCGCATATTACGGTACGGGTGGCGGCACAAAACGTGTTTTTCGGACCGGGGATAGTGCAACTTTTACAGTGCATAGACAGCACTCATTCGGTGCGAGAGGGCGCAAAGCTCATGGGTATCTCTTACTCCAAAGCGTGGCGAATACTTGCAAACGCCGAGCGCGAAACCGGCATGGAGCTGCTGAAAAAAACGCACGGCGGCAAGGACGGTGGCGGTGCAAAGTTGACCCCTTACTGTGAGTGGCTACTGGAAAGTTATCGCCGCTTTGAGGCAGAGTTGCAAGCACAGGCAGACGTAATTTTTGCAGACATATTTCGCCAAGAATAAAAAAGGCTAGCAGCTAAATGTGAAAGGGTAAGCGCTTTTTAATATTAGGTTGCATTAATTGTTTAAATCAGTTGTTCGCTAGTGGTAGGCGTGTTGAAAAAGTCGGTTCTGCAAAAAGCTGCGGAAAAATTTTCGCCATATGTCACATAAATCCTCGTTAATGCACAAAATGTTGCCTGCGGTTTTTATTAAGTCTTACATGACTTTTGTTCTTGCTTTCGCTAATTTTTTTTAACATGTCTTGGTAGTTAATCTTTCACCGTAGGTGCGCGTTACATTTGTGTCGTTTAAAATGCAGGGAGGACTAACATTGAATATTCTGCTACAGGGTGCGCGTGGGGTAGGCAAGACGCGGCTTGTGCACCGTGTCTGTTCCGGTGCAAATGTGCGTGTGGGCGGCTTTGTGAGCGTTAAAGTAGTGGACGACGACGGGGAAAACGTCGGATTTGCGCTTAAGGGCTACAGTGGTGCGCCGGACGCAAAATTCACCCTGCCGCTGTGCGAGGTTGACCGTGACAGCATGTTTTTAAGCGGTCGCGCCGACAGTCGACATGTGGATACCTCGGTGTTTGACAACTTTGTACCGACACAAAGTATCGGAGATTGTGATATGTTTGTGCTTGATGAAATAGGTGGGCTTGAACTGCACTCGGACAGCTTTTGCGATTATATTTTTTCAATACTTTCAAGCGGCAAACCCTGTATCGGCACGATAAAAAGCGAGCAGAACTACAACTTTATGCAGTCGGTGCTGGGCACAAAGTTGACACCTCAAACGGTGCAACACTTCAAACGTAGGCTGATAGCCGATTACAATTGTGACATCGTAACATTGACACAACAAAATGAGGCAGAGGTTACACAAAAGCTATGCCGTGCGGTTGGGGTATTCGATGATAGCACCAACTTGATAATGTGGACACGAGGTGAAACGAACAGGTTTTGAGTAATTCTTAGGCAGGCAAGGCGAAAAACAATGCACGCCTTTGTGGAATGTACCCACACCATATAAAGTCCGTTTAAAAAACCTGTTAGATTGCAAATTCCTATTCGTTTAGATAGCATTGACAAAACATTCAATTTTTTAGGAGAAACGACATGATTAAAAAACTTACAGCTATTTTACTGTGTGCACTGCTGCTATTCACCGCGTGCGCGCCGGCGACAGGGGGCGAAACCTACGCCACCGTAACCGACCACGCACAGCGCGAGGTCACGCTGTCGGCACAACCGCAAAAGATAATCAGCGCCTATTATATCTCGTCTTCCATAGTGATTGCACTCGGACTGGAACAGCAACTGGTGGGCATAGAAAATAAGGCGCAGGACCGGAACATATATGCACTTGCCGCACCGCACCTTTTGGAGCTTGAGGGGGTCGGCACATCCAAAGATTTTAACATAGAACTTGCGGTGTCACTGGAGCCGGATTTGGTCATACTTCCGTTAAAGCTTGCGGATGTTGCCGACACGCTGACCGATATGGGCATACCGTCGGTGTGTGTCAATCCCGAGAACGCACAGCTTTTGACACAGAGCATTGACATGATAGCAACGCTCACAGGTACACAGGAGCGCGCTGAGCAACTAAAGGAGCACATTGCAAACGACAGCGAGGTGTTAGCGCAAGCCTTAGAGGGTGCGAGTGCGCCGAGCGTCTATCTCGGTGGCAACAGCGACCTACTTTCAACAGCAGGTGCGAACATGTACCAAAACACGCTTATAACACAGGCAGGCGGTGCAAATGTGGCGGCGGAGATTGAGGACACCTACTGGGCGAGCATCTCCTACGAACAGCTGATTGCCTACAACCCCGACTACATTGTCATTGCGCCGGCGGCGGCATACACGGTGCAGGATGTTTTAAGCGACAGCGCCCTCGCCGAACTTGACGCGGTTAAAAACGGCAACGTTTTGGCTATGCCGAGCAGTCTGGAGGCATGGGACTCACCGCTGCCGTCCTCACATCTCGGAAGTGCTTGGCTGGCAAGCGCACTGCACCCCGAGTTATATTCTCAGCAACAGTTTATCGACACTACGGCAGTGTTTTATAACGATTTTTATGAGTTTGAGGTTGATACCGTTGCGCTTGTCGGTTGATATGAGACGCAGATTGTTTTATACAATCTCCATAGCTGCGCTTTTATTAGGGGCGGTTTTGTCGCTTGCATCGGGGCGGTATCCGCTGACCTTTGGCGACCTGCTTGCCGGTGACCCGACTGCCCTTGGCGTGCTGTTCAACCTGCGGCTGTCACGCACCGTCATGGCGGCGGTTGCCGGTTTTGGGCTGTCGGTTGCCGGCTACGTCTTTCAAACCATGTTTAAAAACCCCATCGCCTCGCCGGACATAATGGGAGTGTCAAGCGGTGCGTGCGTCGGTGCCGGTGTCGGCATAATATTTTTCGGCGGCGCGACACTGGCGGTGGCGCTGTGCGCGTTTGGCGGCGGACTTGTGGCGGTAGTTGTGGCGATAGCGCTCGCAGGGGCATCGGGCGGACGGCGGCTGTCGGCATTTGTGCTGTCCGGCATAGCCGTAGGCGCGCTTGCTCAGGCGGTGCTCATGATGTTAAAGCGCACCGCTGACCCCGAACACCAACTCGCGGAGCTGGAATTTTGGACAATGGGCTCGCTTGCCGCGGTGACACTGGACAGGGTGCTTGTCGTGACGACTGTCGCGGCGGCGGCGCTGTGCGTGCTTTTTATGCTACACCGCCGCATAACACTGCTGTCACTCAACTCCGACGAGGCGAAAATGCTCGGCGTGGCGGTCACCCGCGTGCGCTATACGGTTTTGATTTTGACAACGCTTGTTGTCGGCTCTATAGTGGCGCTGACGGGACTTATAACCTTTGTCGGTCTACTCGGTCCACACATCACACGTCTTGCGCTAAAAAGACACAGCATAAAAACCATGATGTTTTCCGGGGTGACAGGTGCGTCACTGTTGCTGTTTGCCGACAGTTTTGCGCGCGGTGTCAGTTCCGCAGAAATACCTATCAGCATATTTACATCACTTTTGGGCGCACCGCTTTTAATAGTTTTAGTAATCAGGGGTGGGCGCGTATGAGTAATCTACTTAAAATTGACAACCTCAGTGCGGGGTACGGTGACAAAAACGTTGTAAAAAATGTGACGCTCACCATTAGAAAGGGCGAAATTTGCGCCCTGCTCGGTGCAAACGCAAGTGGCAAATCAACCCTTATCAAGGCGATATGTTCGCTTATAAAGCGCACCGGCGCGGTGGCGGTAAATGGGCAGGATATAGCAAAGCTGACCGACAGACGGCGCGCACGGCTGATAAGCTATATACCGCAAAAAAGCTCGCTGTCGCTGTCGATTCGCGCTATTGACGTTGTTATGATGGGTTTTACGCCGATGCTGTCGCTGTTTGGGCGTCCGAGCGATGACATGCAAAACCGCGCCGAAACCGCACTGCAAAGCGTAGGGTTACAGCACGTCGCACAGCAGGACTTTCAAACGCTGAGCGAGGGGCAAAAACAGCTTGTCATAATTGCGCGCGCACTGGTGCAAAACACCGAGTTACTGCTTTTTGACGAGCCGGACTCGGCACTGGACTTTCAAAACAAATACAGGGTGCTGAGCGTTGTAAAGCAGATAACCGGCAGTGAAAAAGCGGCGCTAATTTGCCTGCACGACGCAAACCTCGCCCTAAAAAGCTGTACGCGCGCACTGCTGTTTAAGGATGGCTGTATTGTGCACGACCTCGACCTTGGAACCGTGACGGTGCCTAAGTTGCAAGCGGCGCTGTGCGACATCTACGGCCGGGTGGAGGTTGTGGAGCACTGTGGGGGATTTGTTATGATATAGTCGTTTTTCAAGTTGAACGACTATAAACAACCAAATTTGACCTTTTTGGTTTATGCTGTCACATAAAAAATACCTATAACTTGTAAATTAATTATACTTTGTTTTGGTTATTCATCCACCGATGGAGATTGCCTCAAAATGGCAAACGGCTAAATAAAAATACTTATGACGTTTTTTACATACGCGAAAACTAATCAAGTTGTTAGGGTTTAAAATAGTTGACTTGGCTTTAAAGTCATCAATTAGAGGTTTGTAAATAAAAAAATTATTTTTTCGGTGAAAACAGAACACAAAAAGCGTGGCTGAGCATATGCATCGTCATAACCATAGTGCACAATGTGCGCACTTGACAATATATGCACTATTATGCTACAATACAAAAAAATATTTCTGTAACGGTGTGCAATTTTTTGCAAAGGGAAACAGGTGTAAATCCTGTGCAGTCCTGCTGCCGTATTGGATGTAGCGTTGCTTCGGTTAAGAGCCAACCACTGGGGATCCCCCGGGAAGGTGAGCGACGCGTATAGTCAACAGACTATAGATATCCTGAGCCGGAAGACCTGCCGTTACAGACCAAAGAATTGCTTCACAGGTTATGGAGTTTTGGTTTTTGAGTGCTTTGTGCGCCATAAATACAACAATCCGTGAAGAATGTTCATGGGTTGTTTTTTGTTTTTTCTATTAGGTAAGTCACAACATGAACTTGCGGCTACTGATGAAATGCTCATATAGTTTTAACCTTTACTTTGCGATGAAAGTGTAAAAATATCAAAGCTCACGCAACAAGGCAAAACAGTCGTTCGTCATTCACCTTTAGTCATCAGTCTCACGTGTTTTTACGTGGCTTTTCCAACTCAATTAGGAGATATAATGGAACATTTTTGTTATAAAAAAGCTATATCGGAAACCGTCTCGCCGAGTTCTGAGCACATGTCGGCGGCGCAGGGTTACCTTGACAGGCTTGCAAAACCGCCGGGAAGTCTTGGCGCACTGGAAACAGTCGCGGCTAAGCTGTGCGGCATACAACGCACCGAAAAACCTGATATAAAAAAGCGCTGTGTCATCGTGTGCGCCGCCGATAACGGTGTTGTCGCACAAGGGGTGGCATCTGCGCCACAGGCGGTCACCCATGCACAGACGATAAACATTGCAAAGGGCATAACAGGTGTGGGGGTGCTTGCAAAGCAGTTTGGTGCGGAGTTGCTTGTTGCGGACCTCGGTGTTATCGGTGACATCGACCACCCGAACGTGTTAAATCGCAAACTGCGAAACGGCACCGGCGATATATCCGTTGAGGTTGCCATGACACGGCAGGAGGCGGAAAACGCAATAAACATCGGCATAGAGCTGTGCCACATGGCACACAATAAAGGGTACAGTCTTGTCGGTGTGGGCGAGATGGGCATCGGCAACACAACGACAAGCAGTGCTGTTTTGGCGGCAGTCACCTCACTGCCGCACGGTAGACTGAGTGAGGTTGTCGGGCGCGGTGCCGGACTGGATGACACCGCCTATGACAAAAAGGTGGACACGGTAAAACGTGCGCTCGCGCTGCACGCGCCGAAAAGTGACGATATAGTCGGGGTGCTCAGCACCGTCGGCGGTCTCGACCTCGCCTGTATGACAGGTGTCTACATCGGTTGTGCAAAGCTTGGCATACCTGTCGTCGTCGACGGCTTTATCTCGGCGGTGGCGGCACTTTGCGCGACAAAATTATCGCCGCTTGTGTCGCAGTACCTGTTCACCTCGCACATGTCGCACGAGAGGGGTTACGCTTTTGCGGTGGAGGCACTGGGTGTGTCGCCACACCTCATGCTCGGTATGCGTCTGGGTGAGGGAAGCGGTTGTCCGCTTATGTTTGCGGTAATGGACGGTGCACTTGCCGTCTATTACAACATGGTTACCTTTGATGGTGGCAACATAAACAGCGACTATCTCGACGACATCAAAAGCATCGGCGAGGGCGCGTTTTAATATATAATCATTCAAATTGAAAACAAACACATCTTGCCGGCAGAAATTTCGCCTACCTTCGTGGTCGTCAATTGCTATGCACAAAGTATGTTTCGGTTTTGCTGTCGGAAAAATTAACAATCCGGTGGATTACTAAATGAACAGTGCGTAGTGCACATATCCTCCGCCTTGATAGGTGAAATTTTTGCTCGGCAATCTTGTGGCATTTTTCAAGCTGAACGACATAATTTGTTTTGGACTATCTAAACAATGTCAACGTACAAGCGCACGATTGCTACACCAACTAAACTACGGACAAAACCCCCCGCCAATCTTTGTCCACAATTTAATTGGGGGGTAATCGGGAACATTTTTTTAAGTTGTCATTGTTGAGTAGCTAAATGCAAACAGAAAGGAACTCTAATGGAACAAGGCTATGTACAGGTTTATACCGGCAACGGCAAGGGCAAAACGACCTGCATGTTGGGGCTGACACTGCGCGCAAGCGGTGCGGACAAATCGGTATTTATCGGTCAGTTTATGAAAGAGGATAAGTACAGCGAGATATCGGCACTCGAGCGGTTTTTACCACAGGTGACGGTGGAGCAGTACGGTAGTGGCGGAGGGTTTGTCGACCCGTCAGACCCGTCGCAGGCGGATCTGTCCTGTGCACGCCGCGGCTATGAAAGCATACTTGCCGCCGCCACAAGCGGAAGTTACGACATCGTCATTGCGGACGAGATAAACGTCGCCGCCTACATGAACCTGCTGTCGGTACAGGACATACTGTCGCTGATTGAGCAAAAGTCACCGCACACCGAGCTTGTGTTGACAGGCAGATATGCGGCAAAGGAGGTTGTCGAGGCGGCGCACCTCGTCACCGAGATGACCGAGATCAAGCACTATTACAACATCGGTGTTCCGTCGCGTGTCGGTATAGAGGAATGAGGGTTTTAGTCAGTGGCGGCTGTAAAAACGGCAAGTCCACCCACGCGGAACAGCTTGCGTTTAAGGCATCGGCAGACGGCAGACCGCTGTACTATATCGCCACCATGCTCCCCTGTGACAAGGAGGACGACGAGCGTATAGCGCGCCACCGTCAAAACCGTGCCGGAATGGGGTTCATCACCGTTGAGCAACATTTTGATATAGCAAACATACTGCAATCCTGTGATAAAAACGGATCGTTTTTACTGGACAGCACGACGGCGCTTCTCGCAAACGAGATGTTCAAAGGCGGTGAGTTTTTACCTAGCGCGGTTGAAAGCGTGGCAGAGGGTTTAACCACCTTGCTGATACAGTTAGACTATATCGTTATCGTGTCGGACTACATCTACTCCGACGCGGCACTGTACGATGAGTACACCCTGCATTATCGACGCTCACTCGCGCGGATTGACAGGCTGTGCGCCGAAATGTGCGACGTGGTGGCGGAGGTCGCAAACACAGCGGTTGTCTATCACAAACAGCCGTCGGGGGTGGAAAAATGAACGCGCTGAAAGGTTTTGTGATGGCGGTGTCGATGTTCACGGCGCTACCCGTGCCACGGCTGTGGGAGGAGCGCGCGACACGGCACGTCCTGCGGTGCTTTCCACTGGTCGGACTGCTCGTGGGCGGCATACACTTTGGGGTGTGGATGTTGTTGCGGCACTTTGAGGTTGGCGGGGCATTCGGCGCGGTGGTGCTACTGCTCGTGCCGACGGTGCTGACGGGTGGCATACATCTTGACGGTTTC
>CAYJFU010000004.1:0-40727 GCA_964369445.1 uncultured Oscillospiraceae bacterium | reverse complement strand
TTTCGCCGACTGCGCCGACGCGGTTCTGTCACGCGCCGACGACGAAAAAAAGCGCCAAATCCTAAAAGATCCACATATCGGCGCGTTCGGTGTCGTGTCGCTCATAACGTGCTTTTTGACAAGCTTTGCGCTGTACTTTGATCTGCTCGCAAGCGGCAAAACGCTACTGATACTGCTGTTTTTGCCGGCCGTCGCGCGCTGTGTGTCCGCCGCGACACTCTTCACCTTTCCGCTCATGGCGCAAAGCGGCTTTTCGCACACCTTCAAACAGCACAACGGCGTGCCTCAGACGATATTTTTACTACTGACTAGCGGTGTTTTGATAGCTCTGTGCGGGTTGCACGACATTACGGCGGCAGGGGCATTGCTTGTGGCGGCGGTCGTGGGTGTTGCAATTTCCGGTTACGTCATAAAGCAATTGGGTGGCATAAACGGCGATGTTTGCGGACTGTGTGTCGTTGTGACGGAGATGTTCGGACTTTTGATTTTGAGGTTGTTATGATACTTATTATAGGTGGCGCGCATCAGGGCAAGACAGCGTATGCACTGAGCAATTTTGCCGAGATGACACTTGTGGACGAGTTGCACTTGATCATCCTGCAACAACTGCGCGAGGACAAACAGCCGGCGAGTGAGTTTGCCGAAAACATCGAACGTTACCGCAACAGTGTGATAGTGTGCGATGACATATCCTGCGGAGTTGTGCCGACCGACCCACTGATGCGCAGGTGGCGTGAGGAGGTCGGGCGCGTGCTTGCGCTGGCGGCATCGCAGAGCGACACTGTTATCAGAATGTTTTGCGGCATACCCACGGTGATTAAAGAAAAGCGATGAATATGCCCGGTTTCCCCCGCCATGGGGGAAGAAATCAAAAAATATTAGCTTAGAGAGGCGGTCGGATGACGGTACATTTTATAAGGCATGGCATGACACGCGCAAACGAACAGCGCATGTTCTGCGGCGCCTGCGACCCGTCGCTGTCGGAGCGCGGTGTGCAACTGCTGACACAGGCAAAAGCGCAGATGAACTATCCAAAACCTGCGTTGTTTTTCACAAGTGGCATGGCGAGGGCAAACGAGACGTGCGACCTACTGTTTGACCGCCCAAAATACACCGTTATAAAGGAACTTGCGGAGTACGATTTTGGAGCATTCGAGCTTTGTACCCACGAGCAACTGCAACACGACAGCGCATACCTACAGTGGCTGGACGGCGACGATGATGTCAAACCACCAAGCGGTGAGAGCAGGCGGCAGTTTAAAGAGCGCATACTTGTCGGTGTAAAAAGGGTCGCCGACATGGTGGGGGACGACGAGGCGGTCGTCGTGACACACAGCGGTGTCATAGTGAACCTGCTAAGCCACTACATGGGCGAGCGCGACAACTTTACAGGCTACAGCCCCGATTTCGGTGGCGGTTATACCGTCTTTTATGACGGGTATGGAAAGTTTGTCGAATTTAGAAAACTATAGTTAACCCCACCGTCCACACCACGGCATAAACGGAAAATCCGTTGTGAAATATATAGCCACCTGCAAAATACGTGGACCTAAAAACTAATGGTGAATAGTGAATGACTATTTTTGAGTTTATAGAGCAACAATGCGATGTTTTTTTCAACTAAAGCAAATTATTCAAGTCAGTAACAACACAAGGCTATTCCCATTAGTGCTTACCTGTTAGTCGGGGTTGTCACACTAAAGTCAAATTGTACAATTCGAAATATGCCAAACTTTTGTGCAAATGGACAATAACTTTTACGAAGGCAACACCCCCTAAAATATACAAACATAGAGGAGAAAAAATGAAAGCAACAAAAAAAATCACAGTAGCCGTGCTTATCTTACTGATGATAAGCCTGATATTAGGTGGGTGCGCACCTGCCGCGCCGACGAGCGAGGCCGCACCGAGCGATAGCACATCAACTGCACCGGTAGAGAGTGAAGCACCTGCGGAAGAGCCTGCCGAAACGGCAGAGCTGACCGACCGCGCCGGCAACCCATTCACAGCGCCCGAAAGCGCAGAAAAGATAATCAGCATGTCACCGTCCATAACACACGTGCTTGTCGGTCTTGGACTTGCGGACAGCATTATCGCCATCGACACCTATTCCGTTGGCATTGAGGGTCTTGCGGCGGATCTGCCGACCTACGACATGATGGCGCCGGAGGTGGAGAGCCTTGCACAGCTTCAGCCGGACGTTATCTTTGCCACCGGCATGAGCCTTTCCGGCGGCGAGGACCCCTATCAGGCGGTTATCGACCTCGGTGCGGTTATGACCTACATACCGGCGGCCGCAAGTATTGATGATATCAAAAAGGATATCGAGTTTATCGGCGAGGTTACCGGCAAGCAGGCAGAGGCCGCCGCTATGATTACCGACATGCAGACGCGCATAGATGCCGTTGTCGACACTATCGGCGAAAACGAAAGCGGTAAAACAGTCTACTTTGAGATATCGGCGCAACCGTCACTTTACAGCTTTGGTACCGGTACATTCCTCAACGAGATTATCGAACTGCTCGGCTGCACAAATATTTTAAACGATCAAGAGAGCTGGGTCGGCGTGTCGGAAGAGGTTATACTTGAGAAAAACCCCGATGTCATCTTTACAAACGAGGATTACCTTGAGGACGCTGTCGGCGACATCAAAGCGCGTGAGGGTTGGGATGCCGTGACCGCCGTGCAAAACGACGAGGTCTACCTTATAAACAACAACAACTCTTCGCAGTCCAACCAAAATACCGTCCTTGCTATCGAAGAGATGGCAAAAGCCATGTATCCGGATTTGTTTGAGTAAGTCTTGGATGAATTGCCAAAACCTGCCGACTTAACATTTATGTCAACACTATCTAGGGGAGTATTCCCGTTTGCCTACCCTCGCAGACGGCGAGGGTAGGCAAACTAAAAATATGGTTTGTCAATTTAATATGAAAAACCACCACATCTACCTGACAGAAATTCCGACTATCTGCGCCAGCGTCAAACGGAATATGTACAGTATGTTTCGGCTTTGCCATCAGCAAAATCAACAATCCGTTGGATTGCTAAAGAAACAGCGCGTAGCGCACGATTCCTCCGTCTTGATTGGCGAAACTTCTGCTAGGCAATCTTATGTCGCTTTTAAGTTGAGCGACTATAACAATTCCAAAAATACTAATGTGGGTAAAACATGAAAGTTGCCGTTAAATTTATACTGCTCGCCGTGGCAGCGGCGGTGACACTGCTTGTTGCGATAGGCGCAGGCAGTGTGTATATACCGCCCTTGCAGACTGCACAGGTTATGCTGTGCGGTCTGTTTGACCTGCCACTGCCCAGAGGTATAGATGAGGTGACACAGAGCATACTGCTTAAAATTAGAATACCGCGTGCGTTTTTGGCATTTATCAGCGGCAGTGGTCTTGCCGTCAGCGGTGTCATGATGCAGTCGGTACTGCGCAATCCGCTTGCATCGTCGCTAACACTTGGTGTGTCCTCCGGTGCGGCACTGGGCGCATGTCTTGCCATCATGATGGGGTTTACATTTTTCGGCGCACTCACCGTTCCTTTTTTCGGACTTACGTTCGGAATAGTTACCGTGTTTGCGGCGGTCGCGGTTGCAACAAAACTCGACCGAGGTCTGCAAAATAACTCCATAATACTGACCGGCATGGCTTTCAGCCTTTTTGCCAACTCCGGCATCACGATAATAACGACCTTCTCACGCGAAGAACTGCAACAGCTCGTGTTCTGGCAGATGGGCAGTTTCGCGCAAAAGTCAAGCGCCTACCCTGCGTTTTTGTTTCCGATACTGATTGTGTGCGTCGCCGCCGCGTTTTTCTTTTCGCGGCGCATGGACATCATGACGCTCGGTGACGAGCAGGCGATAAGCTCAGGCGTCAACGCAAAAAACTTTAAGATATTTTTGCTGTCTCTCAGCGCGGTGCTGACCGGAACCATCATATCGGTTTCGGGCGTTATAGGGTTTGTCGACCTGTTTACTCCGCACATCGCACGGCGCATCTTCGGCGCGTCGCATCGGCTTGTTCTGCCGGCGAGCGCACTGCTTGGCGGCTCCTTTATGGTGGTGTGCGATTTGATAGCGCGCACGATAGCGGTACCGCTTGAAATCCCTGTCGGCGCGATAACGGCGCTGTTCGGGGCACCGTTTTTCCTGTACGTTTACTTTGGAAAAAACAAGGGGGCGTGTTGAAAAACAAAGGGCTTGCAAAAACAAGAACAAAATCTTGTCCGCTTAAACAAAAAACACAAGCAATACCTTGTGTATCAATTAGTCTTATTGTGACAGATGGCGGAAATTTTGCCACCGCTTTTTGCAAAGCCGACTTTTTCAGCACCCTGCAGGAGGATTGTGACTGATATGTTAAAGATAAGTGAACTGCGCACCGGCTACGGGGGCAATGATATAATAAAAGGGGTGTCCTTTGAAGTAAAGCAGGGCGAAAACCTTGCGGTTATCGGCTGTAACGGGTGCGGGAAAACGACGCTTTTACGTGCTGTGGGCGGTATACTGCCATACAGCGGCAGTGTCACGCTTTTGGGCAAAGAGGTGAGCATCATAAAAAAGCGCGAACTTGCAAAGCAGGTGGCACTGCTGTCGCAAAACACGCAGATGTATTTCAATTACACCGTCCGTGAGACGGTGGAGATGGGTAGGTTTGCACATAGCGGTGACACACTTTTCGGCCGAAAAAGTGATAACGATGAGCAGGTGCAAGAGGCACTGCGCCTGACAGGTCTTGCGGACATAGAGGGGCGCGGCGTGCACACACTGTCCGGCGGTCAGCTTCAGCGCGTGTTCCTTGCCAAGATACTGGCGCAGGACCCACAGGTGCTACTGCTTGACGAGCCGACAAACCATCTCGACCTCAACTATCAACTGGAGATAATCAGCTTTTTAAAGGGTTGGGCAAAGCAAAAGGGGCGCACCATCATAGGTGTACTGCATGATATTAACCTTGCCATGTCCTTTGCGGACAACATACTGTTGCTGTCCGACGGAAACATAGCGCGCTTTGGCAGCTGCGACTACGTGTTGTGCTCCGAAGAGCTTTCGGCAGCGTACAATGTCGATGTCTGCGCGCACATGCTTGATTCCTTTGGGCGGTGGCAGAGGATTGCCGAGGCTAAGCGGAAGTGATTGAGCAGTGTGCGGACCCATCCGAAAATACAGCATTATCCGCACTTTAAACTATCAAACTCTTGCAAAACTCGCGCTAATGTGCTAGTATATAGTAGAGATAATGTTATATATTAAGTAATAACAAAGGAAATATCATGTCAAATTTCACATTTAACGAGACCGACATTATAGGTGCAATACTAGTAACCCCTCGCCGTTTTGGCGATGATAGGGGGTACTTTATGGAAACATATCACGAGCAGACGTTTGCCGATGGCGGCATAAAGGACAAGTTTGTTCAGGACAACCAGAGCGCGAGCGTCAAAGGCGTTTTGCGCGGCTTGCACCTGCAAAAGAATCAGCCGCAGGGCAAACTTGTGCGCGTTATAAGCGGCAGTGTATTTGATGTTGCCGTCGACTGTCGCCCGAACAGTGCGTCTTTCGGCAAGTGGTTCGGTGTTACGTTGACCGCCGAAGAGGGCAACATGTTTTACGTCCCACCGGGTTGCGCTCACGGCTTTTTAGTGCTGAGCGAGCGCGCTGAGTTCTGCTATAAATGCACTGATTTTTATGCACCGCACGACGAGGGCGGTATAATATTCAACGACACTACACTCGGTATAAAGTGGCCCACAGACATAACCCCCTTGCTGTCCGACAAGGATAAACTACTGCCGGAGTTTGCGTCGCAGGATTTTTCCTACTATAACGAAATATAAGTTGCAACGAGGTTTAAATGTTTTTAAAAAATCTACCGGCGCACTTTAGGGATTTTTACCGATACCGATCACTGCTTTTTCACCTTATTGAGCGCGATTTTAAAGTAAAATATCGTCGTTCGGTGCTTGGTATACTGTGGAGTCTGCTGTCACCGCTGTTGATGATGCTCATTATGGCGGCGGTGTTTTCCTCGCTTTTTCGCTTTGATATAGAGAATTTTCCCGTCTACCTGCTGTCCGGTCAGCTGATATTTAACAGCTTTTCCGAGGCGACAAACGGCGCCATGTCCAGTATGATTTCAGCATCGGGTTTTATTCGCAAAGTTTATATACCCAAGTACATTTTCCCACTTGAAAAGGCGATGTTTGCGTTTGTAAACCTGCTTTTTTCCTGTTTGGCAATCATCGGCGTTATGATTTTTACAGGGCAACCCATTACACTTAACACCCTATTTTTCCCCATTACCTTTGTATTTTTGTTTGTGTTTGGTCTGGGCGTCGGGTTGATACTGGCTTCGCTTGCGGTGTTTTTCCGCGATGTAATTCATTTTTACGGCGTGTTCTTAACAGCAATGATGTATCTTACGCCGATAATGTACCCGGAAAACATTTTGCCGCCGTTCCTTGCAACAGCGGTGAGGTTTAGCCCAATATACTGGTTTATATCTATGTTCCGAAACGCGGTGCTCTATGACCTACCGCCCACCGTCGAACAGTTGCTCTGGTGTAGCATAAGTTCGGTTGTGGCGCTTATTATAGGTCTTATCGTATTTAAAAAATCACAGGATAAATTTATACTTTATGTTTGATGTTGACAGTAAAAAGAAAGAAGGCCCATTGCGCCCAAAGCGCTCCTTTGAACACGAGCCGGTTGTCATAACGGTTGAAGATGTGACGGTCAGCTTTAATCTTGCCGCCGAAAAGGTGGACAGCTTTAAGGAGTTTTTTATACGCAAGTTTAAAGGGCAGCTCCACTTTGAGCAGTTTTTGGCGATAAAAAATGTCAGCCTTGATGTCAAGCGCGGTGAAATTTTCGGCATTGTCGGTTTGAACGGTAGCGGTAAGAGCACATTGCTTAAAGTAATAGCTGGTGTTTACCGTCCCACAAGTGGCAATTGTAAAGTGCAGGGACGCATTGTGCCGCTTATCGAGCTTGGAACCGGCTTTGATGTTGAGCTTACCGGTCGCGAAAACGTGTTTTTAAACGGCTGTCTGCTCGGCTATTCCGAAAAGTTTTTGCATGACAAGTACGACGAGATTGTTGATTTTGCCGAGCTTCACGACTTTATGGATGTGCCGTTGAAAAACTACTCCTCCGGCATGTCAAGCCGACTTGCGTTTTCCATAGCCACCGTTGTGGAGCCGGACGTGCTAATAGCGGACGAGGTGCTGTCCGTCGGCGACTTTTTGTTTATCGAAAAGTGTGAAAATCGCATAAACAAGCTGATAGAAAATGGCACAACGGTACTGCTTGTCAGCCATGATATAAATCAGATAGAGCGCATGTGCGACAGGGCAGCTTTTTTGAAACAGGGCGAGCTTGTTACACTCGGCGACACAACAGACGTGTGCGAAATTTACAAAAACACCACAAGGTAAAACATGTCAACGACACCGCAAAAGGACAGTGTGGCGGCCGCCATTAAGCGCAATCTCTCTTTAAAAAAGATCGGGACTAATATTTCGCGCCTTGCCACCTGTTATAAAGAACGTGGTGCTCAGGCGGCTTATCGCGAGGTTGCATACCGCGTGGCACTTGCGACGCATGGCGAATTATGGCACTTTAAAGCGCGCTTACCGCTGCGGCGAGAGTTAAAGGAGCAACGCGCATTTTACCGCGATGGTATGCCGCTTGTGTCGGTGATTGTGCCGGTGTACAATCCACCGAAAAAGTTCTTTAAGCAGTTGGTGGACAGCGTACTATTACAAAGCTACCCACATTTTGAATTGATACTTGCCGACGGCGGTGACAGTGAGGTTACCGCAGGTTGGATTAAACGTTATAAAGACCACCGAATAAAGCATCATCCCATAAAAAACGAAGGTATATCCGGCAACACCACCAAGGCTTTTGAGTTTGCAAGCGGTGAACTGCTGACTTTGCTTGACCACGATGACGCATTGCTACCACACGCTTTGTACAGCGTGGTTGCAGCACATTTGGAGCATAACGCCGACCTGTTGTATAGCGACGAGGTTGTGCTTGACAGCACGCTGAAACACCTGCGGCAGTTCCATTTTAAGCCGGACTTTTCTCAGCACTACCTGACCGGGTGCAACTATATAACGCACCTTTGCGCATTTACATCGCAACTGCTTGACACTGCCGGTCGTTTTGAGGACGAGCGCTATGAGGGGGCAGGGGACTACGATTTAATACTTCGCTTAAGCGAGCACGCAAACAAAATTTACCACATCAAAAGTGTGCTCTATCTCTGGCGCGGACACGACCTGTCCACCGCGGCAGGTATCGACGCAAAACCCTATGCGATAGCCGCCGGCGCACGCGCCGTGAACGACCACCTTTTGCGAAAGGGGATTGATGCCGATGTATCGCCGATAAAAGGGCGCGATGGCGCCTACAAGGTGCACTACCGAAAGGTAAACGGCAGTGTGTCGGTGGTCATTCCGAACTGTGAACACAAAAAGGATTTACAGCGTTGCCTGCAAACGCTGTACGCAAATGCAGGACATGATAACTTTGATGTGATTGTCGTCGAAAACAACTCGAAAAGCAAGGAAATTTTTGATTTTTACGCGCATGCACAGCAGCATTATGACAACCTAAAGGTTGTGCACTATGACGGCGAATTTAACTTCGCTGCCGTCTGCAATTTTGGTGTACAACATTGCTACGGCGAGCATATACTGTTACTGAATAACGACATTGAGATAACGTCCCCTGACTTTTTGCGTGAGATGCTCAGCTACTCGATTATGGAAATTGTTGGGGCGGTCGGCGCAAAGTTGATTTACCCAAACGGCAAGATCCAACACGCCGGTGTTATTGTCGGCATAAACAACAGCGCCGGACACAGCCACAAATCGCACCCGGGCGACAGCGGCGGCGATATGTACCGACTTTGCACACCACAAAACTACCTTGCCGTGACGGCGGCGGCTTTGATGACCGAGCGGTCGCTTTATGAGCGCATGGGCGGCCTGAATGAGCAGGACTTTGCCGTTGCATTTAACGATGTTGACTACTGTCTGCGGCTGTACAAAAGCGGTTTTATCAACGTAATGACACCACACGCGGTCGCCACCCACCACGAGAGCCTATCGCGTGGCACCGACACACACGGTGAGAGCGCAAAAAGGTTCGAGGGCGAACTGTCACGACTGCGCACGCAATATGCCGACATATTTGCAGAGGGTGATCCGTATTACAATCCGCATTTGACCTACAGAGACGAGAGTTACGGCTGGGAATGAGCACGTGTGCAACACACTTGAGGTTAAGGGCTAAAGACTAAAAGTGAAAGACCACGGATAAGCTTAAATTACCTAAATTATATAGCAATGTCTTTCGCTGTTAGTGCTTATTTTGGCTTTGCTACTTAATATGAAAAAAGACCGGAAAAACAGTTTAATTGAACAGTATCTTTATTTTAATGAGGTGAGTGCATGAAACTGACATTTTTAGGTGCGGCGGGCACTGTGACGGGTAGCTCCACATTACTGACCACGCAAAAAAGCAAGGTTATCGTTGATTTTGGTATGTTTCAAGGGCGTGAGAGCAACATGGTCCAGCAGGTGCCTTTTGCTGAGAGCGGCATTGATGCTGTCGTGTTGACACACGCGCACATCGACCATGTAGGGCACCTGCCCATGCTTGTTAAAAACGGCTTTTCGGGTGCGGTTTACAGCACGGCGGCTACAGCGCGACTTGCAAAATTACTGCTACTGGACTGCGCACACATACAAAAAGCAGAACTCACATGGAAAAACAAAAAGCTTGTCCGTGCCGGCAAATTGCCACAGCACCCAAAATACGACGATCAGGATGTGCATGACACGGTGCGCCTTTTCAAAACCGTCGAGTACGGCGAGCAGATCGACATCAGGCCTGACATAAAGCTCACATTTGAGGATGCCGGACATCTGCTCGGTTCCTCCATCGCAAAGCTGTGCGTTGCAGACGAGGGGGAGGAGCGCACACTCGTATTCTCCGGCGACCTCGGCAACGACCACCGACCGCTCATGTGCGATCCGGCACATATAAAAAGCGCCGACCTTGTCGTGATGGAGAGCACCTACGGCGGACGCAGTCACGGTGAGCACCCCGACACAAAAGGCGAGCTTTTTGATGTTGTGCGCCGCACATTTGAGCGCGGCGGCAAGGTTATTATACCGGCATTTGCCGTCGGCAGAACACAGGAATTACTCTATCACCTGCGCGAGTTGTACGAGGACAGTGCGTTTGAAAAGTATAGCACTTTCCCTGTTTTTGTCGACAGTCCGCTTGCCGTTGAAGCGACAAAGTTGTTTGAGGAATATGCCGACTCCTATTTCGACGAGGAGGCACATCGCGTAATGCGCCGTGGAGAAGACCCGATTAAGTTTGATAGGGTTCAGCTGTCGGTCACGACCGACGACTCACGCGCGATCAATGATTACAAAGGCAGTTGTATTATTATATCTGCCTCCGGCATGTGCGATGCAGGACGTATAAAACACCACTTAAAATACAACCTATATAACGGCAAAAACAGCGTATTGTTCGTTGGCTATCAGGCAGAGGGCACACTTGGCAGAAAATTGCTCGAGGGCGCGCGCAGTGTCAACATATTCGGCGAGTCGGTGTCGGTCGCGGCGGAGATAGTAAAAATTTCCGGCATTTCGGCACACGCAGACGAGCCGGCACTGCTACGGTGGATATCCCACATACAGCCGGCACCACGCCTTGTGTTTTTAAACCACGGCAACGACGATGCCTGCCGGACACTTGCACAGTCGGTCAAGGAGCAGACAGGGGTGCAACCACAGCTGGCCGCATTAAATACAACTTACGAGCTGGACTTCGGTGGTGGTACAGTCGATGCCGATACCCTTGCAGTCAAAGACGAGCAGGATATGACCCTGCGTCGTGTTGACGATGCGCTTGCAAGGCTTGTTGCGATTTCCGGAAAGCTCGGCTACCTTGCCGGCACCGATGCCAAGGGCGAGGAGCAGAAAATCGAGGACGCTCTCACTCAAATTGAGGAGCTGTGGCAGACGCTGAAGCGGTAACTAGCTATATGGGCTGTCGCATTAAAGCTAAATTGCACAACTTTTGTTTTGTGAAAGGTGACGATAATTCCCATAAACGGGCAACCCAATTCGGAATCATATAGTTGTCCAACTTGAAAATTGACACAAGATTGCTGAGCAGAAGGTGAAATTTTTACCGGGAATATGTGGTGACTTTCAAGTGAGTAATTATAATATAGATGCGAGAAAAAAAGTCACATCAAAAATTTTCAATTTATATCTTGACAACGTGCGCTCATAATAGTATAATCATATCAAATGATTTTGATGTGACAAACAAAAAAATATTATAAGGTATTATTATGAGCAAACAAAAATCTTCCGGCATTAGCTTTTTTGAGAAATATTTGACGATATGGGTTATTATATGCATGGTTGTCGGCGTGTTGATAGGCAGATTTGTGCCCGTCATACCGGATTTTCTCGGTAACTTTGAGGTTGCACAGGTGTCCATTCCCATTGCGGTTCTCATCTGGCTTATGATTTACCCCATGATGATGAAGGTCGACTTCCAAAGCATTAAAAACGTCGGCAAAAACCCAAAGGGATTGTTTGTCACGTGGGTTACCAACTGGCTTATAAAACCGTTTACCATGTTCGGTATAGCGTGGTTCTTCTTTTATGTCGTGTTCAGCGCGCTTATACCGGCGGATCTTGCACAGCATTACCTTGCAGGCGCAGTGCTTTTAGGTGCGGCACCCTGTACGGCAATGGTGTTTGTGTGGAGCCACCTTACAAAGGGTAATCCGGCGTACACGGTGGTTCAGGTCGCCACCAACGATTTAATTATACTTGTCGCCTTTACCCCTATTGTGGCGTTTTTGCTCGGTGTCGGTGGCGTTAGCGTGCCGTGGGGGACACTGATATTATCGGTAGTGTTGTTTGTGGTCATACCGCTTGGCGGTGGCATTATAACGCGATCGGTTGTCACAAAACGTCGCGGTGTCGACTACTTTGAAAAGCAGTTTATCCCGAAATTCAGCAACGTCACTATCATAGGTCTGCTGTTGACATTGACGCTTATATTCTCATTTCAGGGCAACGTCATACTGGAAAACCCGCTTCACATTCTGCTCATATCGGTACCGTTGATACTGCAAACTTTTTTGATATTCTTTATAGCCTACTTTGCGTCAAAGTTTTTCAAAATGCCGCACGACATAGCCGCACCTGCCGGCATGATAGGCGCGTCCAACTTTTTTGAGCTGTCCGTTGCAGTCGCAATAGCGCTATTCGGCACTGACAGCCCCGTGGCACTTGCAACAATCGTCGGCGTACTGGTGGAAGTACCGGTCATGCTGATACTTGTAAGAATAGCAAACAAGACAACACACTGGTTTAGACTAAAGGCTAAAAGTGACGGGTGAAAGGCTATTTTGGTGGTTTAATTTCCACGCGTGGTCTTTTCTTGCAGCCTGGTTAGGCTTTGTAGTTTAAACTGAAAAAATATCGTTTAGCTGTCGTTCTACCCCGCCTTCGGCGGGGTAGAACGACCAAAGAAAAAAGCTGTTGTATTTTAACTTAACAGCGCATCAATTAAAGCAAGGAGAAAGAAAATGAGTCAAGGTTGGTATCCTGTTATAGATTACGACAAGTGTATCAGTTGCATGGCTTGCAACGATATGTGCAAACACGGCGTTTACAAGCCGGACCCCGAAACGGATAAACCAAAGGTTGTGTATGGTTTAGGTTGTGTGCATGGCTGTCACGGCTGTGAAAAGCAATGTCCTGTAGGCGCGCTGAGCTATTTCGGTGACGACGGCAATACAAATATCGACTACGACTTTGAAAGCTACAAGCCGCAGCTCGACTGCGATGGCAAACCAAAGGTTGCGTTTGTCTGCAACCACAACTCATGTCGCAGTCAGATGGCGGAAGCGCTTGGCAAACTGCTTGCCGCCGATGTATTCGAAAGCTATTCCGCAGGCACGACGATAAAAAATCAGATAAATCAAGATGCTGTGCGTCTGATAAAGGAATTGTATGACATCGACATGGAAGCTACACAGTTCAATAAGACGATAAACGAAATACCTACACCGGATGTTGTCATTTTTATGGGATGCAACGTAAGCTGCCCCAACCTACCCTCGCAATATGCTGAAAACTGGGGACTTGATGACCCGAGCGGCAAAAGCGACGAGGAGTTTAAGGCTATCATCGAGCAGATACATACAAAGATGTTACAGCTTAAAGAAAAGCTGAGTTAAATTAATTCAAAACTGTCCGCCCCCTCTCTGCCACGGCGAGAAGGGGGGCGGACAAGTTAATGAAAATCATTTTGACTATATTATTTCTTTAAAATGATTTTCGTAAGTATTCCAATACCCCATGTATGTACGATTTTCGTCCCCGTCAAAGTTCAATTGGTACATACGAAATGTGACAGAAATATTCTTAGGCTGCCACTGCTCAACGTAAGAATATCTATAGCTCATGCCAAGCTTTTCCATAACTTTACCGCTATAAAGGTTGTTTGTATCGTGGGTTGCGGTAATATACTCATAGCCAGCATCTGCAATTTTTGCAACAACAGCTTTGCTTGCGGTTGTAACAATACCCTTATGCCAAAATTCTTTTTTAAGTCCGTAACCAAAGTCGTTGCTTTTGCTATCGGATAAACAAACATAGCCTATTGCTTTGTTGTCAGCCTGTAAGCATATCGCATACCGATAAGCACTTTCCTTTTCGTAATAATGCAAAAATCGGTTTTTCAAAACGCTCTTTGCTTCTTCTTCGGATTTGAGCGGAAACCACGGCAGATAGGTGTTGACAGCTTTGTCGCTCATAAGCTGAAAAAAATCCACAACGTCAGTTGAAGTAAATTTGCGCAAAACCAGTCCGTTTGTTTTGATTGTGGGGGTATTTTCCTTCAGTTTCACCTGATATCACCTCAGATAGCTTTGTGTCGTTATCTATTTGAGTTACCGTTTACAAGTTGCTTTCTCTCTGGCATTTGACTAGCCAAAGCCTTGTAATCCGAACCGTTTTTGATTTAGCCAAAAGCCCCGTGACTGCGTCAGCGTATCTCACAAGGCGAAAGCATTGTTTCGACACACTTCCTTGTCACGCGACTTTTGGCGTTATAAAAAATTCTCTGAACCTTGCGCCCACAATTTTTGTGTCAGGCGAGGCAGACGATTGAGTAATACTTGCCGTATTACGAATGAGGATAACGAAGCATGGCGCAAAAATTGTACACGCAAGGCGTGACTTTTGCTTTGCTCGTGGGTGCTGTTTTAAAACCCTTTTTCCCACTCAATCTGAGGCACATCCGGCAACATAAGTTTGTAACCGACCCCTTTGACATGTAGTATATCAATGTCTGCACTTAAATAGTTTAGCTTCCTGGACAGCATGGCAATATAAGCGTCAAGCTCCTCGGTGTCACTGCCATGGCTTAACACAGCATAAGGGATTATGCGGCTCTCGTTTTCCATTAATGTGAGCAACAACTGCACCTCTGTCGGCGAGACTTCACTATGTTTGCCGCCTATCTCCACTACCCTTGTCGCTCTGTTAAGCGAAATGTCACCAAGCTGTATTACATCACTGTCGGTGTTGCCGGACAGCAACTTTATTTTGGATGTCAGCTCATCGACGTTAAACGGCTTTGTGACATAGTCGTCTGCACCGCAATCCATAGCCTTTTGCATCGTCGCATTGTCACCCATTGCGGTGGACACGATAACCGGTGTGGTTATCTCATTGCGCCTGAGTTTTTTTAAAAGCTCGAAGCCATCGAGCTTCGGAAGCATCAAATCCAGTACAATTACATCAAAAAGACCTGACATGGCGGCGTGCAAACCTTTTTTGCCATCGCTTACCGTGTCGGTTTCAAATCCGCGGTTTTCCAGTATCTCGGACAGGGCATCGCGTAGGTTTGCCTCGTCCTCTATAATCAAAACTCTCATAAAACATCTCCGAATGAACCAATGGGCACTGTTAAGTTAAAATGAATGAAATATCACAGTAAACCCGAAACCACAAGTGCTTTTCTTTCCGTTCATTCCTCCCTGCCGAAGGCGGGGAGGAATGAACGGATGATAATTATTTTTCCATGTTAAATTAACAAAGCCAACCAATGTCAACAACTTAAGACACCAATATTTTTTCGCTTACCTGCCCCTGCCGCCGGCGGGGGTGGGCAAACAGGAATAGTTACCAAACTTAAATGACATTACCGAACAAATTTTTGTTTTAGCGGCAACCTGCATTTCTGCTCAAAAAACCACCTTAAACTCCGCATAACTGCCCACGACACCTCCTGCGGTTATCTTTGCGCCGTGGTGTTTTGCAATCTGCCTTGCAATGGACAGCCCCAGCCCATAACCGCCACTCCCACGCGCGCGGGAGCTATCACTGCGGTAAAATCTTTCAAAAATCTTTTCGCGCTCGCTATCCGCAATGCCCTCGCCGGTGTTTTTGACGGTCAGGGTTATTTTGTTTTGCACCTTGCTGATGCTCACTTCTATCTCACCGCCCGAGGGGGTGTGCGTTGACGCATTATCAAGCAATATAGCCACAAGTTGCTTTATCTGCATCTCGTCACCGGTATAGGTTAAGTCCGGTGCTATGTCAAGGTTAAGACGTCGACCGCCCTCGTAAAATCTGCTCTCAAACGACATGGAGGTCAGCGCCACCGTGTCGGACAGGTTAAACGGCTCCTTGTGCAGTTTAACCTCCTGCGCGTCACCCGAAGCGAGGTATAATAGGTCCGTAACAAGCGATTTCATGCGCACCGTCTCGTCCTTTATAAAGCCGAGCCACTTGTTTTGCCCCTGTTGCTCGGTCAGTATGTCGATGTTGGCGCTTATCGTCGCGATGGGGGTTTTAAGCTCGTGCGAGGCATCCGCGATAAACTGCCGCTGATGTTCAAACGCCCTGCGCACCGGGTCGGTCAGCCAGTTTGCAAGCACAAAGGCAAGCACAAGCAAAAGTAGCAGTCCACCGCCGCTTATCGTCAACGTCGACTGTTGCATAAACGATAAAAATTCGCGCTCGGCACTGCCGTCAAGCAGCACCACTACGGTACCGTTTTCTGTTTTTGAGGTGGCGTAGTACATGTCGTGATCGTCAAGTACGCCGGAAAAACTAACGCTTTGCACCGCTTCAAGTACAAACTGCTGTACCTCTTCGTCGGTATAGGTACCGTCGCTCACACCCTCAAGCGTTTCGATATTACCGTTATCATCGACAAGTGCAAAATACTGATTTGTTCGCCGCGCCGGAATATTTAAACCACCTGCGTCCTGCTGTAGTTCACCGTTAAGTGCTGCCTGAACCACACGCAAATTTTCCGCTGTGCTGATATAACCGGTCAGTAGCGTGTTACTTATCATAAGCGTTGTAAGCACAACGGTAAACAGCACCATCATTATAACGATGAGCTTTATCTTGAGTTGACTGATTGTCCCCTCAGGTTTTATGGGGAGCAGTTTGCGCATGTTTTGCTATCCTTCGCGTATGACGGCGCCGAGGGGCAGAACTGCCGCCAGCACACTTTTTATTGTATCGTCCGCCTGCTTATCGGTCAGTGTCGAGTGCTCACTTTGCAGTGTCAGGCTGTAAGCAAGACTGCGCTTGCCCGCACCGAGCTTATCGCTCTCAAACACGTCGAACAGCTCAAGGGTGCGCAGTGTTTCCCCTGCCGCGTCGGCGATGGTCTGTGAAAGCTCGCCGTGTGACAGGCCAACATCCGCCACGAGGCAGATATCCCTTTGCAGATAGGGGTATTTTGTTATCGGTTTAAACTGCACCGTGCCGCCACTGTGACGGAACAGAACATCAAGTGCTATATCCGCAACATAGCACCTTGTCTTAATGCCGTAAGCACGTGCAACGTCACTGTTGACTTCCCCGACCGTTGCCACCTTGTCACCGCCAATAAACATGTCAGCGGCACGCCCTGTATGCAGGTACGAAACGTCCTGTACCGCTTTGGTGGTTACATTTTTTATCTTTGCAACGCCCAAAAGACCTTCAACGATGCCCTTGACGGTGAAAAAATCCTCGCCTTTGCCGTAAAGTCCAACTATAATCTTCTTTGGCTCGCTTGGAAGCTCCTTTGAATTATCCCCCTCACTCTTTATATATTCCGTGGCGAATTCAAAAATACCGCATTTTGCCGCACGCGCGCTATAATTTCTTCCCAGCACCTCAAGCATGGAGGGTACGGCGGTGGTGCGCATTATCGAAGTGTCGTCACCCAGAGGGTTTTGTATGACGATAGCGTCGCGCGTTACACTGTCGCTCGGCAACTTTAACATGTCAAAGTGTTTGGGGCTGTAAAAGGAAAAACTCTCATTTTCATAAAGACCGTAGCCAACAAGCGCCTGTTTAAGGCTGTTGTCAAAGTAGTGTCGGACCGACGGTCGCGCACTGCCGGCACCCGAAAGAGGTGTGGTAGGCAGGTTATTGTAGCCGTGTATGCGCACAACCTCCTCCGCAAGGTCGCACATGAGTGTGACATCGCGGCGCATGTACGGTGGTGTCACCGTGTCACCCTCAACTTTAAAGTCAAGCTGTGTCAGTATTTCCACCATGCGCTCGCGGCTTATATCTGTGCCGATAAGAGCGTTGATGTTTTGCGGGTCAAACGGTATGGCGGCAGGCTCGCGCTTGCTCGGGTAGACATCTATAATGCCGCTTACCACCTCGCCACAGTCCAGTTGCTCTATTAAATCCAGCGCCGCAAAGAGTCCGCTCAGCGTGTTTTCGTCCGACAGACCTTTTTCGTAGCGCGCACTGCTCTCGGTACGCATACCGAGCTGTTTTGCCGTCGTGCGCACCGACGGACCGTTAAAGCAAGCGGACTCAAACACGATGGTGGTCGTGTCGTCGTAGATGCCCGAGTGCTCGCCGCCCATAACACCGGCTATGGCAATAGCGCCCTTTGTGTCGGCAATGACCGCCATGTCCTCGCCGAGGGTGCGTGTCACGCCGTCAAGCGTCACGATAGTCTCGCCGGAGTTGGCGTTGCGCACCGTTATGCTTGCGTCGTTTACAAAGCGGTAGTCAAACGCGTGCATCGGCTGACCGTGCAGTAGCGTGATGTAGTTGGTTATATCGACGATGTTGTTTATCGGACGTATTCCGCACATGCGCAGGCGGTGGCGCAACCACAGCGGTGACGGCTTTATGCGCACATTTTTCACGACTGCCGCCATATACCTGCCGCAAAGCTCGGTTTTTATCTGGGCGCTCAGCATGTTATGCACATCACCTTCATATAAACGCTCGGTAAATGTTGTGTCCTTAAAATCCTTATTGAAGGTCACGGCGCTCTCGCGTGCAAGGGCGCGCACCGACAGGCAGTCGGGACGGTTGGGTGTTATCTCAAACTCGACGGTGCAGTCGTCTAGACCGAGCAACGGTATGACATTATCGCCGGGTTTAGCGCCGAGTTCTGACGGCAGTACCATTATGCCGTCAGCCGGGCATTCGGGAAAATCGTTTTCGGTGAAGCCCAGCTCGCCAATACTGCACAGCATACCCTCACTGGTTATGCCGCGAAGTTTGCCAGCTGTTATGACCTTGCCATCCGGCAGTACGCCGCCGTCGGTCACAACGGGCACGATGTCGCCGGCGGTGAGGTTATCCGCACCGGTGACGATGGTCAGAGTCCTGCCGACATCGACGGTGCAGACGAAAAGCTTGTCTGCATCGGGGTGACGTTCAATGCGCTCTATCCTGCCGACAACAAGACCTTTTGCGTTTTGTGCCGGGCAGTGAACCCCCTCCACTTTGGAGCCGCTCATCGTCATCGCATCGGAGTACTGTTTTATATCGTTGTTCAGCTCGACGAAATCCGCAAGCCAACTGTAAGCTAATTTCATATTTATAACATCCTTTCGGTTTAAAACTGTGACAAGAAGCGCAGGTCGCCCTCGTAGAGGTTGCGCAGGTCGTCAATGCCGTAGCGCAACATGGTTATGCGCTCAAGCCCCATACCAAAGGCAAAGCCGCTGTACACTTCGGGGTCGATACCACAGCCGGACAGCACCTTTGGGTGCACCATGCCACAGCCGAGCAGTTCGATAAAACCCTCGCCTTTACAAAGACTACAACCGTTACCACTGCACTTAAAACAGGAGGCATCCATCTCGGCGGATGGCTCGGTGTATGGGAAGTGGTGGGGGCGAAAACGAACCTTTGCCGCATCTCCGTACAGCTTTTTTGCGAAAGTTTCAAGTGTGGATTTAAGGTTGGCGAATGTGATCCCCTTATCGACAACAAGCCCCTCTATCTGGTGAAAGACGGGCGAGTGCGAGGCATCAACCGCATCACTGCGATAGACGCGTCCCGGTACGATAATGCGAATGGGCGGCTTTTGCACCTCCATCGTGCGTATCTGCATCGGGCTCGTTTGGGTGCGCAGCAGTATGTTTTCGTTTATATAAAATGTATCCTGCGTGTCGCGTGCAGGGTGAGTTTTGGGCATGTTTAGCATTTCAAAGTTGTATTTATCCAGTTCAATTTCGGGACCTTCGCGCACCTCAAAGCCCATGCCGTTGAATATATCGGTAAGTTCCCCGAGCACCTGTGTCATGGGGTGGAGTGCACCGCGCTGTGGCACCGCGCCGGGTAGTGTCACGTCAATGCGCTCTGCTTGCATCGCCTTTTGTTGCTCCTGTGCGGCGATGTGCGCCATACGCTGTTCCAGCAAAGCGGTTATGCTCTCACGTGCGCTGTTGACAAGCGCGCCCATAGCAGGACGCTCCTTGGGATCAAGCGCCGACAACCCCTTTAAAAGCGAAGTTAACTCTCCCTTTTTACCTAAATATTCCACGCGAACCGCATTAAGCTCTTCCTGTGTACAGGCTTGTTCAAGCTTTTGCGCGGCAATTTTTTGAAGTGTTTCTAAAGTCTGTTTCAAACGTCTGCCCCTTTAACTGTAATTCTATCCTTAGGGTGTGTTGAAAAACAAAGGATTTGAAAAATCAAGAGCAAAATTTTCGTCAGATTAGACAAAGGCCGCAGGCAATACTCTGTGTATTAGCGAGGGCTTTTGTGACATATGACGGAAATTTTGCCGAAGCCTTTTGCGAAGCCGACTTTTTCAACATGTCCCCTTTTATTTTAACATTTTTAGTTTGCATAGTCAACAATTTAGGGTAACAAAATAAGAGTGTCTGTTAGCTCTCGTCAACCTACCTGCATATGCTCCTGTACAACATTCCGGTGCATCGGAGGTGTTGCGCAAAGTTAAATTGTACGACTTTTTTCTGTTTTTTAGCTTGTTTGCCCCACTTCGCAGACGGAAGGCAAGTCTAATTAAAGCCAAAGCACCCCTAGAAAAGCCCTGGAAACGTAATAACTTAGTGTTCATTCCTTTGCCTTTAACAAGTGGACTAACACAGATAATGTCACAAACTTAAGAAAACATTCACGTCCTCTGCCACCGATGATGTTGAGGGAAAGTGACGGGAAAATATTTGCCTGCTTAAGTTGTTGACATTGTATAGTCAACGAGAAAACTGCCTAAAATACCGATATAAAGGCATTAAAATGTAATTTAGGAGGGGGAAGGCAAGGTACACCGATATAGCGGCACAAATTTGCAAACCCACCAAGGGGGGCAAACCCAGCGGAGTTGACAAAGAGCGCCTGACGACCGGCAACATCGAGGTGACGAGGATAAAGATAAGGCGCGATGACCTACACCGACCGCGCGGAAACTATACGGTACTGGATTTGCCGGGTTTTGAGCTGGTCGACGACCGCAACGAGCGATACATTTCTGCCGTCAGCGCCGAGCTAACAAGGCTGTTGCCGGCAAAAGGTTTAATACTGGTGGTGGGGCTTGGCAACGCGCAGATAACCGCGGACAGTTTAGGGCCGCGTGTCGTCAACAAAATTTACGTGACAAAGCACCTAAGCGACGAGCACCAACGCATAGGCATACCCCTGCGCGAGGTTGCGGCGTTTGTGCCGGGTGTTATGGCAAAAACCGGCATACCGACGGCGGAAACGCTTGCCGGCATAATAAAGCGTCTGTCGCCGACGGCGGTGATACTGGTGGACAGCCTTTACACCGGCGAGCCGTCACGGCTTGGACGGACGGTGCAGATAAGCGATGTCGGACTGACACCACAGGGTGCCGAGGCACTCACAAAGCAGACCCTGGGGTGCACAACGATAGCGCTCGGCGTGCCGACACTTATGCAGTTGCGACACGGCGACGGTGACCTTATCGTAACACCGCGCCTGCTTGATGAAGTTATGCGGCGGTCGGCAAACGTGTTGGCGCTCGCCATCAACCACGCGGCGCAACGCTCACTGACAAGCGCGGAGATAAACTATCTGGTGAGCTAAAATTTTTTCGGATTACCCACGCCGTTGGAGGGGTAGTCCGAAAAATTCATCTCACATTTGTTCGTATAGGCACTATCTGCGGCAGATATCCCTGTTAGGTTAGCTGTCAGTTTTGCATAGAAAACCTCGAAAAAGTAGTCTATAAGTAGCAAACACTACGCCCTAACAGCTAGCTCATTTCCACCCACTCCACGGTTTTCGCCAACCAATTTCTATGAAGCCTGATTTACATAGAAAAGCGGTTAAGGAAAACTGTGCACAGCGGCTCTATAAGTGGCTAACAGTAAGCAGTCACTGCTGTTTTGTAAACCCACATCACCCTACAGAGCCGGTTTATCGCATCAATCGACAGACAGGTCGTTTCTTAGGCGAGTCGGGTCGCAGGCTAAAGCTTTTTTTCAAACTGAAATTTTTGTCTAATAAATCGACTTTTTTAAAAGTGGCAACACGGCGCGTAGCAACGTTGCCGTTATCGCGCCACACAGCAGACCGAAAATTACCAGTGGCGGCGCAAGCGTAAACATGGCGACAGAGTACACAAGCGACACGCAGAGTAGCTGACCCATGTTGTGGGCGACGGCGGCAAGCGTGCTGTACAGCAAAAAACTCGACCGCTTGCGCATCAGCGCGTACAAAACGCAGAGCACTGCAAAGGAACACAAAAATCCTCCGGTGCTAAAAAGGGCGGTCACTGCACCGCGCGTGAGCAGTACAAGGCCGCACCTTAATATTCCGATAAAAAACGCAGTTCGTCTGCCTACATAAAAAAACGCAAACATCACGGCGATGTTGGCAAGCCCTAACTTGACACCGGGCAGGAAGATGTCCGGCAACAGCGACTCTACAGCGGACAATATTATTGACACAGCAAACAACATTGCCGCCGTGACCAGTGATTTTGTCCTACTTCTCATGATCGTTTTCCAATCTCAACAACTTGTGGAAAAGCCTACGTAATAGGCGAATATTTTTTCGTCCACCTCCCCACGCCATCGGTGGGGGAGGTGGACGGTGACTAGCCAAAGCCTTGTAATCCGAACACGCCTTAAGCGTACAATTTTTTGCACCATGCTTCGTTATCCTCATTCGAAATACGGCAAGTATTACTCAATCGTCTGCCTCGCCTGACACAAAAGTTGTGGGCGTAAGGTTCAGAGAATTTTTTATAACGCCAAAAGTCGCGTGACAAGGAAGTGTGTCGAAACAATGCTTTCGCCTTGTAAGATACGCTGACGCAGTCACGGGGCTTTTGGCTAAATCAAAATCGATTTGGATTATAAGGGTTTGGCTAGGGCAAGTGCTTTTCTCTTGACTCAGGTTTGTGCAAAATGAAACAAAAATAATTTTTATATCACGACATCTGTCCCGTCCTCTTTATCCGACGAAACACTTATAACAATCCTGTTGGGCAGACATGCCGCCACCTGACCCGAGTTGCTGATAAAACCCGTGTTGACGCACACCTTGTCGGGACAGTCGGAGTGCACAAACTTGATGCCCTCCTCCGTTACCTCAATGTCCACCTGCGGTTGCTGTGGTATATCCACACTGCCACGGTAGCTGTCGAGGTTTACAGTCGTCACCGTGTCACCGTTGTACTGAACTGTCGCGGTGTTGCCCTCTTGTTGAGGAAAAAACAGGTAAAACATCACGGCAATGGCGGCGACAATAGCAATTATAATTATGTCACGCAGTTTTAAAAATTTCATTACTTTTTATATGTCTACATCGGTTGCATTGGAGAGATTTTGTGCGCATTTTCAAGTCCACAAGAAAGAAAAATCAGACATTTTGCATCCGCACAGTTTTGGCAAGGATACCGACATTATGCGGGCTGCAAAGCAACCTAAACACAATTGGTGGCATCTGCGCCAACATGAATTAGTACGCAGAACCCCATATCATCACGCGGTGTGCCGGCTTGCCGCAGACGGCACAACTCTCGCCGAGCGCAGGTTCCTCAAAAGGCATACACCTGCTGCTGATGCCGGGCATCTCTTTGACTTTAAGCTCACACTGCTCGTCCTCGCACCACATGGTTTTGACAAAAATGTTGCCGTGCTCGGCAAAAAGCTGTTGCATCTCCTCAAGCGACTGCGCGGTGTAGGTGCGCGCCTCGCGCTTGGTCAGTGCGGCTTTGTACATATCATCGTGTATCGTGTCAAGCAGTGCGGTGACGGTGCTCTGTACCTCGGCAAGTGCCACAGGCAGTTTTTCGCCGGTATCGCGGCGCACAAGCATACACATGCCCTGCTCTATGTCACGCGGGCCAAGTTCTAACCTTATCGGAACACCGCGCATCTCGTGCTGTGCGAACTTCCAACCCGGCGAGTTGTCGGTGAGGTCAATCTCGGCACGTACGATGTCTTTAAGACGGTCGTAAACGGCGGTTGCCGCATCCGTCACACCCTCTTTGTGCGCCGCAATCGGCACAACTACAAGTTGTGTCGGCGCTATGCGCGGAGGCATGACAAGACCGCTGTTGTCACCGTGCGTCATGATTATACCGCCGATGAGCCTTGTCGATATACCCCACGAAGAGCCAAACGGATTAGTAAGCTTGTTGTCGCGGCCTAAAAACTCTATGCCGAACGCTTTGGAAAAGCCGTCGCCAAAAAAGTGACTTGTGCCGCTTTGAAGTGCTTTGCCGTCATGCATCATCGCCTCGATGGTGTAGGTGTCGACAGCGCCGGCAAATTTCTCCTTTTTGGACTTTTGCCCCTTAATAACCGGCATGGCAAGATAGTTTTCACACAGCTCGCTGTAGCGGTCAAGTATATAAAGTGTCTCCTCCACAGCCTCTTGCGGTGTCTCGTGGATGGTGTGCCCTTCCTGCCACAAAAACTCCGTTCCGCGCAGAAAAGGACGCGTTGTCTTTTCCCAGCGCACAACACTGCACCACTGATTATACTTTTTAGGCAGGTCACGGTAGGATTGTATTATGTTTTTATAGTGCTCGCAGAAAACAACCTCTGATGTCGGGCGCACACAAAGTCGCTCGGTAAGCTTTTCCGAGCCGCCGTGCGTAACCCATGCCACCTCCGGTGCAAAACCCTCAACATGATCCTTTTCCTTTGTCAGCAGACTTTCCGGTATAAACATCGGCATGTACACGTTTTGATGGCCGCTCTTTTTTATCATGTCGTCAAATATGCGCTGTATATTCTCCCAGATGGCGTAACCGTATGGGCGGTAAATTATACAGCCCTTTATGTTGCTGTAGTCGACAAGCTCCGCTTTAACTACAATGTCCGTGTACCACTGCGCAAAATCGACATCCCTGTCGCATATGGCGGTAACCGCTTTCTTTTCCTTTGCCATTTTTTGTCTCCCAAACATCCTTTATATTTTCTTTATCTGTCGTAATCGACATCAATTTAGCTGTAGCCCCTCGGCGTCGGTTATGTAGATATACTCCCTAGCAAAATGCCTCGCGGCCTCTAGATCGGATACAAACCCTGCACCTTCCTCGGTTGTGTAGTCGTCCGCAATGATGGTGAACATAGCGGTGTGCATGTCGCCGTTATTATCCTCTAGCCACGTCATAAGCTCGTATTGTGTGTAGCTGTCATAGCCAACAAGATAGCCGTAGGCGGTCACACCGTTATCATAGATAAATTTGTCGATATAAACTCTGTAGTTGAGGCCGTACTCCTCGTCGGAAATCATGCCCTCAAATACATTGTTGCCCTGTAAAAACTGCGAATAGTATCCGCTTATATCAATGCGCACCTCCGGTTCCGGATATAGCATATATGAAAACGACTCGTTTGACGCACTGTGGAAATATATGTCTTCCTGTGCCGGGGGCGTCGGGCCGTAAACGGCAAACCCATCTCCGTGAAGCATCACAAGCGACTGTTCGTCCTGCGATATTGCGGCTGAATACTCCTGAGCGTCATCAATATAACCCAAAGTGTAGACACCGTCGCCACCAAACCAATCAGGTTTTGATACTGTTGTTGCCTCTACGGTCTTGTAGAACTCCTCCAGTGCCACCGCATCGGTTGGGGAGGTCAAAATATTTTGCTCGGCATATATTTCCGGCAGGGGCGGTGGACTGCCAAAAATGTCGTGCACAACATTTTCGACGTTGTATTGCAGGTTGTAAAAAGCAGTTTCGATGTCCCACAGAAGATAATCAATGTTATCCAGTTGTGGCAGTATGTTTATCGCCATAACAACAAGGATGGAGAAAACCAAAACGGTTCTACTGTTTTTTTTCTTGTTCGGGTTTGTGCCGTCAGGCGTACTTTGTGGTTTTGATGTACGTAGATCCGGACGGTGCAACGGCGACTGCGGTTCGCTGTCCCGTGTCGAATAGTTGTAGTCATGTGTGTCTGCTATATCACTGTGCACCCCGCGACGATACCGGTTTAAATCGCCGCTACAGTCGGGGCATTTTCCCTCATTGCCTTTTAGCGGTGTTAAACAGTAGGGGCAGGCGGTCAGTTTTTCTTTTTTCATTTAAAGGTTCCGATGTAATTTAACGAGTTTGATTATACCATATAATGTTTGCTATTGCAAGAGTTTGACAAACGTGGAAACACCGCAGTTGTACTAATGTCTAAATATTATCACAAAGCATCCGATTATATGTTTAGGGGGAAGTATGCGAAACACAAAATCTAGGTTGTTGACATTGGGTATCTAACAGCATCCACAGGAGGTCACGATGTTCTTTTTAGGTGGTTCGGTTCAAAATTATCTTAAAAACACCGACATGCTACGAAAGTTTGAGCGCAAACTTGATGATGGAGATTTTAAAGAGTATCAGGAAAAGCTGACGGAGCAACAGCGTGAGATTCAGCAGCTTGAAAAACAGGCGGCGGATGTGCGCAAAAGTAATGCCGTTTCCGCTATCGACTCAAAGCTGAAATCCGGTGGCGTGTTGACGCAGGCGGAACTTGCATATTTAAAGGAAAACAACCCCACGCTGTATCAAAAGGCGGTGGAGGTTATCGAGGAGCGCAAGGCTTACCGAAAGACATTGCAACGCGCCGTAACCAAGGATGACGTGGCGCGCGCCAACTCGCTTAAACTGCAACAGTTTACCGCCGAGCTTAAAAGCGCACGCGGCGACATCGAGCGCACCGAGCAGATAGGACGCCGTTTTGCCGGTGTCATGGACGAGCATAACGACTTTGTAGGCTCCGAACGGTACAAACAGATGCCCACCGACGAAGAACTTCACACCGGCAGAAAAAAGCCGTCGACAAAAACCTACGAGGGCGAAGAGTTGCCAAAAACATCGCCGGAAAGTTTCAGAGCGGAGCTAAAGGTTGAGATACAAAGTTACGGAATAAACACCAAGGTTTAGCGTCTTTTTACGAGGTAGTTACGCAGTAAAGTGTCGGCACAAGTGCGTATACTTTACATCCGCATATCAAGCTCAAAACTGCCGGGCATGATGAGGTCAAAGCTCTCATGCACCGGCATTTTTACGTTCCCCATCAGCGAGGCACTGTAAACGGCATCATTACCAAATCGCCTGCGCAACAACTGCACTGCCAACTCCAGCCTGTCAGTTTTGTGCTGTTTTTCAAGACTGTCGATCAACGTGCCCTGCATCGGTGTGTCCCCGACAATAAGGCGTGTCGCACGCACGGTGACGCTTCTTATCGGCACGTTACCTTTGAAAAACTTAAAATATATGGCTCTTGCGCTGTTAGAGATGTCCACCGCGTTGCGTATCGGTCGTGATGTTGCGCGGTCTACCGTTCGGCTTTGCAGGTTGTTGTCCTTTACCGTCAGCGCCACACCGGTGGCGGTCATGCCGTAAAACCGCAATCGCACCGCTACGTCCTGACACAGGGCAAGTATGACCTTGCAGACCTCTTCGTCGTTGTACAGGTCGGCGTTGCAGGTTATGCCGTGCCCCACCGTTTTGACGTCCGGTATCATATCCTTTGTCAGCACCGGTGTGTCGTCGAGACCGTTTGCATAGCGCCACAACTTGATGCCGTTTATGCCAAATTTAGCCTGCAAAATCTCGGGTGGTGCGTTTGCGATGTCGCCTATCGTAAATATGCCGCAGGAAGCAAGCCTCCGGTGGGTGGCACTACCGACGTAAAACAGATCTTTTGCCGGCAGAGGGTGCACAATTTGTTTGTAATTTTGCGGTGATATCACGGTGACGGCATCGGGTTTTTTGTAATCGGAACCCAGTTTTGCAAATATTTTATTAAAGGAAACCCCGATTGAAACGCTCAGGCCGAGCTCCTCTTTCATTGTCAGCCGAATTTCCTGCGCGACCTCCTCGCCATCAAAGGGTCCTACGTCCAACCAACACTCATCCATACCGTAAGGCTCTACGATATCGGTGTGCCGAAGGTAAATTTCGCGCGCCAATTTTGAGTATTTAATGTACATGTCGTACTGCGGTGGCACCATAATAAGGTTGGTACAGAGTGCCTGTGCCTCAAAGTTCACCATGCCGGTTTTTATGCCGTAGCGCTTTGCCTCGGCGGAGCTTGCAAGCACAATACCGTGTCTGTCACGCGTACTTCCACACACCGAAACAGGCTTGCCGCGCAATTGTGGATTGAGCATAATCTCCACCGACGCGTAAAACCCATTGAGATCGCTGTGAAGAATATTTCTGTTAAAATTCATATACTTCATTGACAAATGTGAACTTTAGTGATATCATATAGTCAGCTAACTCGACAATGCTGTATCGTTTTTCAGGTTAAATGACATCAAAACGTGTCAACAGCTTTTAGTCCATTTGCACAATCCAAAGCAAACAAATGTGAGCTCCGATGTGAGCCCCAAATCAATATCCGTCCGCTTAAAACATTGTGGGAATGTTTTTCTAAGTTGTTAACCTTGTTATAGTATATGAAAAGAGTTAAAAAATATGAATGGTCGATTTTTTGCGTTTTTCGTGTGAAGTATATGAATTTATGGAGGTGAAATATGTCCTGTTTTTCCGATAAGGTACGCGATGCGCGCCTTGCACTGAAGTTAAGCCAACAGCGCCTTGCCGACATGGTCGGCGTATCGGTGCGCAGCATAATAAAGTATGAGGTGGAGGGTACAATGCCGCGTAAATCTGTAATGTCAAGGCTGGCGGAGGCGCTTCGCGTCTCGGAGCAATATCTGTCCGACGATGGTGTAAGCGATCCTCTTTATGGCACAAATATGACACCGCAGGGTATGGAGGTAGCCGCCATGTACGGCGAGCGCGCCGGCCGCGAGATGGAGTTTTTGCTACAGCGCAATGCGGCGCTTTTTGCCGGTGGCTCGCTCAGTCAAGGTGCAAAGGACGAGTTTTTCGAGGCAATAATGACTTCATATATAACATGCAAAGAGGCGGCAAAAAAACGCGGCAACATCGTGCAGGATTGATGGGGGAAATATGCAAAAGGAAGCATACATAGTACAGCTTGCAAAACAGTTGTACGAAACATACGAGACGCGTGATCCGCTATTGCTTTGCGAGTGTCTTGATATTATCGTCTGCCACAGCCCTATGGGCAGTGCCGAAGAGGGTTGTAAGGGTTTTTTTGCAGTGTTTTACGGCGAAAAGTGCATAACGCTCAACAACCGCCTGCCGGAGGATATACTGCGCTTTGTGGCGGCACACGAACTTGGGCACGCCGTACTGCACAGTGAACACGCTCAGATGGCAACACTGAGCGACTTTACCGTATTTACACAGGGTAGCACCCTTGAATCGGAGGCAAACATGTTCGCGGCGGAACTGTTGCTTGACGACCACGAGGTGTTGGAGGTGTTGCAGGACACCGGCGACGCTTACGAGGCGGCAAAGGTGCTATTCGTTCCGTTTGAGTTACTGTGCTACAAGCTAAACATCATGCGCACCAAGGGTTACACCGACATAAAAGCTCCCGTGGCGGCAAACAGCACGTTTTTTTCGCGTAATCTTTGTGAGGTGGCATACTGAAAAATCAGTCGATAGTGCAAATACCTTTGACAAATGCGTCAACATTGGCGTCGCTTTATGACGGTTGGCAGGAGAGTTGTATCTGGTCATTTTTGCATGGCTGTATGGGTCAGGCATGGGCGGATAGCATCGCTGTGCCAAAAGCCGCGCAGATTGTCGTTGGTGATTTTAGCTTTTTTGCCGGCGATGCATCTCTTACAAAGAGTCGAGAGCTTGTGGCAAATACGCCGCCGCGTCGCACAAACGGCAGCCTGCTTTTGGTGCCGCAAAACGACGCGTGGGGCGACGTTATAAAACATGTGCACGGCGAAAATGCACAAAAGACAACTCGCTATGCAATGCACAAAAACGGCGATGTTTTTGATAGGCAAAAATTACAAGCCATTGTCGATACACTTGCACCGAGTTACAGCCTTGCACCGATTGACAAGGCGTTGTACAAAAAACTGTGCGCCAATGTATGGTCGCGTGACTTTTGCGGAAACTTTCCGCGTTACAGCGACTATGCCGAGCACGGTATGGGGTTTGTTGCACTCTACAATGGCGAGCCGGTATGCGGGGCATCCTCATTTTCTTATTATAATGGTGGCATTGAAATAGAAATCGGCACATCACTGTCACATCGTCGGCAGGGTCTTGCGATAGCTTGCGGTGCGAAGCTGATACTGGAGTGCGTATCGCGCGGGCTGTACCCGAGTTGGGATGCCGCAAACACGGCCTCCGTCGCACTTGCACAAAGGTTGGGGTACACCTTTGATAAGGAATATGATACGTTTGTTGTGGTGTAGAGCCGCTTCACAAAGTTAAGTGTATTTTGGGTTGTGATGTCGCACCAAAGTTAAATTGCATTATTCTTATTTTATTATGGCTTTGCCCCTCTAACAACGGGGGGCAAAGCCATAATTCAGCATATGTTTGCGTAAGGCGACAGCGCTTCCAACAAATGCGACAGTTTTGATTTAAAACGAAACCAACCGACAAAACAAATTTCAAGCAAGTAAAATATTTATGGTTGACAAGCAGACTAAATGGCATTAAAATATTAATCGTAATTAATCAGTATAGCCCATTAACTTTAAAAACTATGCGGGCTTGTCGAGTGAAAATTTTTCCGTTGGCAAACCCGAATCATGTTAGCATGTATTCCAATCAACGACAATACATGTTGGTTTTTAATATAACCGGCTATAATTGCCAAGACAGGTGAACCATGCCAAGCGATTTTTTTTCCTATGATGCTCCTATGGTGGAGATTTTCGGCGTACCGCATTTGATTTTTCTTGCGGTATGTATTGTAACCGTCACATTTTTTATATTAAGGCGCGACTTTATAAAACAAAAATCCACCGTGATAAAGTGGATTTTTTTAGGTGCGTTGGCATTTCAGCAAATATTTTTGCTTTACGGTTGGTACTTCTTTGCAACTCCTGTTTTTATCGAAGAAGGGCTGCCGCTACAGCTTTGCCGTGTCGCGTCGGCGCTTACAATCGTTTTCCTTTTAACCGGCAACCGAGTGGCACTCAACGTGCAAAGTTTTTTTAGTATTTATGCACTTATTTCATTGTTTTACCCGCAAGCAGTGTATAATTTCGCGCACATAAGCGGTGTTTCGTATATGATAAACCACCTGATTACCGTGTTGATACCGGTGTTTGCTGTTATTGCCTATGACTGGTATCCAACATGGCGCGCCTTTGCGCAGGCGGTTGTCGGTTTTACCATCTACTTTGTGATTATTCTGTTTGTCAACGCCTTTTTCGGCGGTAACTACTTTTACCAAGTTGAGCGCCCATTCTGGCGTGATATGAACAGTGTGTTATTTGGCGCGCTTACCTACATCGTGACGGTGGTGGGCTTTGCCGTTGTTAATTTTATTGCTTTAAACAGTCGATCCGCTTTAAAAATAGTGCAAACGAAACGTAAAAAAAGTTATGCTTAACAAAACGTTAAACATAACTTTAATAACTGTATTAATTTTGTAGCGGTTTGATCATCTATCCTAAAAGTTCGTTTTGGCTGTCAGCGCAACTTAAAGGTCTTATGCGCGAATCGATAAACCAAAAACATTACAAGCGGGGTGTAGACAAGGCACGCGATGGCAACAAGAATTGTAAATATCGGCACCGACACCCCAGCGCCATACAAAATAAATGTTAAAATATACACGACCATGTTCGCAATGATATAGGTCGGGCTTTTTATTTCCGCGCCTATATTATATGGCTGCAACAGATAATAGACCGCGATGTAGTGCACAGAGAAAAATACGCTAAGTAATATTACTGAGATAAACATCAGAGGGTAATATATCAAATGTTCAGTTCCCCCCGATAGTAACAGCAGAGCCGGCGCCGCCACTGCCAACACAGCGGCAGGCATAAGGTTGAGCTTAACAAGTGACTTTATGCGTTCGATAAACAGTTGCATGAGGTCGCTTCGGCGGCAGTAAAAGCTGTATGTCAGCATACTGCTGTCGCAGTTGATAAACATAGCGCTTGCAATTGCCATACTACGATTGGTGAGGTACAGCACCAATATGATGTAGGAAAAGTTGTCCACCATCAACAGGTTGACCACCTCGGCGACTACATCGAAAAACAGGCAGGCGACTGCAAGTGCGACGGACACGCCGATAGCGCCCAATGTTATGCGTTTTATCGGCGTGAAAAGCACCTTTTGGTGCCGCTTTACAAACAGGTCATTAAAAAAAGCATAGCCACGCTTTGCACTCGTGACCGAGACATCGTCGGCGATGAATTTGCGCACCGTTTCTTTTTGACGTTGCGCCGCGATACTCTTCACGTTAACCGCGGACAACTTGTTGTGCGCAAGTCTCAGTGCGGATTTGTAGTCATTAAAGCGAAACAGGTACAAAGCACACGGTATCGCAACCGCAAGTGCGAGCGCATAGACCACAAGCACCACCGCTGTAGGTATAGTTATGTCAAACTGCGGCATCATAAACGCCGCGGCCACCACTAACGCTACGGCAATGCCGTTTTTCCATGTCAGTGTGTTCTCGTTTGGCGGTCTGTCAAATCTACGGTACAAAAACAGTATAACCGCCGCGCCGATAAGTTTGATACAAACAACATATAGTGGAAAAAACACAAAGCTCAGTATATTTTGTGCTCCAAAAAACACGGCAACCGGTATTATCGGCAAAAAACCGACAAACTGAAGCAGTAAAAAACTTATATAATTGCCTTTTGCGTACTCGTTGGCAGGCAGGCGCATTAAGAAAAGTGCGTAGTAATCCTGCTTTGTCGTGTTGAAGATGTGGGTGCGCAGTATGCCGCCGGCTATCGTTAGCGGCAGTAGCATTGTCAGTATTACATCTATCCAGTTGGCCGTGTCACCGTTGGCCGCGCCGACAATAAACGCCACCACCGCCACGTAAATCACCTTGCCTGCAAAAATCATGCCCAGGTCGATAGAAAGTGATATTATGTAGCCCAGTGATTTCAGCGACACGTTGCCGTAAGGGTTTTTGGGCAGCAGCTTTTTGACAAGCGGTATCTTTGTCAAAAAAAACACTATCATGTTGACAGCATACCTAATATTAATGCTGTAGGTTTGGCGGACGGCTTTAAACATCGTCGTCCTCCCTCAGTGCCGAGATGATGAGTTGTTTGTAGTCGTCACGCTCCAGTTCGTCCTTGCGTACCTCCGAAAATGTGCCGCCGTTGAGTATTATTATCTCATCGCACAGGTCGAGCGCAAGCTCTAGTATGTGTGTTGAAAATATAATAATATGTTCGCTCTTAATCGAGACCAACAACTGCTTTATCTCCTCGGCGACGATAACATCAAAGGAGGTCAGCGGCTCGTCCAGCAGTAGCACCGGCGGCTTTGCTATAAAGTTTATGAGCATCTGCATTTTGTTTTTCATGCCGTGGGAATAGTCTTTGAGTAGTCTGTCCCTGTCCTCCGGCTTGATGCGCATTGTATCAAGGTATTCGTTTGGTTTTTTGGGGTCTTGTATCGTTTTGCGGTTAATGTCAATAAAAAAGCTGATAAACTCACGTGCCGTTAAAAACTCCGGCACGACGGGGGTTGAAACAATATACCCGATGTCCTCGGGGATAAGGGGGCGCTCGCCACCCTCGCCCGTGACGGTGCAACTGCCACCGTCTGCTTTGATGTCACGGTTAAGGCAGTTGAAAAATGTCGTCTTACCCGATCCGTTTCGTCCTATAAGGCCGTAGATTTTGCCCTGTTCAAATGTAAATTCAGCACCGCAGAGCACCTGTTTTTTGTCATAACTCTTTTGAAGGTTTTCTATTTTTAAATTCATAAGCCCCTTTATAAGTTTAATTGTTTACCTGCTCAACTGCCTACTTACTTTCTGTTTGCGCTTTTTTCCTTTGCGCCGCCTGCTTTTTAAAAAATACACCTGCAAGCGGTGGCAACGTCACCTCTATCTCGTAGCCTTCTTCCGTCTTAACCGCTTTGCTGGGCGGATTGTAAAGGTTACTGCCCATGTACATTTCAAGGTCGGAGTTGAATATCTCCTCATACGTACCTGCCGCCGGCACCTTAAGCTTATAGCCGTGGTGCACCGCCGGCGACATGTTAAGCGCCACGATTACGTTTTCCTGGCCGGACTTACGTACAAATGTAATCAATTGCTGTTCGTTGTCGCTGTGGCAAATCCACTGCAAGCCGGTGTAGTTTTCGTCGCTGTAAAGCGCCGGTGTGGCTAGGTAGAACCTGTTAAGGTCGCGTGTAAAGCTCTGGGTTTTGCTGTGCGACTCGTAATCCAGCACCTGCCAATCCAGTTCCTTTTGGCAATCCCACTCGCTGAACTGACCGAACTCACTGCCCATAAACAACAGCTTTTTGCCGGGGTACGCCATCATAAAGCACAGGAACAGGCGCAGGTTTGCAAATTTCTGCCAGTAGTCGCCGGGCATCTTGTTCAAAAGCGAGCCTTTGCCGTAAACGACCTCGTCGTGGGATATCGGCAATATGTAGTTTTCACTGTAGGCGTACAAAAATGTATTTGTCAGCCAGTCGTGGTGATATTTTCTGTATACGGTGGGGGTTTCAAAGTAGCGCAGGACGTCATTCATCCAACCCATGTTCCACTTGTAGTTAAAGCCCAAGCCGTCCTCGTGCACCGGCATGGTGACCTTTGGCCAGCTTGTCGACTCTTCCGCAATCATCATGATGCCGGGGAACATGCCGAACAGGTGTGCATTAAGTTTTTTAAACAGCGCTACCGCCTCGAGGTTGGTGTTACCGCCGTAACCGTTGGGTTCCCACTGACCGTCACGTCGCGAGTAGTCAAGGTACAGCATAGCGGCGACCGCATCTACGCGCAATCCGTCAATATGGTACTTGTCAAACCAAAACGATGCGCCGGACACAAGAAAGCTTTCAACTTCCTGCTTACCGTAGTCAAATTGGTGTGTGCCCCAGTCAGGGTTTTCGCGCTTTTGGTTATGTGCGTACTCGTAGCAGTATTCGCCGTCGAAACGGTTGAGCGCAAAGTCGTCTTTTGGAAAGTGTGCCGGCACCCAGTCGAGGATAACGCCGATACCTGCGCCGTGCAGTTTGTTAATCATCGACATCAGCATGTCTGGCGTGCCAAAACGCGAGGTGGCGGCAAAATACCCCGTGACTTGATATCCCCACGACAGGTCAAACGGAAACTCCATGAGCGGCATAAATTCCACGTGGGTATAACCCATCATTGTGACGTACTCAACAAGCTTGTCACCAAGGTATTCATAATCGTAAAAATTGCCGTCAAAGTGGGTTTTCCAGCTACATGCGTTAAGCTCAAATATATTGACAGGGCTGGTGTATATATTGGATTTAGCACGTTTTTGCATCCACTCGTCGTCTGTCCAGTTAAAATTCTTGTCGATATCATATACTTTAGAGGCGGTCAGTGGGCGCGTCTCACAGTGGAAAGCATACGGATCGGACTTTTCTTTGACGTTGCCGAAGCGGTCGGTGATGCAATACTTGTAGCTGTCAAACTCGGTGACGTTTTGCACTCGGCACTCCCAAACACCTTTCTCGGTGATGCGCTCCATTGCATGGCGACCGCGCTGCCAGTGGTTAAAGTCCCCGACAACACTGACTGCCGTCGCACTCGGCGCCCAGGTGCGAAACACAACATCCTCGCCGTCGCAGTGCGCGCCCATGTATTCGTATGCCGCAAAATTCGTACCTTGGTGAAACAGATATGCCGCTAAATTGTCCTGTTTTTCTACCTTATTCATCGTTGCTCCTTCGTGTTATTTTGTTGTTGTGTATATACAAAATTCGTACGGAATGTCCTCGTGATAGTGTGTCGCTGAGCGTTCTTTCAGCGCAAACCCGTGCTGTGTAACGTCGGGGAAAAACGTGTCCGCCTCCACCGTCTTGTGAAAATGAGTTATGTAAAGCGTGTCGCACTGCGGCAGTAACAGGCGGTAAATCTGCTCGCCGCCGATGACAAAAGCGTCCTGCAATTCCTCCTGCGTGAGCATGTTAGGTAAAAGCTCTGTGCGTGTGCACACCGATACGTCCTGTGCGGCAAAGTCTGCGCTGCGGCTCAATACTATATTTTTACGCCCCGGCAAACCCTTTTGCCCCGGCAGTGACTGCAAAGTCTTGCGCCCCATTATAACAGCACGTCCAAGCGTTTTTTGTCGGAAATATTGCATATCCTCTCGGCAGTTGAAAAGCAGGTTGCCGTCGTTGCCGATACCTAGGTTTTCCGAGACCGCTACAATAAGGTTCATATAGCAACCTCTATCTTGTCAACAAAATTACTGTAAGTATAATTTTCGAAATTAAAACTCGAAGTTGAAAAATCGTAAAAGTTGTCAACACTTTTATCCATGATAAATTTCGGCGCATCGTGCTCGGGGTTTTGCAACAGCTTTTGCACCAGCGGAATGTGCCTGTCGTAGATGTGTGCGTCAGCGATAACATGCACAAGCTCCCCCGGAACAAGACCGCTCACATGTGCAAACATACAGAGCAGGACGGCGTACTGACATACGTTCCAGTTGTTGGCGGTAAGCATGTCCTGCGACCGCTGATTGAGCACGGCGCACAGGCGGTTGCCGGATACATTAAAGGTCATGCTGTAGGCGCATGGGTAAAGGCCCATCTCGTGCAGATCCTCGTGCACATAGATGTTTGTCATGATGCGGCGGCTCTGTGGGTTATGTTTCAGGTCAAACAGCACCCTGTCCACCTGATCGAACATACCCTCTTTGTACCTGTGTTTGACGCCGAGTTGGTAGCCGTACGCCTTGCCGATGCTGCCGTTTTCGTCCGCCCAGCTATCCCAAATTTTGCTGTTTAAGTCTTTAATATTGTTGGACTTTTTTTGCCAAATCCACAATATCTCGTCGATGGCGCTCTTGTAAAAGACGCGCCGCAACGTCATAATTGGAAACTCCTTAGAGAGGTCGTAGCGGTTGACCACACCAAACAGCTTTTTTGTGTAGGCAGGTGTACCGTCCGCCCAGCGCGGTCGGACATCGGTGCCCTCGTCGGAGATACCGTCATGTAGAATCGCGTTGATGTTTTGGATGAAAACCCTATCCGCTACACTCATTAAAACTCCCTTTTTCGTATAAAGTATCCTATTTATTATATTCTAACATTTTTTGCTGAATAATTCAACAGTAAAGTGACGTTGTTGGGCATCAATATGATTTATGTCATTTTGCACAATTATAAATGCGGATTTATTGAGGGGCTGACGACAAACTCCCACTTAAAATGTTGACTTTCATAAAATTATAGCATATTATGTGTTTATGTGTTAAAATGGGTTTACAATCAGCAATCCAAAACCAAACAAAGTTATTTACAGGACAGTTTATGAACTATTTCGACAACTTTATTTTCACCGTAAACGTGATCTTTCCGCTTGTAGCACTTATGGTGGGTGGCTTCGGTGCAAAAAAGGCCGGAATGGTGAGTGATGCAACCGCAAACCAGTGCAACAGTCTTATGTTTAAAATATTTCTGCCGATACTACTTTTCAACAACGTCCGTGCCGCCTCAATACAAACAATATTAAATCCGCGCATATTTTTATTTGCGATTGTCTTTATACTTTTGTCATTTGCGACGGTAACGGCAATAATAGTGCTTGTAGAAAAGGACAACAGCAAACGTGGCGTGATGATACAGGGCATTTGCCGCTCCAACTACGCGCTTTTTGGTCTTCCACTTATTGCGTTGCTACACCCGAATGACGATCTCGGTGTTGCGGCGGCGCTTGTCGCGATAGTGATACCGATGTTTAACGTGCTGTCGGTCATAGTGCTGACGGTTTTCAGCGGCGGTGAGATAAACATCAAGCGCATAGCAAAAAACTTAGTGCAAAATCGGCTTATTCTTGGCACGCTACTTGGTGTGATTGTACTCCTGTGCGGCATTGAATTGCCGCAGATGCTTAACAGCACCTTCAACTATTTCGGGGTGGTAGCAACACCGCTTGCGCTGTTTATGCTCGGCGCGAAGTTCGACTTTTCCGGCTTTCGCAGGATAGGGCGGCAGGTAGCGATTATATGTGCCGGCCGGCTTGTGATTCTACCGACAATTGTCATGACAATAGCCGTACTTATGGGTTTTAAAGGGGTGGAACTTAGCTGTCTTATGATAATATTCTACTCACCGACCGCCGCCAGCAGTTATGTTATGGCGGTCGAGACGGGCGGTGACGGCGACCTTGCCGCTGCGGCGGTTGTATCGACAACGCTTTTTTCCGTTTTGACAATATTTTGTGTGATTTTTGTTTTTAATGGGTTGGGGTTGATATAGACAATTAAACTTGAACAACAACTTTCCGTTTTTCTTGCCCCCTGTGGACTAATTTCCCTACAGGGGCGACATTCGTTTAATTTGTGATTATGCACAAAAAAGTATGTTTGTGCATGAAAAAGTATGCCTAAACACTTGAAAACCACACTTATTTGGTGTATAATTTTATACGCAGGGGAATAATAATCACATAAAGGAAGGTGATAAGTATCAAACTTGTCGTTATCATGCTACGACGTTGCAAGCGGCACAGGATATTTTATCAACCAAAACGTTTAAAATCTCCGATAGCGACAGAGAGTGGCTCGGTAATGGCATATATTTCTACCTAAAGCGAGAGGATGCACAAAACTGGATTTGTCAGCGTAAATATAAACATGGGGCAATACTAAAAGCAACGGTAGAGGTCAAAGACAACGAATACTTGGATTTTGACACCGATGAGGGTAAAATCATATTTACCTCAGCTGCAAATTACATAATAAACTTTGCAAAAAGCAAAGGTATGAGGTTACCGAACGACCTTGGCGACGTACAGGAACGAACATGCACCGTTATGAGAATAGTTTGGGAAAATGTAAAAGACCTAAAGCTTATTTTGGCAAGTTTTCCTAGCGAACAGCGCGAGGTGCAGTTTTTAATAGACCCACGTAAGTACCGTAAAGAATTTTGTGTAAAAGACAATGGTTTCATAAGCGACATTATGCTTATCCACGAGGAGGCGACAACATGATTGACAAAAAAACTGTCCTGACCGAGCTTGAGAAAAGTCTTTCCGCCATGCCGGATGATGTTGCAAAAGAATATCTGGAGCGAAACGGTTTTGAGGAAGGTGCCTCGGATGTGTATTTCGGATATGTTAAGAAAAATACTATGCCGGCTGTAAAGCGGTCGACGTAAAAAATAAATTCATACAATTTTATTTTTTTGGCTTACTTCCTATGCCGTTGGCGGGGGAAGTAAGCCAAAATTTGTCATATTATAGTCACCTAAACCTTTTTACGCGTTAAAACCATGCCGACAATCGCCCCCAACTGCGCAAACGGTGCTATTCTGAAAAACATCCATTCAAATGCGTGAAAGGCTACTCCCACAACAGCGGTTTCGGGGTTGCTGTAGTCCCACCCTAAATAGGGACTTTTTAGCACAGTTAAGATGACAAATGTTGCCACAATAGCCATGCTCAACAAGATAAACATCCATTGTACTGCTTTTCGTCGTGTGGCGGCGCTTCGCGCAAATTGCAGGTTGATTATCTCCAGCTTTTCGGAGATAGCCTTTAAATCATCGCCCTGCTCCTCTACGATAGGCGCGCCCAACAGGGCGCTTACAGGGGTTTCAAGGTGCTCGGATATCGACAGCAGCATTTCCGAGTCCGGAACCGACAGGCCCTTTTCCCACTTTAATACCGTCTGCCGCACCACATTCAGCTTGATGGCAAGTTCTTGTTGCGACAGCCCTTTTGACTTTCTGATGGTTTTAATGTTTTCATTCAGCATTGTTAATACCTCATTTTTTGCAATCTAATGCACATGTTTTCACGTGGTGGGTATGCTTTTATAGTTAGTTAACTTAAAAAACGCCACAAGATTGACGAGCAGAAATGGTGGGGTTTAAGTTAACTGACTATATTATACGTCTAACACCCCGTTGCCGCAAGCAACGCGTGTTAACATTTGCTTTTTTTGGGTTTGATGAGGTAGCAACAGCATCTTGTGGTTGACGCAAAATGCTGTAAGTTGCATGATTTACTTAGGCAGTGCAAAAACAAGTATCCTACCATCTAAATCTTCTAACAATCATTTAACAGTACAATTTGACTGCATACTCAAACCGTGTTATAATTTAGTGATGGGTTGTCGTGCTAACACGGTTTTATCAGCGCACAAAAAAGCGTATTAGTTTTTATTTAACTCCCCCTATGGCGGTGGAGTGCCACAACATAAATCAAACATAACCACAGGAATATATGGAAATAATATTTACTCTAATAAGTCTTGCCGCACTGTGTGTATTTGCGCTGTTTTTTGTGTCTGCCTGCAAACTCCCGGACACACTCGCGCCGCTTGTAGCGCTGTGCGCAACAATGATGTATTTTGTGCTTGCCGGTATGCTCGGACTTTTGCAGCCGGCAGGTTTCCTTTATTTTGGTACAGCCGGTGTCATTGTCGTTTTGTGGCTTGTTAGTGCACGTCGCGGCTTTTTAGCAAAAAAAGGCGGCACGGTGGCACAGATCTTCGCGCCGCCACGGTTACCCTCGCTTTGGTTTTTAGTTTTTTTTGCCATGTCGGCGGCACTTATCGTGTTTTTTGGCATACGTCAACCGCTCCTTAACTCGTGGGACGAGTTCAGCTTTTGGGGCACCGCCGTCAAGATGACCAAGCTAAACCACGAACTTCACACCACCGCCGAAATCGGTTGGGCATGGGTCGCCTCACAAAAGGCAGGACTTATCGTGCTCGGCTATTTTTTCCAGTTTTTCGGCGGCTATGCACAGTGGAAAATCTTCGTCGGGCTTGACCTGCTCGCCTTTGCGGTCATAACCGCCATGCTGTCGCCGTTTAAGGTCGGGCACCGACTTAAAGCCGTGCCTTTCGCCGTCATTGCGTTTTTGGCGCCG
>CAYJFU010000003.1:57239-57543 GCA_964369445.1 uncultured Oscillospiraceae bacterium | reverse complement strand
TAGATGCCTTTTAGCCTTAAAAATAAATTAAGACGCATTTTATCTTCTTGTTTTGTAACTGTATAATTAATGTACATAGCCTACCCTTTATTTTATGTTTGAAATTTTAAATAGTTTGTAGTATAATAAGTATCTACAAATTTTCTTTTACTATTGTACCAAGTAATAGTAAAAAAGTAAATTAGTTTAATACGAGTAAGACATACGGCGGCGTAACTTTTAGTTATGAGGAAAGTCCGGGCTTTTCAGGACAGGATAGCTGATAACCTCAGCCGCGGGCGCCCTTAGAGATAGTGCAACAGAA
>CAYJFU010000003.1:55787-57229 GCA_964369445.1 uncultured Oscillospiraceae bacterium | reverse complement strand
ATGTAAACCTTATCCAAAGCAACACCCGATAGTAGAGCGAATGTGTCCTGCAAGCTCTCAGGAGGTGGCATGAGCTACAAAGCGATTTGTAGCCAAGATAGATCGTCGTTTAATACAGAACCCGGCTTACGGCTTGCTCGTTTTAATAAAAATCAAACTGCCGCCTATAGGCAGTTTTTTTTATTACTATTTTTATATTTTAATCTCTTAAAACCAAAATTTTACTCCTATTTCTTATTTAAGTAAATCGAATTTTAGTTTAAAAAAGTAAATTTATATCGTATTTTACTTTATTTGTGTAAGTTCACTAATAAATTTATCGCTTTTTGTTTGTTTAGTTAATTGCAAAACATCGATATTTTGAATATAATTAAGGTATAAGTATATATGCACATAATTAAGGGGGATTTTATGAAAAAGACTGATATTTTATTAAAAAAATTATTTTGGAATGCCTTATTACTTTTCTGTTTGGGCGTGTTAATGTACATCGTAGCAAGATTTTCAGATGATATAGGCTCTGTCGGCATTGCGACCCTTGCTTTTGTTTTGCAAAGTTTGTTTGTATATAAGCATTTTGTTAATTTAAGAAAATACATATTAAATCTTGAAGAAAAGAATCAAGAATTATCTGCAGCTGATTAAATTAGTTGTAATTTTAAAAAACAAAAATTATATAATTCGAATAATTTTATACTACGATAATTTAATTTTATTTGCAGTTAAAACATAGAAAGCTATAAGTAATTTATAGATACAGCATTGATAAAAAATTTAAACAAGGCAGAAATTCTGCCTTGTTTTTTGTAGAATTTTAATTTTATGCTGTAAAGCTAATCTTCTTTACTTAAGTTTTTTAATATATCGCCATCTATTCTAAAAACTGTCCATTCATCCATAGCTTTTGCGCCCAGAGAAAGATAAAAATCAATGCTCTTTTTATTCCAATCTAAGCACCACCACTCTAAGCGACCGCATTTTCTTTCTACTGCTATTTTACTAAGAAATTTAATTAAGGCTTTACCATAGCCTTTATTTCTATATTCTTCTAAAACAAATAAATCTTCTAAATATATACCGCTCTTTGATAAAAATGTTGAGAAATTATGAAAAAACAAAGCAAATCCTACTTCTTTTTCCCCTTCTAAAACAAAAACTACTTCTGCCTTTTTTTCTTTAAATAGCCAGTAGTCCAATAATTCTTCACTCGCTACTACTTCTTCTAATAACCCCTCATATTCTGCAAGAGCTCTTATAAAGTATAGTATTTTAGCTGTATCAGCTTTAGCTGCAAATCTAAATTTTGTTTTCATATTTTTCCCCTTTTAATCTTAATATATTTATTATATCATTTATAAATATTTTTTTCTAATAAAAATACCGATGTTTATTACATCGGTATAATTTATTTTATAAGCCGTTTACATAACTTTCTTCTTTTG
>CAYJFU010000003.1:0-55777 GCA_964369445.1 uncultured Oscillospiraceae bacterium | reverse complement strand
TTAATTCATCTATAAAGTCTTTTTCAAATGATAAGTCTTTTAATTCTACATCATATCTTAATTTGAATAAACTGCCCATACTTGTAGTTTTTGCACTTATTAAACTGTGCTCTAAAGTGTATTTTACCATTATATCATCAAAAACATGTGTGTAATTTAAGTTTTCAGGTATAGTGATTATAAGTATCCTACTATTCACTTTTGTTTCTCCAAAAGGTGAAATTTCTATAGCCATCGCAAAGCAAGAAGCTATAATTGCAAATAGTATAGCATATCCTACAAAGCCCATACCGATAGTAAGGCCTGTACACATCGCTGTAAAAATTGCGCTGATTTCTTTTGCTGTTCCCGGCACAGAGCGAAAGCGAACAAGGCTAAACGCACCAGCTACTGCAACACCTGCGCCTATGCTACCATTAACCATAATTATAACAATCGCAACTGCTAAAGGTAAGACTGCAAGACTTAATACAAAGCCTTTAGTGCATTTTGTTTTATAAGCATACATCTGAGCCGTAAATAGTCCTAAAATAATTGCAACTATCACGCAGACTAAAAAGTCTTGGAATTTTATCAGGGCTACTGTTTGCCCTTCTTGGAAAATAGAATTAAATAATATATCAAGCATTTTTGTAAATCTCCTTAGTATTGTTTATTAATTTTGGTAATAGAAATCGGTTATAGGCTGTTCCGTATTTTGAAAAAGAGGTTTTATAAATTTCGTTTTCATTTAAAAACTTAATCAACCAAAACGGTAAGCCCTGGGCTGTTTTAACTTCTAATAATACATAGTCATCATCTAAAATTTTTACATCTTCTTTTTCATCATCATAAAGTGAAACATTTTTATCTCTCATTTTGATATCAAAGTCAAAAGTCATCCTAAAGTTTTCATCATCTTTTGAAAAAAACGCCTCTCTTTCATAAGAAAGATATATTTTAGGCTGTAATAAGTCATCATAGGTATTGATAAAATAGTTTATTTCTTTGTGCATCTGGCTGTTTTCATTTGTGTAGCCATTAGATAAGTAGGACAGCGCATTTTTTTGACTATCTAAGATTCGCCTTTTGTAAACTACTCCATCATACTTCTTTTTAAGCTCTATAAAGGCTGGATTTTCTTCGCTCGGTGTACCATAAATTCTAAGTCTTAATTTTTCTTTATAGTTTGGTTTTTCAAGCGAAAACCTTATAACTCGATAATCGTCTGTATCAAAGTAAATGTTAGAAATTTTATGCCTTGCATATTCATCTAACTCCATTTTGCCTTGCATACACTGTGTTAAAAGTGAATACTGCCTTTTATCTAACTTATATTTTAATTCATATCTTTTAAAAATTGTTTGTACTGCCATTATTATTCCCCTTTGCTATTTTTTTGTGTCTATGTATTAATAATGCACGCAAAACACATTTTATTGCAATGAATGTAAAATAAATTTTACAATAAAAAAACTGACAAGCATAAACTTGTCAGCTTTTATGTGTTTTATTTTGTGTATTCAAGCCATTCATTTAAGATAATATCTAAAACAAGTACATCGCCATTAGCATTTGTTGCAAAATGTTTTTCGCCTGTAAATTTTTCAGCAGTATCTGTTCCTAAAACATAAGTATCATACAATACTCCGTTTATTTCTTCTTGACCTGTTTGCATTATAGTTTTACCTTCAGCTTCATCACCTATTGCCTCGATTAAAGCTGAAAGCGTATCTTTTTCATCTGCATTAACATCAACAGGAGCACTACCTTCTTTGTAAAACATAGTAAACTGTGCTTGTGCACCTTTTTCTAATAGCGTATTGCCAAAAACTACATACATAATGCTCTTATCCTCACTAAAATAAGCGTAAAAATCACCCATTTCATTAAAGTCTAAATGTATAAGATTTGTCTTTTGCGTCCCATTAGTACCATCATAATTAAACTCACCTACTCCGAGCATAACTAAATCATCACTTAGGGCTATTAAGTTTTCATCACCTTCGATATCATCATTAATGCTATCAAAAATATCAAGAGTTTTAAAAGGCAAATCACTTTCTTCATCACTTGTCCACACACCAATATATGGATTTGTTTCTAAAACACTTTTTACAGTAGTTTCATCCTGTAAATTTGAGCTTGTTTGCGCTTCTTGGCTGTTAGTATCATCAGCACTACTGCAAGAAACTAAAACAAACATACAGCTTATAATAATTAAAAATATAAATAATTTTTTCATAACACATCCTCCGTTATTTCATTTTAACTCATCAATGTGTGTAAGTCAATTTTTTTAATAATGGATGATGGGGAAAATCCTTGCTTTGCAAGTTCTTGCACTCTTGAGCTTTCGCTCTGTGAGCCCTTTGCCTAAAAATAGTGCACCACACTATTTTCTTTACGCCAAAACCCTCTCAGGCTTCGATTCTCATCTTTATTTAAATCCAAAATAAAAAGAACATCTTTCGATGCTCTTTTTCTTTTGGAGCGGATGATGGGAATCCTTTTCTGCAAAAAAAGCCACGGTGGTTGCAACAGTCCACTGGACTGTTGCTAAGAGCCACCTTTCGATTCCCTCATATTTCTTTTTCCATAATAAAAGGACAATCTTTCGATTGTCCTTTTATTATGGAGCGGGTGATGGGAATCGAACCCACACGACCAGCTTGGAAGGCTGGAGTTCTACCACTAAACTACATCCGCGCGTAGTAATTCTTATGTAGTATATCTTAAAAAAGCCAAAAAGTCAAGTGATTTATTAGAGTTTTCACCATTTTTTTGCATAATAAGCCATGCGGATATCGTGACACACTTGACCAGTACCATCACTTTCGTAAGATATCTCGTTGCAAAATTTAACCTTGTGCTAAATTTTGCAACGAGCTCCTAAGCATCATCCTGATTATGAATATCGGCAACAGGATTTTCACATTCAGTTTTACACATCACTCTACTTTATTAATGTTTCACTTACGATATGTTTCGCACGTTTTTATCGTATTATGTCAAACAGTAGGCCAATGAACAAAATATACAAATTTTGTATCATCTTGTGAATATTTTGTGGGTTATGGTTTTTGCACGGTGTTTTCGGCTTGACAACAGCAAAAAAAAGCGTTATCATATTTGTAACCAGCAAATTAAAAGAGGTTAATATGTCCGTTAAACTTCAAGAGCGATATGTAAATGGTTTTGTCGGCGCTGCAGAGATAGACAGCGTATGGAAAAGTGTTGAATGCGCGCATGAACTTTTACACACAAAAACCGGCCCGGGAAATGACTTTTTAGGTTGGCTTGACCTGCCCGTCAACTATGACAAGCAGGAGTTTGCACGCATAAAAACTGCAGCGGAATTTATCCGCAAAGAATGTGATATACTCGTCGTCATAGGTATCGGCGGAAGTTACCTTGGTGCTCGTGCCGTTATAGAGGCGGTTGAGGGTAACCTGTACAATGATTTGACCGATGGTGTTAAAATTTACTTTGTCGGCAATGACATCAGCGGATCGCACCTAAACTCACTTTTAAAGATATGCGAGGGCAAAAGCGTTGCCGTCAACGTCATATCTAAGTCCGGCACAACGACCGAGCCGGCGCTTGCCTTTAGGGTGTTCAAAAATCTGCTTGAAACGCGCTACGGTAAAGAGGGCGCACAAAAACGAATATTTGCAACAACCGACGGAGCACGCGGCACGCTAAAACAGCTTGCCGACAGCGAGGGTTACGACAGCTACGTCATCGCTGACGATGTGGGCGGACGCTTTTCGGTGCTCACCGCGGTAGGTCTGCTCCCGATAGCGGCGGCAGGCATCGACATAGACGCTCTTATGAGCGGCGCGGCAGCGGCTCATGCCGACTTTGCAAAGCCGGACAAACAAAACGACTGTTATCGCTATGCTGCACTGCGCAACATACTGCACCGCAAGGGTAAAGCGGTGGAACTGCTTGCAAGTTTTGAGCCGGACTTCACCCTTATGAACGAGTGGTACAAACAGCTGTTCGGGGAGAGCGAGGGCAAAGATCAAAAGGGCATTATGCCAACGTCGGTTATCTATTCCACCGACCTGCACTCGATGGGTCAGTACGTGCAGGATGGAGCACGCATACTTTTTGAAACATTTGTCGATTTCAAAACCCCCAAAAACGACTTTTTCATCGAGGAAGATGCCGCCAACAGCGACGGTTTGAACTTTTTAGCTAACCAGAATATGTCGGTGGTAAACCGCAACGCTATGCAGGGCACAATACTTGCCCATACCGATGGCGATGTGCCGGTATTGGTACTGGAGGCGGACACGATGGGTGCACAGGACATAGGTTACATGATATATTTCTTTGAAAAAGCCTGCGCAATTTCCGGTTACATGTCAGGCGTAAATCCATTTGACCAACCGGGTGTCGAAAGCTACAAAAAGAACATGTTTGCACTGCTTGGCAAACCCGGCTTTGAAGATCTGCGCGAGCAGCTTTTACAGCGCCTTTAAACATTAGAACCTCAACACCCTTGCCTTGTGAGGGTGCGGTTAAATAAATTAAGAGAACGGAGATATTAAAATGGTTAGTATAATTGTAGGTGGCAAAGGTAGCGGCAAGACAAAAAAAATGATAGAGCTTATCAACGCATCAGCGACTACCTCTCCCGGCAATATTGTTTGTATTGAGCACTCGATGAAACTCACATATGACGTGCATCACGACGTCAGGCTTATCGACATGGTGGAGTACAAAATAGATAACTGTGATATGCTTTTCGGCTTTATGTCGGGCATACTTGCCGGCAACTACGACATCGTAGAACTTTACGTAGACGGTGTTTTAAAGGTGCTCAAGCACAACCTTGCACAGCTTGAAGAACTGCTTGCAAAGCTGGATGCACTTTCCGGCGAGAGCATTAAAATAATCGTCACCGTATCGGAAGATGAGGCGGTTTTAACCGAGGCGCTAAAAAAATATCCGCGTGCTGAGTAAAAAAATACTTGACAAACCGCGTGGTTTTTTGTATAATTATTGATACTGTGAGCAAATCTGTTTATTTAGGAGTGATTTAACATGGCGGTACCAAAAAGAAAGTTATCCAAAGCAAGACGTGACAAGCGTCGCTCTTCTGTTTGGAAGATTTCTGCCCCGACCCTTACCTCCTGCCCTAATTGCAAGGAGAAAAAGCTCCCCCACCGTATGTGCGCCGCATGTGGTCACTACAATGGCAGGGAAGTTGTAAAGGTTGTGGACTAGTTTTCCATTACAAAAAGACATAAAGAGCTGTGGCGACGCTGATTTTCGGCAGTTGCTACAGCTCTTTGATTTTTATCGGAGTGTGATGTTTTGGTTGAAATAAAAGGTGTAACAAAAGGATCGCCGGCAGATAGAGCAGGCGTAACCGCTGGCGAGGTGTTGCTCTGTGTCGACGGTCACGACATAAACGACATGTTCGACTACAGCTACTACACAACGCCACGCACCGTGACACTTACACTGTCAAGCAGGACGATAACGGTCAAAAAGCAGGAGTATGCGCCGCTCGGCCTTGCGTTTGAGCAGGACATTTTCGACAGTCAGCGCAGATGTAAAAACAACTGCGTATTTTGCTTTATCGACCAAATGCCAAGCGGTATGCGTGACACGCTTTATGTCAAGGACGACGACGAACGGCTGTCGTTTTTGTTTGGCAACTACATCACGCTAACCAACCTGTCCGAGGAGCTGTTGCACCGCATCGAAACTATGCGCTTTTCCCCAATAAACATCTCGGTGCACACAACAAACCCCGAACTGCGCTCGCGCATGATGGGCAACAGGCACGCAGGGCGACTGCTGGAATACCTAAATCGCTTTGCAAGCCTTAACATAACGATGAACGTTCAGCTTGTGTTATGTCCAGGATACAACGACGGTGACGAGTTACGCCGTACGCTCGGTGATCTACAGCGGCTTTTTCCGGCGGTACAGAGTGTAAGCGCCGTGCCGGTGGGCCTAACAAAGTACCGCGACGGGCTTGCGCCGTTACAGCCGTTTGACAAGGCGGGTGCAAAAAAAGTCATCGAAACGGTGAAAGAGTTTGGTGGCAAGATGCTGTCACGGTACGGCACGAGGCTTTTTTACATCTCCGACGAGTTTTACATTCTTGCCAATCAGCCGTTCCCCTATCGCGGCCACTATGAGGAGTTTCACCAACTGGAAAACGGTGTCGGTATGAGCAGGCTTTTTATCGACCGGCACAAACGGCGTCGGTTAAAAGGCGGTTACGACATCGCCACCGGAACACTTGCCGCCCCGATGATAGCTGACATCGTAGCAAACGCAGAGTGCAAAACACACGTGTACGCGGTGAAAAATGACCGCTTCGGGCACAGCATAACAGTTTCGGGGCTTTTGACGGGGCGCGACGTTGTGGCGCAACTCAAAGGCAGACTTACGGCCGACACGCTGCTACTTCCGCGCAACATGTTCCGCACCGAGGGGGACATCACGCTGGACGACATGACAGCAGGCGACATTGCAAAGGCGCTGGGTGTGAAGGTTGAGGTGGTTGAGAGGTTAAGGTAATGGGCAGGTGCAAATTCACATGCGGTTAATGACTTTAATGTTTCACCAAAAATCGAAATTAATATAAATAGTATCGATGTTAGTCGAAATGAGCAGATTGAGAGTGATTTTTTTCTACAAAGTAGAAAATGAAACGATCCTTTGTAAAATGTGAAGTTTGATGACGTATAGTATTTGACTAAAACAAACAAAAAGGAGAAAATATGCCGACAGTAGCGGTTGTAGGGCGCCCCAACGTGGGCAAGAGCACACTTTTTAACAAGCTTGCAGGGCGCAGGCTTTCAATAGTCGAGGATACGCCGGGCGTGACGCGAGACCGCCTGTTTGCGGACTGTGAGTGGCTGGGTAAACAGTTTAAGATAATAGACACCGGTGGCTTAGAGCCGACGGCGCAGGACGGAATACTTGTCGAGATGCGTGAGCAGGTGGGTCTTGCAATAGCCGCCGCCGATGCGATACTGTTTGTCACCGACGGCAAGTCGGGGCTTACTGCCACCGACAGCGACATAGCGGATCTGTTGCGCCGCAGTAAAAAGCCGGTTGTCATCGCCGTCAACAAGCTTGACAGGATAGGGCAGAACGAGGCGGAGCTTTTTGAGTTTTACGCATTGGGTTTCGGTGAGATTTTTGCTGTATCTGCTGTACACGGTCACGGCACAGGCGATGTTCTGGACGCACTGTTTGAGCATCTGAACTTTGACGAGCGCGAGGGCGACAAGGACTGCATCACCGTTGCGATAACCGGCAGACCCAACGTCGGCAAGAGTTCGCTTGTCAATAAAATTCTCGGCGAAAACAGAATGATAGTGCGCGATGAGGCAGGAACGACACGTGATGCCGTCGACAGTTATGTGCAAAACAAGCACGGAGAGTTTGTTCTAATAGACACGGCAGGTATGCGCAAGCGCGGCAAGGTGGAGGCTGGTATCGAGCGTTACAGCACACTACGTTCACTTGCGGCAGTGGAGCGCAGTGAAGTGGTTGTCATAATGATAAGCGCGGTTGATGGTTTTACCGAGCAGGACAGCAAGATAGCCGGCTACGCACACGAGCAGGGTAAAGCGTGCATTATAGCGGTCAACAAGTGGGATGCCATCGAAAAAGATACCGGCACAATGGAAAAGATGCGCAAAAGCCTGATGAAGGATTTCTCCTTTATGTCCTACGTGCCGTTTATCTTCATCTCCGCTAAGACGGGGGAGAGGATTGACAGGTTGTTTGAGCTTATAAAGTTTGTCAACGACCAAAACGCCATGCGCATTACGACGGGTGTACTAAACGACATATTAGGGCGCGCCACATCGCGTGTTCAGCCGCCGAGCGACAAGGGCAGACCGCTTAAAATTTACTACATGACACAGATAGCGACACGTCCACCAACCTTTGCAACGTTCTGTAACAAAAAGGAGCTTTTCCACTTTTCCTATCAACGCTACATCGAAAACCAACTGCGTGAGGCATACGGATTGGAGGGCACGCCTGTGCGCCTGCTTATAAGAGAGCGAGGCGAAAAGGTATAAATGCAGGAAAATTTTAATATCCTGTTTGTAGGTGGTGTCGGAGAAATTGTCGAGAAGAAATCGCGGTTTATCGCAACGATAGAGCCTGTCGATACCGAAGAGCAGGCGGCAGCGTTTATTGCGTCCATAAAAAAGGAACACTGGTCAGCGACACACAACTGCCACGCGTTTATAACGGGTGAGGACGGTAGGTTACAGCGGTGCAGTGACGACGGTGAGCCGTCCGGTACGGCAGGCAGACCGATGCTCGACGTGCTCAAAGGGAGTGGTATAATTAACGTCTGTGCTGTGGTGACGCGATATTTCGGCGGCACACTGCTGGGTACGGGTGGTCTTGTACGCGCTTACGGCGCAGCGGTGCAGGAGGGGCTGAAGAACTGCACGATACTGCAAAAACAGCCGGGCACTGTGCTAAAGGTCACGGTCGACTATGCCGATTACCCTAAAATAGAGTACCTCGCAAAGCAGATGGAATTGACCGTTCTGGAAAGCGAATTTACCGACCGCGTGACGGTGTCATATGTGCAAAAACGTGAGTTAATCGAAGGCTTCACGGCACAGGTCAGCGAGCGCACGGCAGGAAAAGCCAAAGTAGAGGTGGAAAAAGAGGTGCATTTTGCATTTCACGATGGAAATGTTGTTATGTAGGTGGTCTGACATAAGTTGAAAGGAGTAGGCTTTGAGTGCTTTTTTGCCCGCAAAAAGTAAAACGACGTCCCTTTTATTGATGCCACGCGTGGATAATCACCAAAATCGGCAACCGAACACTCACGCGATAATATTGTCCGTTAACTTGGAAGGCAACACGTCTTTTTGGCATGAATTCCGTCCGACTTAGCCTATGTCAATCACAACAGAGCAACTAATGCGAAATACTGTGGCATTTCAAACGTGACTCTATCGACGCGGTCTTTGTACGAGTTTTAAAGTGGTTTCATTATACTTAAATAAATCTGAGAGGGCGAAATGGACATATTGACAGTTTTGATACTTTCGTTTGCACTTGCAACCGATGCGTTTGCAGTGTCGGTAACAAACGGCATAAGTTTCGGCAGACAGCATGTAAAGTTTGACCTGCTCGCGAGCCTTGCGTTTGGTGCCTTTCAAGGGTTGATGCCAATAATCGGTTACTATGGCGGAAGTTTGTTTGTCGATGTCATCTCGCAATTTGATCATTACCTTGCGTTTGGCCTGCTATGTTTTATCGGCGGTAAAAACATCTATGATGCCATAAAGGATTGGAACGAAACCCCAACCACAAACGAATCAATATCGCCGCAACTTATATTCTCACAGGCGATAGCGACAAGCATTGACGCGCTTGCTGTGGGTATCAGCCTTGCCGCTCTTGAAGGTGAGATTTATGCCTCTGCCGCGCTTATTGCCACCGTGACATTTGCGCTATGTCTTGTCGGTCACTTTTTGGGAAAGAAAATCGGTCACCTATGTAGCAACTGGGCGCATATTGTGGGCGGCGCAGTACTTGTTGCAATCGGGGGGCACATTTTGATAGAGGGTTTGTTTGTTTGATGCAATAAACAACTCAAGCGGTGGAGTGGTATTCAATTGTTGGCATTGATGAGGTGTATAGAGCAACGGCAAAGGTGTGTCGCATTGCTTTGATATGCTTTGGTTTGATCGATTTGGCATTAGTGCAAAAGTTCTGCATCGGAGCGCTTTAATTAATTGATGCCGTTATATAATATAAAAACGCTTTGTTAACTTGCAAGAACAAAAATACAGTTACACTTTCGAGTTTATTATGATATTCCATTTACTTTAACTTAACAGCACCTTAAAGACATTTAGGAGGTTAAACATGTTTAACGGCACCAAGGAGCAACAGGCTTTTGCACAGCACTTTTCAACAGACAGCATCGACAATGTCTCGCTACTTGCGCGACTGAAAAAGCCGAAACTGCCGGTGGATGTCGTTATCGACACCGATACTTTTAACGAAATTGACGATCAGTATGCCCTTGCGTACCTCATAAAATCCGATGACAGGTTAAACCTTAAAGCGATTTACGCCGCGCCGTTCTTAAATGACAAGTCAACAAGCGCCGCCATCGGTATGCAAAAAAGTTACGAGGAGATAAGCAACATTCTTGAACTTATGGGGCGCAAGGATTTACAGGACATTGTGTACAAAGGCTCGGAGGAGTTTTTGCGCGGTGAGCTTATCCAGACACCTTCTGCGGCGGCGGAGCACCTTGTTAAACTTGCCCTGACGTACAGCCCCAAAAAGCCGCTGTATGTCATAGCAATCGGCGCGATAACCAATATAGCTTCGGCATTGATAATGCGCCCGGACATAAAGGACAACATTGTTGTGGTGTGGCTTGGCGGACATGCGCTTCACTATCCGCACAATGCGGAGTTCAATCTGATGCAGGACGTTGCGGCGGCAAGGGTGATTTTTTTGTGTGGTGTCGCACTGGTGCAACTGCCGTGCGCAGGTGTGGTGTCGGCGTTCACGATAAGCGGCCCTGAGCTTGTCCACCACCTAGGTGGCAAAAACAAGCTGTGCGACTACCTTGTAAAGGTCACGACCGAGGAGGCGCAGGCGACAAACCCACTTGCAACATGGACACGTGCCATTTGGGATGTGACGGCGGTGGCGTGGCTGACCGGCGATTTTATGAGCGACTGTGTCCGGCATGTGCCGACACCGGAATACGACCACCGTTACGCGCTCGACTGCACAAATCACCTTTACAGCTATGTTTACGAGATAAAGCGCGATGAGCTGTTTGCGGATTTGTTTGCGAAGTTGGGGCAATAAAGGGAGTATCGAGCAAAAAGGCGCCAAAAACGGTAGGCTGAACACTTGCGGCAACAATTTATAGTTCTATTTCTTTGGCGTTTTCTCTTTTTGTTTTTTTATCCACTTTCCAATATCTGTTATACTCCTACACCATGATATACAAATCATAAAAAAAGTACTTGATTTTTGTTTCGCTGTATGTTATAATCTCATTGATAGTAGAAGTTGGAGTGGGGACCGAAAGGCCCGCTTTTTTGTTTAGTGAGGTGAATCGGTGTCAAAATTGACGGATAGAGTGGCGCAACTTGCGCAAAGCTTTGCCGAACAAAAAGGGCTTTATATCTGGGACGTTAAGTTTGAAAAACGCGGTGCGGACAGGGTTTTGCTTGTCGTGCTCGACGGCGATCGAACGGTGCTTATCGACGACTGTGAATTTGTCAGCCGCGGCATCGACCCTCTGCTTGACGAGGAGGATTTGATACAAGATGCCTACTGTCTTGAGGTGTCCTCGCCCGGACTTGGAAGACGACTTTACACCGACAGGCATATAATGCTTATGTCGGGGCGCGAGGTTACGGTGTCGCTTTACAAGGCACTGCAAAATACAAAGGACTTTGTCGGTGTACTGTGTCCATCACCTGTCGGTCACGTTGTCATAAAAGGTGACGATGACGAAAAAACTGACTTTAACCTAAAGGATGTCAGTGCTATAAAGTTAAACGATGATTTGGATTTATTTTGAGGAGAATTTGAAAGTATGAGCAGCGAAATCTTTGACGCATTAAAGCTACTGGAAGAGGAGCGTGGCATAAACAGCGAATATCTTATCGAAAAGATAAGGAACGCACTCACGATAGCCGTGCGAAAAGATGCCGGTGTGCCGGAGGAAAGCATTGAAGTAGTTATCGACCCCGACACCGAAGAGTTTTGTGTAAATATATTAAAGGAAGTCGTAGAGGATGTCGTCATTCCCGAGGCGGAGGTCACGGTGGAAGAGGCACGTAAATATGATATAACCGCAAGCGTTGGCGATCATCTCAGTATACCGTTTGACACAAAGGATTTTCGCCGTATAGCGGCCTCCAACGCAAAACAGGTGTTCCGTCAGGGCATGAAAGAGGTGGAACGCAGTCAGCTGTTCGCTGAGATGCAGACAAACCTACATCAGGTTGTAACCGCCGTTGTAACACGCGTCGACCACAAAAGAGGCGTACTGTCACTGGATATCGGCAAAAACGAGGCTATGCTACCCAAAAACGAGCAGATAGAAGGCGAAGTTTACCGCGAAGGAGATCATATTCGCGTTTACGTGCAGGATGTTATTGTTACGGAAAAAGGTCCGAAAATACTGTTGTCACGTACCGATGCCGGACTTGTAAAAGCCATGTTTGAGACGGAGGTGCCGGAAATAGAGCAGGGCATCGTCGAGATAAAGGCAATAAGCCGTGAGGCTGGCGGTCGTACAAAAATCGCGGTCTACTCAGAGGATGAGAATGTTGACCCCGTAGGTTCCTGCATAGGCTCTAAAGGCGGTCGTGTTGCCACCATCGTAGAGGAGTTGCACGGTGAAAAGATTGACATCGTAAAGTATAATGAAGAGCCGGAACAGTTTATTGCAGCGGCGCTTGCACCGGCACAGGTTGTCAGCGTCAACATCATCGAAGGCGACAAAAGGAGCTGCATCGTTACCGTTCCTGCCGACCAGTTGTCGCTTGCCATCGGCAATAAAGGACAAAACGCAAGACTTACAGCGCACCTTACCGGGTATTCCATCGACATCAAATCCGACGAAGAATGAAAAAGCCGGTAGTCAGACACTGCATGGGATGCAACCGTGCCGCCGATAAATTCAGGCTGTTGCGGTTGACAAAAACGGCGGATGGCAGGATATTTTATGACCCGACAGGCAAATCGGACGGCAGAGGGGCATATATTTGCAATGATATCAACTGCCTTAACGCCGTAAAAAAGTCGCGCAGACTTAATAAAGTGTTCAAATGCGCACTGCCGGAGGATATTTACATGACACTCGCTGAGGTTATCGGTGGACAAACTGTTTAATGCACTTTCACTTGCGCGCAGAGCCGGGGCGCTAGTCTATGGCTTTGAGGCGGTAAAAAAAGCGGTGCAGGACGGCTCGGCAACTCAAGTATATATTTGCCGTGACACTGCACAGCGCACCGAAAAAAATGTTTCAAGTTTCGCACAGCCGATAGCACTCCCGCGCGACATGGACGACATAAAAGGTATTTTTCCCAAAGCGGTTGCGGTTTTGGCCGTTACGGATGAAAATATAAACAGGCTTATTTTAAAAACAATCGAGGAGCAAAGTATATGATAATAAAGCAAAAGGTAGCAGATGTGGCAAAGGATTTCGGTCTACCGCTCAAAGCGGTTACGGGACTGCTAGACGATGCCGTGCCAAAAAAGCCGGGTACCGAGCTCGAAGAAACGGAGCTTAATGTTCTGTACGACCTTTTGACACAGCAATACGCCGTTGAGAGCCTCGATGAGTATTTCGAGGCGGTCAAAGTGGCAGGGCACGACCGTCAAGAGGCGGTGCGCGCCGCCGAGGCGAGAGCCGGCAAGATAAATTCTGCCAAAAAGGCAGCACCGGCCGCGAAAGCTCCTCCTGCAGCAAAGCCGAAAGTACAACCGACCCCCAAAGTGGATCCGGTTGCAGAGCATGCACCACAGCCGGTTGCAAGTGCACAGGTAGCACAGCCGGCAGTTGCCCCACAGGCAAAACCGGTAGAGCCGGACAAGACGGAGCAACAACCGCAAAACGACAAAAACAAAAAACAACAAAAACAACAGCGTCCCAAGATGCAAAAACTGGAGCGCACCGGCAACGAACCGGTTGTTGAGGTTATCGGAAGAACGGCGGCGACCGTCACCATTAATACGCGTACCGTCGATGTCAACCTTGACAAGTTTAACGACCGATACGACGAGATGGCGGGCAAAACGCAACAGCCTAACAAGCGTAAGCACGACCAGCAATCCGGCCTTAACAAACAGAAGTTTGCAAAGGGCGGCAAACACGGTAACCGTCACGGCGGCCCGGGCAAAAAACGCGAGACGGAATCGGAGCGCTTACAGCGTATGCAGCTGGAAAAGGCGCGCCGTGCACAGCTTAAAATATCCATACCCGACGAGATTTCCGTTGCAGAGCTTGCCACGCGTTTAAAAGTGACGGCTAGCGAAGTCATAAAAAAGTTGATGGGTCTTGGTATCATGGCCTCCATGTCGGAGGTTATAGACTTTGACACTGCAAGCATCGTTGCACAGGAACTGGGTGCAAAGGTGGAACATGAGGTACAGCTCACAATAGAAGAGCGCCTGTTTACCGAGCAGGACGACGACTCTCTCAACACCGAGTCACGTTGCCCCATCGTCGTTGTTATGGGTCACGTTGACCACGGTAAAACCAGCATACTTGATGCCATCCGCAAAACAAGCGTCACCGACGGTGAGGCCGGCGGTATAACACAGCACATTGGTGCTTATCAGGTGGACAGGCACGGTAGTAAGATAACATTCTTAGACACACCGGGACATGAAGCGTTCACCAGTATGCGTGCCAGGGGCGCGAGTGTCACCGATATAGCGATACTTGTTGTGGCGGCGGACGACGGCATCATGCCGCAGACGGTCGAAGCAATCAACCATGCAAAGGCGGCAAACGTGTCCATCATCGTTGCTGTTAACAAGATAGATAAACCCGAGGCAAATCCGGCGCGTGTGCGTCAGGAACTCACCGAGCACGAGATTGTGCCGGAGGAATGGGGCGGCGATGTCATCTGCTGTGATGTGTCCGCCAAAACCGGCGAGGGTCTTGACAACCTGCTGGAAACGGTAACGCTTATAGCCGATGTCAAGGAACTGCGTGCAAACCCGACACGACGTGCCAAGGGTACCGTTGTCGAGGCGCGTCTTGACAAAGGTCAGGGCACAGTGGCGACACTGCTTGTACAAAACGGAACGCTTAACAAGGGCGATATAATCATTGCCGGCACTGCTGTGGGTCGTGTGCGTGTCATGAGGGACGCGGACGACAATATTCTGGACAGCGCAGGTCCGTCGACACCGGTGGAGATAACCGGTTTGACGGAGGTGCCCTCGGCAGGCGATACCTTTGAGGCAGTCGAGGACGAGCGCCTTGCAAGAGAACTTGCCGAAAAACGTGTACACACCATAAAACAGGAGCAGTGGAGCAGCGTTCAAAAGGTAACGCTCGACAACCTGTTTAGTCATATAGCTAGCGGCGAAGTCAAAGAACTGCCCATCATCGTCAAAGCGGACGTGCAAGGCAGTGCCGAAGCGGTGCGCCAAAGCCTTGAAAAGCTTACGAACGAAGAGGTTCGCGTGAGGGTTATTCACGCAGGTGTCGGCGCTATAAGCAAGAGCGATGTCATGCTTGCCGGTGCAAGCGGCGGTATCATCATCGGCTTTAATGTCCGCCCCGACCCCGTGGCAAAGGCAGATGCCGATGCAAGTGACATTGAAATCCGCTCCTACCGCGTCATTTACGATGCCATTGAGGACGTAAAGGCCGCTATGAAAGGTATGCTTGCACCTAAATTCCGCGAGCTGCAACTCGGACGTATTGAAGTGCGTCAGGTCTATAAAATTTCCTCGGCAGGTACCATTGCCGGTTGCTACGTACTGGACGGTAAAGTTACACGTAGCAGCCAGATAAGACTTGTACGCGACGGCATCGTCATATGTGAGGACGACATCGACTCACTGCGCCGCTTTAAAGAGGACGTGAAAGAGGTCGCCACCGGCTACGAGTGCGGTATCGGTCTTGTAAAGTACAGCGACATAAAAGAAGGCGACATATTTGAGGCCTTTGTTATGGAGGAATACACCGAGTAACGAGGTGAACATGAAGGTCAACAAACACCACGAGCGCATGAATGCCGATATACACAGGTTGTTGACAGCGCTCATACCTAACCTTAAAAATCCGCTTATAAAGGATAGTTTTATAACGGTTACCCGCGTCAGCCTTACACAGGATTTGTCATACTGTAAGGTGTATGTTAGCATATTGACCGGTGATGCACAAGAGATTATAAAGGCGCTTAAAGGCGCATCGGGTCACCTGCGCAGCGAGATTTTTTCCAAAATGTCTTTGCGCAAATCGCCTGCTTTGCTGTTCGTTTTAGATGAGGGGGCGGCATATGCACAGCGAATAAACGACCTGTTAAATAGTAATACACCAAAAGAGCAACAATCGGAGGATTAACTTTGAGTGAGAGAATACAGGCTCCAGAAGTTGTAAATTTATTGACGGAACATGACAATATACTTATAGTTTCTCACAAAAATCCGGACGGCGATACCCTAGGTTCAGGCTTTGCACTTATGCATACGCTCAGGGCGATGGGCAAGACGGTTTCACTGTTTTGCGCCGATGCGGTGCACCCACGATATGAGTACATGAGGCCGGAAATTTTTGCGGACGAATTTGAGCCGCAGTTTGTAGTGACAGTGGACGTTGCCGGCGTACAACTGCTCGGCGAGGAGGCGGCAAAGTACACAGGACATGTCGATCTTGCCATCGACCACCACCCCTCCAATACCGGATTTGCGGACAGGTTGTGGCTGGACGAGCACGCCGCCGCAACGGCACAGATGATCTACGAGCTTGTCGAGCTGACAGGCGTAGAATTTACACCGCTTATAGCCAACTGCATCTACACCGGCATTGCGACCGATACCGGCTGTTTTAGGTTTGCAAACACCAACATTGACACACACATGTGTGCGGCACACTGCATAGAAAAGGGCGCCGAGACGGCAAGATTAAATCAGCTACTGTTTGAAAGCAAGAGCAAGCGACGCATCGAGATAGAGCGCAAGGCGCTGGCGTCGCTGAAATACTATTACGACGAGCGCGTTGCGGTTATCTGTATAACGCGTGAGCAGATAGAGAGTATGAACATCGAAGAGACGGATCTTGAAGGTATAACCGCCATACCGCGCATGATTGAGGGTGTGGATATTGGCATAACGATGCGCCAACTGCCCGAGGGTTCATATAAAGTATCGATACGTTCAACCGACGTTGTCGATGCAAGCGAGATAGCAAAGCGTCTGGGTGGCGGTGGACACAAGCGCGCCGCCGGCTGTGAAGTTATCGGAAGTGAGGAAAACGTGCTTGCGGCCCTTCTACGCGAGGCAAACCGCGCGCTGTTTGAGATGGATGCACAGGAAGAAGAACAGTAGTCATTTTTTGTTGTTACCTGCACAAAGACAATTGGATTACTACCCCCGCCACCGGCGGGGGTAGTAATCCAAAACACATCAGATGTTTGTGCAAGTCGGCAGTGAAAGAAAAATTATAAATAATAGACAGAGAATTTTATGGATATGAAAAGCGGTATTGTTGTGGTGGATAAGCCGACGACGTGGACTTCCTTTGACGTCGTGGCAAAACTTCGCCGCCTTTACGGCACAAAAAAGATAGGTCACACAGGCACACTGGACCCAATGGCTACCGGTGTACTGTGTGTTTTTTTAGGTCATGCAACAAGGTTTATAAGTCATCTGCCCTGCAAGGACAAACGGTATACCGCGACGGTGAAGTTTGGTGTGCAAACCGACACCGGCGACGTGACAGGGGAAGTCATAAACAGCACCGAAATACTGCCGACAAAGGAGCAGTTGCAAAAGGCAATAAACTCCTTTATCGGCGAAATAACACAGATACCACCCATGTACAGTGCCATTAAGGTGGACGGTGTGCCGCTTTACAAGTCGGCGCGCGCCGGCAGACAGGTGGACGTGCCGCCACGACAGGTAACGATACACCAGCTTGTACTGCTAAACTACGACGGTGAGGTGGCGACGCTTGACATAAAGTGTTCGGAGGGCAGTTACGTCAGAACGCTCGCCGAGGACATTGCAACCCACTGCGGTAGTCTTGCCACACTTGCCGATCTGCGCCGCACTGAGGCAGGCGCATTTGACCTGTCGCAGTCGCATACGGTGGAGGAGATTGAAAGGTGTGAAGAGAGGCAAGCAACGCTTTTGTCGGTGGAAAGCGCATTTTTGACGGTGCCTATGTTAGAGGTAACGCCACTGCAACTGCAGCGGCTACAAAACGGTTTGACACAGCTTGTCGAGGCAGAGCCGGGGGTGTACCGCGTCATGTGCGAGGGCAGGTTTTACGGTCTTGTGCGCAGAAATGATGAAAACATCAAGGCGGTCAGATTATGCGAGTACTAGATTTTTTGTGGTTACAAGCGGTTTTAGGTATAAACACCGCAAAAGTTAAAAAAATAATGACAAGGCCGGACCACATTGCCGATGCCGAGTGGTTGATGCAGTGTAAATTATCGCCGGTGCAGCGTAAAAATGCACAAAACCTTGCCGTGTCAAGCTTACAGCACGTCCAAAATCAGTGCGAGCGCAGTGGTGTGGATATAATAACCTTTGAGGACGAGCGGTATCCCAAACTGTTACTCGAGGTGGAGTGCCCCCCAGTCGTGCTGTTTACCGCAGGTGATGTCGGCTTGCTAAAGCATCCGCGACTCGTGGCGCTCGTCGGTACACGTCGACCGTCGTCGGCAGGCTTTAAACAGGCGGTGACACTGGCACAACAGCTGTCAAGGCGGGGCTTAGTGACGGTGTCGGGGCTTGCGTCAGGCATCGACACAGCGGCACATTTAGGGGCATTGGATATAGGCTTTCCGACCGTGGCGGTGCTTGGCACAGGGCATAACATCACATATCCTGCTGCCAATAGGACCCTGCAACGCAATATCGCAAAGCACGGACTTGTCGTGAGCGAGTACCCACCCGACGAGCGCTACCGGTCATTTACGTTTTTACAGCGCAACCGGATAATAGCCGGACTGTGCCGGGCGACCGTTGTGGGCGAGGCGAATGTCGAAAGTGGCAGTTTGAACACAGCGCGCCACGCAAAAGAGGCAGGGCGCAAACTTTTCACACTGCCGGAACAGGACTACAGGTACAACAAGTACAGTGGTACTCAGCAGCTGACAGAACAAGGTGCACAGGAGGTTTCGGAACCTCAGCAAATCTTGCGTTTTTACGATGGCGATACGGAAACGATGTTACAGCCGCAACAACTCACACTGAATGTCAATTGCAAAACCGCCGCACCTAAACCCGACGAGTGTCAAACGCAAAAAGAAAGCGCACAGCTGTCACCGCAACACAGCGAGGTGCTTAAATGTGTGGCACAGGGCGCTTTGCAGTCGGGAATAATCGCACAGGAGACAGGGATAAAGCCGGCGCAGGTAAACGGCATACTTTTTTCACTAGAGAGCAAAGGTTTTGTGATGCACGCGCTGAGCGGTTACGTGCTGACACAAAAGGGTAAGGTTCAGGTGAAAGCATATTCACCGTAAAAACAGGCGAATATTTTTTCGCCTAGCCCCCCCCGCCACCAGACAGGGGGGCAGGGATAACCATCGGTCGGGTGAGTAACCCGGAAAATCATTCGACAACATAACATTGGAGCACGGTTTGTACAGACGTTTTTTTGCACTCATATTGGTAGCGGGGGCACTTTACGGTGTCTACCTGCTTTGGGGTGTGCGTCAGGAGGTGCAAACGGTTCAATCGCCCGATTTAGAGCAGGCGCAAACCCCCGATCCACAGCCGCAAGATGTCCTCGAACAGCCTCAGGACGAAACACAACCACCGCAGGAGGAAACACCGACACAGCCGACCGTGCCGCCGCCGTCAACACCATCGGTCAGCAGTACTACGCGGTTTTGCGACCTCGGCAAGGCACTTGTGTATGTCAAGTTGCAACGTGACGGCTACAATGTCTTTTACGACGGCACAGCGCTTCAGTATGATGCCGATATTGATGGCTACAGCCTCGAGGTAGCGGCGCATGAATACGACACGCAACAGATGCTTGCCGCCCCTTGGCACGCCGAACTTGTAACGGTGGAGCGTGTGGTATGAAGATTGTAAGGATACTGTCGATATTGGTGCTGTGCACATTTACGATTTTCATCGTCGCGAGCGAGCAGGAAACCGCCACGCCGAGCATAACAGGCTATGTCGTCACGTTGGAGGACAGACAGGTTTACTTTGACCGCAAACCGCTACAGACGGCAATGCTCAAAGATGCAAAGGATGATATGCTACAGCTTTACTATGCCGCAAGTGAGCCGATTGCATATCTGTTAAGCGACAACAGGTTTGTCGAGGCCGACATGGTGGACAGGGTTTATACCGCTGCCACAGCGCAGGAAAACACCCCTCAGCAGGCGGCGGACATAGCCGTTAGCTCTGCCGAAGTGTTTGTGTCCGACCTCGGCATCTATACCGTATCCCCTGACGGACAACTATCGCCGAACGTGGCGTTTTATATCGACGAAAACGGTAAAAAGGTCAAGGAAAATGTCGCGACGGTGGTGGGTAGACTTATATAGTCAACCACACTTTGACGCGTTTTGAAACACACCTCTTAAAAGGGGTGTGTTTTATAGTAGAGCTTAGAAAGAATTAAATATCACAGCCCTCGGCGGTAAATGATGTGAGGGCAGGCAGGTTTTGCAAAATGCTGACGTCGGTGACAGGAGTGTCGGATATATTTAAAACCACAAGAGAGGGAAGCTGTGACAGCACCGACAGGTCGCTGACCGCGGTGGCAGTGATATTAAGGTTGCTTAACTCCTTGTGGGTCGCAAGCGGCGCAATATCGGTGAGGGCACTGTGCGTGATTTCCAGTTCATACAGCGAGTAGCGCATCGCTGCAAGTGGTGTTAAATCCACCGTTTCGGTGTCGTACAAAAACAGCCTAAAAAGTGCGCTGTCACTTAAAACCGACAGGTCGGTGAACGGTATGCCGCTTATCTTTAAATCCTCTAAAAAGTAAAGGGAGCTCAACGCGGAATAATCCCCGAGTGACACTTCACCGTCGGATTTTTCCACGCGTTCTATGGTCAGATATTCAATGTAAGGCAGGTGGCGCAAAAACTCGAGGTTATCAAAGCTTAAATCCTGTATATGGAGTGATGTAAGCTCGGAAAAATGGGATATGTCCGACAGATTGGCAATGTCGTCCTCGGCTGTGAGCGACAGCTCCGTTACGGTTTGCACATCGGAAAGGGTTATGCTGCCCTCAGGTTTAGCCAGTTGTCGCCGCACCGCCGCTTCAAAACCGGCATCCCTAAAGTCAATTGACATAAAGGAAAACCACGGCGCTGATACCGCCTCAAAGTGCACGGTACCGCTTGTCGCGGTGTTGTCGGGTGGCAGTGATGCCTGAGAGCTGCAACCGACAAGTACAATCGAAAGTGAAATAAGTGTAATGATTGCCAATGTAAATTTTTTATAAGTGTTCATTAAAATACTTTCATTCATATTTACACCTGACTTTTTGGGAAGAATGATTTTATGAGACTGGTGCTAACAACACCGTACAGACAAATATTTTTTTCGTATCTTGCTGTGATTTAGTGTTATTGTGAAGAGCAAATTGTATATAAGTAAAAATCCAACCGGACAAGCCGATTGGATTTTTTGGTGGGAGAAGGTGGATTCGAACCACCGAAGTCGTAGACAACAGATTTACAGTCTGCCCCCTTTGGCCGCTCGGGAATTCTCCCACACTTTGGAGCTTGTGGACGGATTCGAACCCCCGACCTGCTGATTACAAATCAGCTGCTCTACCAGCTGAGCTACACAAGCTTAACGTGCTCAGAAAGTATACCACGTAATGCGGCGTTTGTCAATAGCAAATCGACGAATTTTGAGTATTTTTTTGTAAAATTGTATTATGCGTCGAACAAAGCAATACAATGACAACAACTTAAAGTAGATAAATACTTTTTCGTTTGTTTCCCCCAGCCGCCGTCGAGGGGAAGTATAGGAGGGGGTTCACTAAGTTGTCGACACTGAATAGCGACAACAAAAAGAGAAAAGCTTCACTTGGGGCCGAGTTGTCCTACAAAAATGTCAACCTGTAAAACGGGTATTGGATACCTAAATATCGCAAGGACAATTAAGAAACAATTTTACACGGTGATATTAAACTAAAATTATTATTATTTTTTATTAATTTTAGTAATTGACAATAAACTATGCATATTGTAAAATAAAATTATCGGAATGTTTAATAAATACTGAATATTTTAACTAATATATACAGTAACTCTTAAACAATTATACTTTGGAGGTTTACCATGAGAAGCATCACAAAACTGGATTTACAATACGCTCATAGATTTTACGGATTTAAAGGGGAGGCGCAGTATCTGCACGGTCACACCGGAATACTGACAATTGAGGTCGAGGACAGTGTCAACACCGGGGTTAACATGGTGTTCCCCTGCAATGAGATTCAAAAAACCGCGTGGGATCTGCTCAAAAACTTTGACCATGCGCTTGTACTGCGTGAGGACGACCCGTTACTGCCTGCCATACTAAAAGTTTATGAGGACACAGGCATCAAGGACGGCACACCGCAAAATCAAATGAAAGGCGTGGCGTTTAAAACGGAACTTGCCACCGCGTACCCTGACTGTCGCCTTGTCGTGACCAAAGAGACAATGACGGTTGAAGGCATGATAAAAATTGTCTACGACCTACTGAAGGACAAGCTCAACATCGCAAAACTGACATTCACAAGCGGTGTAAACGAGGCGAGTGAGGAGTTTGTTACCAAAAACGATATCGACAGATGTCCACTGTGCGGCATAGCGATGGTGGATGGTGTGTGTCCGAAATGTGGGTACAAGAAGTAAAAACAAGCGATGTACTATGGTGGGGACGGTCAACGTGATCGTCCCCACTTATTTTTTTTAAAAAAATTTAAATTTTTAACTCCATTTAAGGTTGAAGCTATATCATTGCATCAAGAGGTAAACAGCAATAACATTTAAGGGAGTAAACGTATGTATTACAATAATGATTTTGGTGATAACGCGTACAATGTTATACGCGAAGTGCAGCCTACACCCGAGCCGAAAAAACAGGGCAACGGTAAAAAACATGTTAAAGGTGTAGCAATGCTACTTGCGGTGGCAATGGTAGGCACCGCAAGCGGTTTTGGCGGCAGTCTGCTCTATGACAGCATCAATGGCGGTGATGTTGCGGTGCAAAAGCAGGCGGCAGACACAGGCTATGAGCTGTTAAGCTCCACCGACGGCACCGACGGGCAACTCTCGGTTTCGGGCATTGCGCAAAAGGCGCAACCCTCTGTAGTGGAGATTACAACCGAGGTTGTAACGGGCGGTCAACTTTTTCAAAGTTACGTTAGCACCGGCGCCGGTAGCGGCGTTATCATCAGCGAGGACGGCTACATCATCACCAACCACCATGTCATTGATGGCGCAACAAGCATCACCGTCAAGACGATAAACGGCGAAGAGTACACCGCCGAACTAGTCGGCTCTGATGCCGAGACGGACCTTGCGGTGCTAAAAATTAATGCCAACGGGCTTTATGCCGCAGAGATAGGCTCATCGGCGCAACTTGCTATAGGCGATTATGTTATGGCGATAGGTAATCCGCTGGGCGAGCTTGGCGGCACCGTGTCAGACGGTATCGTAAGTGCGCTGTCCCGCGAGATAACCATTGAGGGTGAGACGATGACACTGTTGCAGACAAATGCTGCAATAAACCCCGGCAATTCCGGCGGTGGTTTGTTTAATGAGGACGGAGAGCTTGTTGCAATCGTCAACGCAAAGTCCACCGGCACCGAGATAGAGGGCATCGGTTTTGCGATACCGATTGACATCGCGGTTGAAGTTGTGGAGGACATAATTGATGTAGGTTACGTGCAAGGACGCTTTTCACTGGGGGTTGGGCTTATCGAGATAGGTGATGAGACAACAGCGATGATGTACCGTGTTGACGACCTTGGGGTATATATTCAAAACGTCACCGAGGGTGGCAATGCGCATTTAGCCGGCATACAGGTCGGTGACAGGATTGTAGAGTTTAACGGCAAAACCATTACGACCAACGATGAATTGTTGCAGGAGATTGAAAACGCAACGGCAGGGCAAACCGTAGAGGTCGTCGTTGACAGAAATAACGAGCGCATATTGATAAGCGTCGTACTTCACGAGACAGTGAGCGACAGTGTTCAAGCTTTGAGTAGTTGATGCAAAGTATAGTGGTATAATTTCGATTCCATTTTGGAGTGTGTTCCTACCGGTGGTGGGGGTGCACTCCAAAACACTATAGAGATTCGTATAATTTACGAGAAAACATGCCATGGTTAAGCCGTTTGCATTGCAAGCAAATTAGCAAAATGTACATAAATGAATTCAAAAAAAGCTTTTTTTGACAATTTTGCATAATGATATTGACATTAGTACAAAAAAGATTTATAATGTTAACAGTTTTAGTAAAACATTTACAAGGAGCTGTTATGGAAGATTTAATGAACAACATTATGGTTATGCTTTTCATTGAGGGCGACGGTCTGCAATTCGAACTTTCTCAAGCCGAGGAGGAGGGGAAGGACATCTCACACTTGAAAAATAAGATTCAAGAGGCGATTGACTGCAAGGATGCCATGCAACGCGAAAAGATGGCGCTGGATATCTATGACGAGATATATAAACTGCCGGTGCGCGCGGATTTTCCGTACAACGAGCCCTCAGATTTACAGGATATTTACAACGTGAGTGCTGTGAGCAAGTCTGCAATAAAATTGGACTATGACAAGGCGGCACTAAAGGATAAAATACTGGGAGCTTGGCAGGGGCGCGCGGCAGGATGTCTGCTCGGCAAACCCGTCGAGTCGTGGAAAAAGGATAAAATCGTAAACTTTGCAAAGGACACGGGAAACTATCCGCTGTCGAGATACATGACCTCCGACATCGGTGAGGAGTTGCGCGCAAAGTACGGCGTTGAGGATAAGTTGGTCGGGCGTACGTCTTACGGCCTTGACTACGTCGCGTGGGGCAATAATGTTAACAGCATGCCGGTGGACGACGACACAAATTACACCGTGTTGGCGCTTAAAGTGGTGGAAAAGTTCGGCAAGGACTTCACACCACAGCAGGCAGGTTTGTTTTGGATTGATGTTATACCGGCGGCGCACTGCATGACGGCGGAGCGCGCAGGTTACCGCAACATACTGTCAGGATATCTGCCACCGCTGTCCGGCAGGGTGCGCAACCCCTACCGCGAGTGGATAGGCGCAATGATAAGAGCGGACCTGTTTGGGTACATAACCCCGGGAGACCCTTGGACAGGCGCAAAAATGGCTTGGGCGGATGCCGCGATAGCACAGGACAAAAACGGTATATACGGAGAAATGTTTATAGCGGCAATGCTATCCTGCGCCGCTGTTTGTGACGACTACAACGCTATTATTGACATGGCGCTGAAATGCATACCGGAAAACTGTCGTACCGCCGAAGCGGTCAAAGAGGTGTAAGGTTTCTACAACGACGGATTAAGTCTTGAAGAGGCAGAGGCGCGAATACATAAAAGGTGGGATGAAAATAATCTGCACCATTGGTGCCATGCACTGTCCAACATGCAGGTTATTATTTTTTCGTTGATGTATGGCGAAAAAGACTTTGTCAAAACTATTGCCTTGTCAGTGCAGATAGGTTTTGATACCGACTGCAACGGCGCAACGGTAGGTTCCATCTGCGGTATGATAAACGGCGCGGCAAAACTGCCCGAAAACTTTATAAAACCGCTTAACAACCAAATTGACACAAGCATAGCTTATGAGACCTGCAATTCCATCACCGATCTTGCCGATAGGACGCTCGCGTTGATAGATTAGGGTGCTGGTGGAGATTATTTGCACAAATATGGCACGCTTTCCGGTGCTGTGTCCTAAAATGAAATTGTATAATTTTTGTTTCATTTCGGACTACCTCCCCAGCCTTCGGGGAAGGCAGTCCGAAATGCGTTACAATAATAACTGTAAAATGCGACGCTCCAAATAAAAAACAACTGTATGAAAAACAACTGTTTGTAAAGGGTGTCAACCCTCCTTTCAATCACTCATCTCGGTGAGGTGCGACCAAAACCGCTTGGGCATAAAGCTCCTGCGGTTTTTTTCGTTACGGCGGGACGTTATGGTTATAGTGTTGTAAAACTGCTTCCACAGCTGTTCATAAACCGCCTCGTCGGCAGTGAGCTCCGGCTTTTGCAGTTGCTCAACCTGCGCTATATTGGCAACCCCGTTTTCATATATCAATGCAAAACGGTGGGTGTCGTCGTATATCATAAAATTTTCATTGCGGTATCGACTGCAAAAGTGCTGTTCAAGGTAAGGGAGCACAAAGTTTTTTGGAGAAATTTGCGCAACAAGCGCGCTGTCATAGTCCACAAAGCGCACAAACCCTTTATAGTGGTGAACCTCGTTAAAAAGGTGACGTTTGGCATCTAACAGTGGCGAAAGGAGAGGATGTGATATCATACCCATTGCCTTTGCCCCTTGCCTATATGCAAACATCAAAAATTTCAGCAGTGCCAGCTCCTTGTCCTTTAAACAGGACAAAAAAACATCGCGAACAAGCGACGGTACCTCCCCGTTTATCTTGGGTGCAAACGAATCTTGCACCTTTTTTGCCTTTTCGGTATCGGTGTTGATGTACACTTCTTCAAACAGTGTCGGCTCAAAGCACTCCTCAGTCACTATTGCAGTCGGCACCATGCGCGCGTAGACGCAGTAATAAAAACAACAAAGCATACCGTAATAGGTTCCGTCGTACACGAGTATTACATCTTTGCTTGCAGGCACTTGATTACCTCCTGTTCCAGTTGCTTTTTTGCAGCATCGCCGTGACCCTGCTCGGTGAGAAACTGCACCTGCGGACTTTGTAAAAATGACAGTTGCTCACTGCCAAAACCAAGTGCATTAGGGTCGATAAGCGCGCGCACGGTGCTCTCACGGCTGTTGCCGAGCCCCGGCATGTAGTCGTTGCATATAATAAAATACTGCGCTCTTTTGAGCACGACACCGATGCGCTTTAAATCCTTAAGCGTTAGTTTTGTGTTTCGTCGTGCCTTGCGTATGCGCTGTGCACTGCGCACGCCGATACCTGGCACCCTCAACAGCATGTCATAACTGCACTTGTTGATATCCATCGGAAAAAGGTGCATGTTCTGAATTGCCCAGTTGCACTTTGGATCGAGATATGGGTTGAAGTTTTGTCCCTCTGCCAGTATTTCGCTCGCTGTAAAGTTGTAAAAGCGTATCAGCCAATCCGCCTGATAAAGGCGATGCTCGCGCAATAGCGGTGGTTTTGTGTCGGTGGACGGCAACAATGCGTGTTCTGCAACGGGAATGTATGCCGAAAAGAACACCCTTTTGAGGTCATAGCGCTTATAAAGGCCTTCACTGAGGTGCAATATCTGGTGGTCGGACTCACCGCTTGCGCCGATAATCATCTGTGTGCTCTGGCCGGCCGGCGCAAATTTGGGTGCGTGTTTATAAACCTGCAATTCCTGCCGGTTCTGCGTTATTGTGTCGGTAACATGCCCCATCGGTTTAAGAACCGAGATTTTGGATTTTTGTGGTGCAAGCGCGACAAGGCTTGCCTCGCTGGGCATCTCTATGTTTACACTAAGCCTGTCCGCCAACAGCCCCAGGCGCGTCAGCAACATTGCATCGGTGCCGGGTATCGCCTTGGCGTGAATGTAGCCGTTAAAGCGGTACCCCTCGCGTAGCAGTTGCAGTGTTTCAATCATTAGCTCTGTTGTGTGGTCGGCGTTTTTTATGACAGCGGAGCTTAAAAACAACCCCTCGATATAGTTGCGGCGGTAAAATTGTATCGTAAGCTCCGCAAGTTCCTGCGGTGTGAATGCGGCGCGCGGAATGTCATTCGACGAGCGGTTAACGCAGTACTTGCAATCAAAAACACATATGTTGGTGAGTAGCACCTTGAGCAGGCTGATGCAGCGCCCGTCCGCGGAAAAGGAGTGGCATATCCCGCCTATTGCCGCAGTACCTATGCCGCCCGATGTGTTGTCGCGACTTGTACCGCTGCTAGTGCAGGCAACATCATATTTAGCACTGTCCGCAAGGATTGTCAGCTTGTCGTTTACCGTCATAAAATTACCATAGCGTTAAAAAATATACGTCTCTTAAAATCCCAAAATTCAGAGCCATGTGACCCATCTCGGAGGTTGTCAGCTTGTAAAATAGCCAAATTACCACTTTGTCTTTGTCTCAACGACCCTGCCGACAATAAAAACCTCGTCTGCCAACTCACCATTAAAAACCTGTTTGGGATAGTCCGGATTCAAAGGGTGCAGTATCATACTGTGATTTTCGAAAATCACCTTTTTTAGCGTACCCTCGCCGTCGCCAAATATTACAACCCCTATGTCGCCACTTTCAAGTGACGACTGGCGATGCACCAGCGCCAAATCACCGTCGTGAATGCGTGGTTCCATGCTGTCACCTTTGACGAGCAGATAAAAATAATCGTCTGGGTTAGTCACACAGGCAGGCTCCTCACCGAGGTGTTCGCTGAAAGCATCGGCGCCGTAGCCAGCCTTAACCGTGCCGATTATCGGCAGTTTGTACAGCGGTTCTCGCCCTAAAGGCTGAGATATGCCGAGCAGGACATCAACGCTGACGCTAAGGCAGTCGGCAATATTTTTAAGCGTTGTGGGGTCGGGGGTGGTAATCCCTTTTTCCCAACGGCAGACCGCTTGCTGTGTAATACACAACCGCTGGGCAAGATGCTGTTGGGTGATACCCTGCTTCTTACGCAGTGTTCTCAATGTTTTTGCAAGCATAATAAACCTCGCACTGTTTTACAATTACAGTTTACAACATTTGGTTGTATTTGTAAAGTGAAAATACAAAAAAATTATTTTTTTGTTGCAATATTTCGGGATGTTCGTGTATTATTATATATAGAAGCAAGCCTGTTAGCGTAACATGAAAAAATATCGGCAAGAAAAACAGCTGTGTTTTGAGTGTGTTATGATATTTCTTTAATTTTAACTTAACAGTGCTTAGAAATGTGTTGTGAGGAGTTTTCATGCCGAAATACGTAAAGATACTTGCCCTTGTGACGGCTGTTGCGGTGTGTGTAGCACTTGTGGTGCTCGGCACACGCAGTAATGAGGTTATCGCCGCCGTTATTCGCATAGAGCAGATGTTTGGCGACATCGTTATGACAAACAGCGCAAGTGAGACGCTAATCGCTGCCGAAGACATGAGGGTTAACAGTGGCGATACGATAACTACGAAGCAACAAAGTTATGTATATCTGGATCTTGACGAGACAAAATTTGCAAAGCTAGACGAGATGAGTGAATGCGGTTTCAACACCGCCGACAACATGCTTAGCCTTGATTTGCGCAGTGGCGGAGTTTATTTCAATGTGACGGAAAAGATTGCTGACGACGAGCTGTTTGACATAGTGACATCGACAACGGTAACAAGTATCAGGGGCACGTCGGGATATGTTTTTTACAACTCAGACGGCACCGAAGAGATAGGACTTTTTACCGGCGAAGTCGAGGTGGTGACGGAAAATCCACAAACCACTGACGACAGCACGGTGACTATAACTGCCGGACAACGGGTGATTGTCACAACCGAAACGGCACAAAACACACAGTCCATCGAAGTGACCGCGATAGATCCCGACAGTTTTACCCCATCAACAATGGACTTTTTGCAACGTCAGCAGTTGGTTGACGATGTACAGTTGACACCGACACAACAGACGGACGAACAACCATCATCATCGAGCGCACAACAGCACGACACAGACGAGATGGAGGAAGAAGCGCAAACCACAAGCGGTGCCACAGCAACAGGTGGTTCGGGAGCGCAGCAAAACGGCGCAACAGGGGATAACAATACAACTGCAACGACAGGCGACCAGACGACTGCAAGCACACCCCAACCGGCCACTGACACAAACACAGGTCAACAGACTAACAACACCACACAGCCATCGACTGACGGGCAGTCGACGGTAACTTCCACGGTACAACCGCAAACGACACCACAACCCACCCCGGAACCTGCACCCGCACCACTCCCGCCCGTCACTGACGATGACGACGGTGACGACGGTGTAGCGGAAACCCCTGACCCACCCGAGATTGATGACGATGGAGACGATGACTAATACATAATAGGTGCACAAAAGGATGAAAATTTGGCTTTACAGGCTTTGCGTCGCACTGCTTACCGGCATTGTGGCAAGTGTGGTGATGATGACAGGTATGTTTGGTGCAACGTCAAACAGCCTGTCCGATGCGCTGTATCAGCAAAATGGCACACCTGATAGTCGAATTGTCATAATAGGTATAGATGAGCTTGCGCTGGAGCGTCTTGGCAACTACCCTTGGGACAGAGATATAACTGCGCAGGCAATCGCCACACTAAATGCTGACGAAAACAGCCGTCCTGCGGTTATCGGACTGGATATGCTTTTCCCCACCCCGAGCGACAACGACGACATGCTGTTGCAGGTCAGCGAGCAGTACGACAACCTTGTCTTTGCGTCCTATGCCGAGTTTGGCACCGAACTAACTGCCGGTGTCGGCAACGACTTTTATGTCGATGACTATGCCGTGCTAAACTACTTTCCACCGTTTGAACAGCTGGCAAACACATCAGCGGTCGGTCAGGTAAATGCCATGCTGGACGGCGACGGTGTGTTGCGACATGCCATATGGCAGATAGATGTTGACGGCGAGGTTGTGTCGTCCTTTAACGGCGTGATAGCACAGATGTACGCCGAGCAAAACGATATGCCGAACATAGAAAAGCCGCCCACCGACGCTCGCCATCGGTGGTACGTCGTGCAACAGTCACAGCCGGGCGCTTATTACGACAGCGTTTCGGTTGCGGATATCATCGACGGCACGGTAAACAGCAGTTACTTTGCCGATAAAATAGTGCTTATCGGCCCATATGCCCCCGGTTTGCAGGATGACTATCAAACCCCCATATCCTCCTCTGAAAAGATGTTCGGGGTGGAGTATCAAGCCAACGCAATATCAGCACTGCTAACCGGCACGACAAAAACCCATGTACCGCAGGTTTTGCAGACAATTATTGTGGCGGTTATCGTTATGCTGTCGTCGCTCTTCCTTTACAAAAGGCGGTTTGTGTATGCTCTTATCTACTTTTTAGCGCTGTCGGCGGTGTGGGTGCTGACATGCGTGTTGCTGTTTGATTTCGGCTACATAATGCATGTGTTTTACCTGCCGCTTTTCCTCGGTGTAATGTTTATAGGTTTCACAGGTGTCAACTACTCACTTGCACTGATAGAAAAAAGGCGCATTTCCAGCACCTTTAAGCGTTACGTCGCGCCGCAGATAGTCAATGAGCTGTTAAAGGGTGACAAAGAGGCACTGCAACTCGGCGGTAGGGTGGTGGAAGTAGCGGTGCTGTTTGCCGACATAAGAGGGTTTACACCGTTGGCGGAAAAATTGCCACCACAGACGGTCGTTGAGATAATAAATAAGTATCTCAGCGTTTTCAGCGACTGCGTTTTTCGCAACGACGGCACACTTGACAAGTACATCGGCGATTGCACCATGGCGTTTTGGGGTGCACCGCTACCGCAGACCGACAGTGCGTTAAAGGCGGTCAAAACAGGTGCAGAGATTGTCAAGCGATCTAATGAGCTGTCGCGGCAGATAAAGGACAAATACGGTCACATTATAGATGTCGGTGTCGGCATAACCTACGGCCCTGCCGTCGTGGGCAACATCGGGTGCTCACAGCGCATGGATTATACGCTCATCGGCGACACGGTTAACACAGCTGCGCGCCTTGAACAAGCGGCGCCCGGCGGAGAGTTGTATGTCGATAAAAAAACAACCCTGCAATTGCAAGACAAAGCAGGGTTTGAGCTGATAGAAGGCATCACATTAAAAGGGAAAGAGGACGGGTTTGAGGTTTTTAGGTTTGTCTATTTGAATTAAATGTAGTCATACCGCTTTCAATGTCCTTTGTCAACGTTGAAAACCGCGCACCGTGTTTGTTGCCAACAAAGTTTAATGCTATTTAACAGTTAGCTGTATGGCTTTGAGAGCGGTTTGACTATATTCCTATCACGCGTGGTCAAAACAACTTAAAAATCACAACATCTTCCGATGGAAATTTTGTGCCGTCTTTTCTAGTTAAAAAGCAATTTGTTTCTCAAATAGGGATATTGTTTTCTTGGCCTTGTCCGGCAAAATATTGCTAGGTACTTGTTCGTTTAAACTCTTGAAGGCACTATCTCGGAATCGTTACAAATAATACCCCCCGCCATCGGCGGGGGGTATTATTTGTAACGATATTAGCATTTTAATCTTGTATTTATTTCTCAGCCTCAACAGTGGCAATACAAAGCTCTTTTAACTGTTTTTGCTCAACAACATCGGGGCAACCTGTCATCAGCTCGCCGCTGTTTTGCATTTTTGGAAATGCAATGACCTCGCGGATGCTGTCGGTGCCGGTAAGCAGCATACATATCCTATCCAGCCCAAACGCAAGACCACCGTGGGGCGGTGCGCCGTACTTGTATGCCTCCAGTAAAAATCCAAAACTCTCCTGCATACGCTGTTCGGTAAAGCCGAGCAGTGCAAACATACGCTGTTGCAGTGCCGGATCGTTGATACGTATCGAGCCACCACCCAGCTCATAGCCGTTGACGACAAGATCGTAAGCGCGTGCGCGCGCCTGTTTGCCACACTGTTCGAGGGTGGCTATATCGTCTGCGTGCGGTGCTGTAAACGGATGGTGCTTTGCAACAAGGCGATCCTCTTCCTCGTCGTACTCAAACAGCGGAAAGTCGGTGACCCATAAAAACTTGAAATCTTGTTTGTTATAAAGCTCGAACTTTTCGGCGATGTGACAGCGCAAAGCGCCGAGTGCCGCAAAAACCGTGTCGTTGTTGCCGTCCGCCACAACAAGCAGAACGTCGCCACTCTGTGCGTCTGCCGCCTCGTGTAGCGCGGTTATCTCCTCCTGCGTGAGGAACTTCTCAAAGCTTGATGTTGTCTGTTCGGCAAAGCGCGTAAAGGCAAGACCCTTTGCACCGTATGTCTTGACGACATCGGTCAGCTTGTCCACTGCCTTGCGTGTCAGTTTGTCGGCAAGACTCTTTGCGTTGATAAGCCGTATACTGCCGCCGGCCTCTATCGCCGACTTGAACACCGCAAACTCCGTCTGCTTAAATACGTCAGTAACGTCGCACAGCTCCATACCGAAGCGTGTGTCCGGCTTGTCACTGCCGAAACGGTCCATCGCCTCGGCGTAGGGCATACGCACAAAGTCACCCTCAAACGTCAAGCCCAGAACCTGTTGCCACAGCGTCTTGATGTAACCCTCGCATATGCTCATTATGTCGTTTTCATCGCAAAAAGCCATCTCAAGGTCAACCTGTGTAAACTCCGGCTGACGCTCGGCGCGCAGATCCTCGTCGCGGAAACACCGCGCTATCTGCATGTACCTGTCAAAGCCGGACAGCATAAGTATCTGCTTGTAAAGCTGTGGGCTTTGCGGCAGGGCAAAAAATCGGCCCTGTTGTACGCGGCTGGGTATGAGGTAGTCGCGCGCGCCCTCCGGCGTGCTTTTCACCATGCAAGGGGTCTCGACGTCGACAAAGCGGTGCTCGTCAAAATAGTCACGCGTTATTTTTGTTATCCTGTGGCGAAGTAGCAGTGCCGCGTGTGCTTTGTCACGGCGCAGGTCAAGATAGCGGTAGGTAAACCGCAGGTCATCGCGCACATTTATGCCGTCCTTTATCTCAAAGGGGGTTGTCTGCGCCTCGCTTAAAATGCTCAACTCGCACACCTCCAGCTCGACATCGCCGGTCGCAAGTGCGCTGTTTTTGCTCTCACGCTCGCGCAGTTTGCCCTTTGCAATGACGCAAAACTCGGTGCGCAGACTCTTAGCCTTTTCAAAAACCGCCTGCTCGGTCGCCTCGTCAAAACTGAGTTGCACAACACCTGCCGTGTCGCGTAGGTCGGCAAAAATCATCGCGCCGAGGTTGCGCACCTTGGCGATAAAACCGGCGACCGTCATGTCGGTGCCGATAAGCGTGCTGTTAATTTCGTCGCTGTAGTGGGTGCGACGCATTGTGCCCATACTATCCATCAAGTTGTTCCCTCTGCTGTAAAAATTGCGCGATTTCGTTAATGTTCATCGCGTGTTCTTCCTTTGTTTGCATGTTGCGAAGCGTTAAGTTACCGCTCTCTATCTCCGTTTCACCTATGACGGTGCAGTACACACAGTTTTCGCGCTGTGCCTGTTTTAGCTGTGCTTTAACCGCTTTATCACCGGCGGTGCACAGCACAAAAAGTCCGCTGTCACGTAACTTTGTTGCAAGGGCAAGCGATGCGCCATTGCCGCGCTCGTCCGCACCTGCGATGTAAAGCAGTGGGCGCGGTGGTGTGATATCCTCCGCCACACCCTCGGCGGCAAGTGTCAACATCAACCGCTCGACACCAAGCGCAAAGCCGATGCCGGGGACATCCGCTCCGCCCAGCGTTTTTACAAGTCCGTCATAACGTCCACCGCCGGCAAGCGTCTTTGCCGCGCCTGCGCCGGCATGTTTAAGCTCGAAAACGGTGCGTGTGTAGTAGTCAAGACCGCGGACAAGATGTCCGTTGATGGTGTAGGTTGTTCCGGTAGCATCAAGGTGCGCCTTTAGCGCATCAAAGTGCTCAGCGCACTCGTCGCACAGGCAGGATAGCGGAGACGGTGCGTCCTTGACGATGACGCCGCAACCTTCGTTTTTGCAGTCCAATACGCGCAGTGGGTTTTGGTGCATACGCGCCTTGCAGTCGTGGCACAAGTTGTCCTCGTGCTCGCTCAGAAACTTTATAAGCGTCTCCTTAAAAACAGGACGGCAGGTTGCACAGCCGATGCTGGACACTTCAAGTGCCGTCTGCTTTATGCCAAGCGCCGCAAAAAGGCGTGTTAGCATAATTATCATCTCGGCATCGGACAGCGCGGACTTGGTGCCGAACATCTCCGCGCCTATCTGGTGGAACTCACGTTGGCGGCCGTCCTGCGGCTGTTCGTAACGGAAAAAGCTGCCCATATAGCAAGCCTTGACCGGTAGAGGGCCGCTGAGCGCACCGCTCTCGATAAGTGCACGACATACACCGGCGGTGCCCTCAGGGCGCAGTGTCATACTGCGATTTTTTTTGTCGCCGAACGTGTACATCTCCTTGCCGACGACATCGGTGCCCTCGCCGATGCCTTTCATGAACACTTCGCTGTGCTCAAAGTGAGGTGTGCGTATCTCAGCATAGCCGTAGTCGGAAAAAATCCCTCGTGCTATCTCCTCAACGTGCTGCCACTTGTAGCTGTCGGCAGGCAGTATGTCCTTTGTGCCTTTTGGTGCGTTAACGCGTTGCATATATTCCTCCGTGTGACGCCGCGATACAAATTACTTCGTTGCGGCCTTGGTGTTAAATAGGTTATCTTTAATCCCTTTTAGCTGTGCTATTTACAATGATGCGCTAAGAATATCTTACCGTGAGATCAACTTAAGTGAAACCGGCAATGCGGCGGTTGATGATGTTGTATTAAGAGTGTTTTCACATAGTTACCGTGCCACTTTGCTTCACAAAACGGCACGGTAACCCGAATCGAAGATGATTGCCACATACAGTGTCGATACAAACAAATGTTATTTGCTGTGCAACTGTAAAGGGATTATGTGTCGCTTTTCAAAGCATTCAGAGATGCTTTTTTACAGGCTGGGGTTCACGATGTTTCTCCAGTCAAGATCTCCTCTTTGCAGACCGAGTAAAAGCACCTCGGCGGTAGCGATATTGGTTGCCACCGGTATGTTGTGCATATCGCACAGTCGGAGCATGTTCCACTCAGCATTGCTGGGTGGTGCAAGCGAGAGTGGATCGCGGAAGAAAAGCAACAAATCAATCTCGTTAAATGAAATTCGTGCTGCAAGTTGTTGGTCGCCGCCTGTGCGTCCGGACAACATCCTTTTTACCGAAAGTCCTGACTCTTCTTCTATCATCTTCCCTGTTATGCCGGTTGCAACAAGTGAGTGCTTGGACAGTATACCGCTGTAAGCGATACAGAAATCTACCATTAAGTCCTTTTTTGAGTCCGAGGCAATCATCGCAATGTTCATGTTTTATCCTTTCTGTCTGTGGCATATTACCGCTGTGCGGTGCTTGTTGCAGTCCTTTAGCTTGTTGCAGATAGTGCCGTCATGTGTGATCATGTGTCCGGCTTTGAATATGTTTCAGCTGTACTGCGTTGTCAAACTACTCATGTAAAAGAACGAATTTTTTGATGGACTACAACAATTATACTGGAATTTAATATCTCAAAGATATAAATTGATTTGCCTAAAAGACTTATATATTAACCTTGCTCAATGACAAGCGGGCAATGTACACCGCAAAGTCGTTTTGCAATTCTAACAAATATCTCCCATTCAAGAGAGTCGTTTGGAAGTGCCTTGCCGTTTGAGGAGCAACCGTAGATGTTTGCTGAGTTTGGTACAGCACCGACCAGTTGTGCGCCGACACCGTCGATGCAATCGTCAAGGTTTTCGATGGGGTTTTTGCCGTATCTCGGCAGTAAAACCTTGTTGAGAATCAGTTTTATAGTGCCCACACCTAAATCTTGTAGTTCGGTGGCGACAATCTTGCCGTCACGTACGGCTACAATGTCGGGTGTCGTGACTATAATCGCCGTGGTGGCGACACTTGCCGCGGCTAAAAACGGATTGTCAAGCCCGGCGGCGGTGTCTATCAGTATAAAGTCGAAGTACAACGAAACGTTTTCGATAAGTCGACCTAAACCCTTGCTTGTGATGTTGCCTTTATTATATGGAGCGCTTATTATGTTGAGGTTGTATTGTTGCGCGCTGACGACAACAGCTTTTTCTATGGGGCAAAGTTCCGATATAACATCGTCGATATCGTAAACCGTCTGTCCGCTGACACCGGAAATGACATCGACACTGCGCAAACCGTCGTCAAGCTCTATTAATAGAGTGCTTTTGCCTATAGAGCATAGTGCGGCGCCCAAAAAAACACTGACGGTGCTTTTGCCGGTGCCACCCTTGCCTGAGGCGAGCATGACGACCTGTGCCATTATGCCACAACCTTTTTGAGACTGTAGAAGTTGACAGCACCGCTGTCGATATCGGCGGTGAACTCAGCGCCTGCAGCCTCTACTTCCTCAATGAAGGTGTCGTAGAAAATCTCGTATGTCATGGTGTCACGTTCCTGTTCGACTTCGCTCAGCTCGGAATAGTTGTCAAGCACCTTGTAAACGACAACCGCGTCCCAGTCCTCGAATGTCGAAACGGTGCCCACCGACTGACCCATTATGAGGGTTGCAAGCTCGGAATTTAAAGAGGTGTTTTCCTCCGAAACAAGTTGATTTTGAACATACGCCGATACGTTTTCGGCATCAAACGTTGTGTTGCCGACCGCCTCGTATGCCTGCGGTAAGAACTCGCCCGCGACCGTGGTTATGTCACCGTCATCTCGGATAGCGTCTGCCATCTCCTCAGCCAAATCCTTTTGAGTGGTCAATGCTTCCTCTTCAAGGGTTGAGTACTCCGGTGTCACCGTCGGTACGTCGACAAACTCGACACGTTTATAATTCTCGTCGATATAGTCCGCAAGCTCCTGCTGTGTGGGGGCGCTCTCACCCTCGCCGAGGTACTCGTTTTCAAACATAACGCCTATTTTATAAAGCGCTAGGTTGTAATCGTAATATGATTGCTGACCGATGCCGTTGTCGGCAAGATATGTCTCGCTTGATGCAAACTCATACTCGTGGTACAGATCAAAAGACGAGAGTTGCTCCTCTGTAAGAGTATGCCCCGCTTCGTCAAAATTTTTCAGTGCATATACGTACATGTTTAGATTTTCGCGCGTTAGGGTGTTTATCTCGTCCTCAGCAGTATTGCCGTCCTCGTAAACCTCCTCTAACAGATCCTGTGAACCATAAAATTCCTGCGAAACGGTGGAGTACGCGTTAAGCTGTGCCGTCAGGTATATACCGGGCGTGATTACCACGTCTGCTATGGTCATAACAGTCTGCGGACCACGGCAAGAGGTGAGCAATAAAGCCGAAACTAATGTCAGTGTTATAAATATATTACGAAAAATTTTTGTCATCTGTTGCTCCTTAAATAATAACATTTTGATTTATTTAGCCGTTATACGGACATACTTACTTTATTAAGTTACAAAGTCACATATCAGTATACCAAATAATTTTGTGTTTGTCGAGATATGCGCAAAAATTTTACAAAGACCGAATGTTACGAGGGAGGTTGAAAAACAAAGGATTTGAAAAATACGAGTAACATTATAGTCAGATTAAACAAAAAGCTCAAGCAATTTTTCGCTCATTGATAAACATTTTTGTGATATATGATAGAATTTTTGCAGGCAATTCCTCTAAAGCACAATAACAAACCGCTTTTTTGGGTTTTGCTCTCTGGTGGCTATCTCCTTTGCCGCTGCTACCGCCGCGCCACCTGCAAGGCTGACCGGCAAACCGTCGGTGTAAAGCAGTTCGCGTTTTACAGTTTTTGCCGCTCCGGTAGTTATGCTTACCACCTCGTCGACGATGTATGGGTTATAGTTGCCCGGCGCGCCTGCCGTACCGCCTGTCAGCACCTGACTTTCAAAGGGTTGAACCGCCACGACGGATATGCCGTTTGTCCACGCTTTTATGTACTCTGCCGTACCGCTTATAGTGCCGCCACTTGAGACACCGGTGATAAAGCAGTCAAATGTCGCGCCGTCTGTCGCCTTTAGTATCTGCGGTCCTGTATATCTCCTGTGAAACTCCGGGTTGTCGTCATTGTTAATGTAGTCGACAAAGTACCCCTTGACCGATGCGGCTATCTTTTGCGCGTACTGTGTCAGCGATACCGGCATGTGCATGTCGACAGCATGTACCGTCGCCCCCAAACGTTTGAGCGCTTCCCTGTCACCGATCGAGACCGATGTTGGCGTGACAATGTGCACCGCGTGACCGTTTTTTAAACCTGCAATCGTAAGTGCCGACGCGAATGAGCCGACACAGTAATCGACAACAGGCTGCTTTGGTGATAAAAGACCCTTTTGTGCGGCAGTTTTAAGCATAAAGTCTGCAACGCTGTCTTTTGTGGTACCGATAGAGCCATTTCCGGCCACTGCAGCAACCATGTCGCAGTCCAGTCCATTATGGCGCACAAAACCGCCAAGCCGTAAAAACTTGTACTGCGAGCATATATCATAATAGTTGTCGTAAATCTTTATCAAAAAGCACCCTTGTAGAAAATTAAAAACCGACCAATGTTACCAACCTACGGGAATGTTCCCATTTTTATCCCCTCGAAGGTGTGTGGGGAGATAAACGAAAAATATTCGCCGTCTTTAAACTGTTGACACTATACAACCAATGATAATTATACCAAAAAAATAAAAAAAGCACAAGTGTTTTATTTGTAGTGCAAATGAAAACAATTTTGATACTATTTATTGTATCTGCTTTGGTGGGAGTTATAAAAAATACACCAAATCCTTGTGCAATCTGACAATGATTTTCGCAAGTGTGACCATTTCGTTATTATTGCCTATCGTGTGCGCAGAAACACAAACTTTTATCCATCCAATGCTAGTTAGAATATTGTGAACATCCACAACAAATTAGCGTTGGTGCATTTTTATGGTTGCCTTTTCGACAAAATTTTGTTATTATATATTTATATAGCAGTGTCAACAATTTAAGGAAACATTTCCGTTTGCTTTACCTTGTCGACGGCGGGGGAAGCAAACGAAAAATATTTCTCTGCTTTTAGTAGTTGACACCCGGTAGTCATTGTATAAATTTAGCGCTTAAAGGTTATTCAACTTGAAAAACGCCACAAGAGTACCGAACAGAAAATTCACCTACCAAGGTGGAGGATTCGTGCGCTACGCGCTGTCCTTTTAATAATCCACCGGATTGTTTATTTTGCCGATGGCAAAACCGAAACATCTATATGTATCCCGATGATAACAACCAAGACAGGTGGAATTTCTGTTGGGAAGCTGTAGTAGTTTTAAGGTGAATAGCTACGTAAAACAACACAGAATAACGGAGATATCATGAAAAAGATAATAAGCACATCTTGTGCACCCTCTGCCATCGGGCCATATTCCCAAGCGGTGCGCGCCGGCAACATGATTTTTACGTCGGGACAACTGCCGATAAACCCCGAAACAGGCGAGTTTGCCGGACAGGATATCGGCGCACAGACGCGTCAGTGCCTTTTGAACGTTGAGGCGGTACTGAAATCCGAGGGGGTAAAGCTTTCCGACATCGTCAAGGTGACGGTGTTTATGCAGGATCTGTCACAGTTTGCGGACATGAACAGCGTTTATGAGAGCTTTTTTCCCGAAAACCCACCGGCGCGCAGTTGTGTACAGGTGGCGGCATTGCCAAAGGCAGCCGCAGTTGAGATAGAAGCGGTAGCAGTTGTTTAGATGAGCACACCTAAAACCGCAAAACCGCTAGACAGCTTTGATGTCGTCGTCATCGGTGCCGGTCATGCCGGCATAGAGGCGGCGCTTGCCGCGGCGCGACTTGGTGTACGCGTGGCGGTATTTACGCTGTCACTGGATGCCGTGGGCAACATGCCGTGCAATCCGGCAATCGGCGGCACCGCAAAAAGTCAACTGGTGCGTGAGGTGGATGCGCTGGGTGGCGAGATGGGTGTTGCGGCGGACAGCACTGCTTTACAGGTTCGTATGCTCGGCATGAGTAAGGGTGCGGCTGTCAGGGCACTGAGGGTGCAGACCGACCGAGACGCTTACCGCGCTTACATGAAACACCGTCTTGAACGTCAGGACGGCGTACACCTAAAACAGGCGGAAATTGTCGACATCTTGACAGAAAACGGCGCTGTGTGCGGCGTTGTCAACAGGTTCGGCAATACATACAGGACCAAAGCGGTCGTTATAGCGACCGGCACATATCTGCGCGGACGTATATTTGCAGGTGCGACAAGCTACGAGTCCGGGCCGGACGGTCAGCACGCGGCAAACCTACTGTCCGACAGCCTTGCGGCGCTCGGTGTCACCCTGCGCCGATTTAAAACCGGTACACCTGCAAGGGTGAAAAAACAAAGCCTTGACCTTGAAAACCTCGAAACCCAACGCGGTGAGGAGCACCCCCACACGTTTTCTTACTCCACGGCAGGTAACCTTTCTAATCTGCGCCGATGCTACATCGCCTACACCGATGAAGCAGGGCACGACATACTGCGCCGCAACCTACACCTGTCGCCGCTTTACACTGGCGACATCGTCGGCACGGGGCCGCGCTATTGCCCCTCCATCGAGGACAAGGTGGTACGGTTTGCCGACAAAAAGCGACATCAGATGTTTATAGAGCCATGCGGTCTTGACACGCAGGAAATGTACGTGCAGGGCATGTCTTCCTCTATGCCGGAGGAGGTGCAACTGGAGTTTTATCGCAGTATAAAAGGGTTTGAGCAGGTCGAGATAATGCGCCCCGCCTACGCTATAGAGTATGACTGTGTCGACAGTTTGCAGTTGGGTGGCGGTCTGCAATTTAAAGCTGTTGCCGGACTTTACGGCGCAGGGCAGTTTAACGGCACTTCCGGCTATGAGGAGGCGGCAGCACAGGGGCTTATTGCCGGACTTAATGCCGCGCGTTACGCACAGGGGCTTGACGATGTGGTGCTGTCCAAAACGCAAAGTTACATCGGCAGTCTGATAGATGACCTTGTAACTCGTGGCACCGACGAGCCTTACCGTATGATGACGGCGCGCAGTGACTATCGCCTTGTACTACGCCAAGACAACGCCGACCACCGACTTTGTCCGCTAGCGCACGAACTCGGACTGTTACAGCAGGAAAGATGGGATGCGGTTTGTGGGCGCCAAGACGAGGCCGAGCGTTTAACTAAACTTTTGAAAACGACAAACATAACACCTGTGCAGGCGCGCGAGTTGCCCGAGGTTGTCGGCGAGGTACGAACGGCAACACGCACAGCGGATCTGCTAAAAAGACCAGGTGTGAACATAGACATGCTTTTGCCATTTTTGCCACAGCAGCATTTCGACTTTGATGTTCTGCAATTTGTCGAGACGGACATAAAATACGAGGGATACATTGCAAAACAGCAACAGCGCATCGCAAAACAGCAACGTGACGAGAGGCTGTCGATTCCGCCGGACTTTGCATTCGATGCGGTGACACACCTTTCACTGGAGGCACGCGAAAAGTTGCAACGTGTCCGCCCGATCAGCATTGCGCAGGCGGCGGCAATACCGGGTCTTAACCCGACCGACATATCGGTGCTCACCGTGGCGGTGAAAAGTGCTCGCGGAAGGAAGAACAAAGTTGATTAGAAAAAAAACGATAACAAAAACAGTGCTGTGCGTGGCGTTTATTGCAATAACCGCGCTGATGTCCTATCTTATAAAGGAAACTATCGACAGCGTTATGCCGCCGGAAAACTCACTACCCATAATTCAAGGCAGTATCGGCTACACGACGACAAACATCGTTTTGGCGGGTTATGAGTGGAATTATTTGACGCGTATAGTGCGACAGCCGACTGTCTCACCGCCGGATTTGCGCCTTATCATCACCGATGTCACCCCTGACACCCCCATTGCTCTCAGCTTTTCAAAACAGCCCGAGACGCTACAAGTGTCGCGCAGTGACGGGCAGTATGCAAGCAGTTTTACCGTTCTCACCGACGAGGTGCTCATGACCCCAAGCGCGCCGAATGTATACACCTACTGCGTCGAGGCAGGCTTTGACCGGGGAAGCATTATCTATTATTTTTCCGTTGAGGTTAAAGAGGTAGTTTAACAGGTGAGTTTGTTTTGCACTAGAGGTGAATGGTTAAAGACTAGCCGCGATAATTAAACCACCCTAAATGATATAATAAATAGCTTTTCGCCATTAGTATTGTTTTAACATTAATATCCATGTGTTTGCTGTGGTTGCCACCAAGTACACCTAAATCATCAGTCGCACAAATTTTTATGCTATTTTGTATTTCCACAAATTGATGTGATTTGTTTAACGCCACAAGAATAAATAACACAAAAAGTATAATAATATATTTATTCTCGTCGTTTCAGATGTTAACATATTCTCAAACAAACACGAACAGGGGAAATATGAAAAAGTTAATAGGTCTACTTTAAAGTTGTCCTTCTCAGCACTTTGATGTTCGGTTGCTCACAGGCACCGGCGAGCGAGGCTCCGACGACAGAGGGTATCGCACCGGTTAAAATGCAGTAGCAGTATCCCGACTTAACGGTCAACATAGAGCACCGCACCGATGCGGATGGCGCAGGACTAAAAACAAGAGCCGCAGTCGGCGAACTGCCGCCTGTCATGCCGGTTGTCGGACTGTTGACGGATATGCTTGTTGAGACCTCCGACTTTGTGCCGGTGGAATTCTTACCATATAAGCCTTACATGCAAAATTCGGCCATTTAACAATGTTTATCCAACGCTGATGCCCTAGACAGACCAAAAATATGATAGGGATTGTTGCGTTAGGGTGGGATTATTGTAGATTCGCAAATGTGAAATATTTCTCAGGCTGTCTTGACATGCCATTGTATCTTATGTTATAATTAGTACAGTAAAAATTACAATTTAATAAATCTTATTAAGAGCGACGGAGGGAACAGGCCCTGTGATGTCCGGCAACCTACATTGTAAGGTGCTAAATCCTGCGGTAAAAGCCGAAAGATGAGAAAAAGAGGTCTGTCGGTTAGGCAGACCCTTTTTGATTTACAAAACAAAGATTGGAGTTGATTTATGAAAATGAAAAAGCGCAACAATAGCGGTTTCACACTGGTTGAGCTTATTATTGTTGTTGCGATAATCGCTGTACTTGCCGCCGTGCTTGCGCCGCAGTATATAAGGTACGTTGAGCGCTCGAGGCAGTCCAACGACCTACAGATTGCCACCAACCTCATGCGCGCCACAACGGTAGAGGTGACGGATTTGTCAGCTACCCAGCATCAGGCTGATCTGTATGCGGTGCACTGGAGAACCGATAGACAACATGGTTCACATGGTAATGAGCCTCAATTTGACAACTCGACATTTGCCGTTTTAGCATATGATAGAGCGGCAGGTGGCGGTTATACCTCGGGTACCGCGGATACAAACCTGCGCAATAGCATCAGTGCCGTTATGGGTTGGGTGGATGCCACCGGCATTTACAATGATTCTCACGAGCTTGTCACAAATGCGATGTCACAGGTAGGACAAGATACTCGCTTCCTTTTTTATCTTGATGCACGCACCGGGCAGATCTACGTCGACGAGGGCTTAAGTGAAGAATGGGTTACCGAGATTGGTGTAGATGGTGCACTGGTTCAAGGTATCAATAATATACCATAAATGTACAGGAGAAAACAAATGAACAGAGAGTTTTTTACATCCGAAAGCGTCACAGAGGGACATCCCGATAAAATATGTGACCAGATATCCGATGCAGTGCTTGACGCAATGCTTGCCGGCGACCCCAAAAGCCGTGTCGCGTGTGAGTGCGCTGTCACCACCGGCATGGTACTGGTTATGGGTGAGATATCGACCAACACCTACATTGACATCCCGACAATAGCACGCAAAACCATTGAGGACATCGGCTACAATCACTCAGAGTACGGCTTTGACTGCAACACCTGTGCAGTGCTAACCGCTATAGATGAGCAGTCCTGCGACATCGCTATGGGCGTTAACACAGGCGGTGCCGGCGATCAGGGAATGATGTTCGGCTATGCGTGCGACGAGACCCCAGAGCTTATGCCTTTGCCGATTTCGCTTGCACACAAGCTATCAAAGCGCCTTACCGATGTGCGCAAAAACGGCACACTCGACTATCTGCGCCCAGACGGCAAAAGTCAGGTCACCGTCGAGTACGATGATGGCGTGCCTACAAGGGTAGAGGCGGTTGTCATCTCCAGCCAACACAGTGAAGATGTCAGCATGGACAAACTGCGTGCCGATATCGAGCGCGAAGTTATAAGGAGCATCGTTCCGGCAGAGCTGATGGATGCTGAAACAAAAATATTCATCAACCCCACAGGTCGTTTTGTCGTGGGTGGACCTCACGGCGACAGCGGTCTTACCGGCAGAAAGATAATAGTGGACACCTACGGCGGTTACTCGCGTCACGGTGGCGGTGCATTTTCCGGCAAAGACCCGACTAAGGTTGACCGCTCGGCGGCATACGCCGCACGCTACGTCGCTAAGAACATTGTTGCGGCAAAGCTTGCAAAAAAATGCGAGGTTCAACTTGCTTATGCCATCGGTGTTGTACAGCCGGTGTCGGTTCTCGTCGAGACGTTTGGCACAAACACTGTTGATAAGGCCGTCATAGAGCAAGCGGTGAGCAAGGTATTTGACCTTTCGCCGGACGGCATAATAAACCAGCTCGACCTGCGCAAGCCCATTTACCGCAACCTCGCCGCGTACGGCCATATGGGACGCGAAGAGTTAAACATTTCTTTTGAAAAAACCGATAAGGTTGAAGCGCTTTTAAGTGCTGTGAAGTAGATCCAATTAGGGCAATTATAACCCCCCCCCACGTTGGTACCGACCCCCAAAAGTTAGACCTAAAACTAACAAATGGGAGGTCGGTATTTTATGGTGAAATACAGTTTTTAAGTCAAAAAAGAAGTAGTTCAGGCGTATTTAAATGGCAAGGGAGGATATAAATATTCAGCAACAAAATATGGGGTATCAGATCAATAATCAATTGAAACATGGGTAAAGGCATACGAAGAATTTGGTGACGAGGGAATAAAACGTTCCAAAATGAATAAAAAATATACTTTCTAATTAAAGTCAAGTATGGTAGAATTGTACTTAACAACAGAAGTGTCGTATCAAGAGCTAGCGTTAAGTGTAGGGGATAAACTCTTTCTCTCACCGCCGTGCGGTGCTTTAAATAACTACCGCACGCCACCGCAGTGGCGCACCCGAGGGCACGGCGCACACCTAAGCCCCCCCCCGAAACTGCGCCGTGCCCGAGCCAAAAACAGGCGGTTTGCGTGGGGGGCGATTAAAGGGGGAACGCAAACCGCCCACCGCTTTGTGTCAACAGCGCTAACCGTTCCGTCTAACCTACAGTTTCAACATGTGGTATTCATTTGTTAAAAATATACAGCATGATGTACAAGGTTTTCAACACTCTTTCAGAAATTGTGGAAATGGAGTGCGACAGCACGACCAATAAAAAAGGCTACTTATTCGAGTAGCCAGTCGGGAGTGTAGTCTTCGAGGTAGTAGTCGGCGAGGTATTCGACAATGTGTTGCTGAATGTCTTCATGTGAGTGGGGACAGATATTCATCATGTTGTTGTGTGCGTTCGCGTGGCAGATGGTACAGAGAGTTATAAGGTTGTGCAGGGAGTTTGTGCCACCTTGTGACCTCGATACCACATGATGAACTTGAAGACCGCGCGGACTACCGCACAGGGCGCACAGGTAGTCATCTCTTTTATAAACCGCTTTGCGTATGGAGTTTGTTAAGTTTGCACTAATCATTTTTACACCTCTTTTTGCTAACCTTAAAACAGGCACGTCAGGGGCGCGTGGCACGAAAGAAAACCGGCAGGGGGCACGAGTGCACACTGCCGGTTTTGTTTTGGGGCATAAAGCCGGAACGGCTTTACCCTTGACTTGTCTGTTAAACTGCACCAAAAACAGAGGTGGAAAAATGGTGTGCAAACGGCGCGAGGATCTACAGCGGTTTATAAGAGGGGCGACGGCTTTACCCGAGGAACTCAAATGGTATCGAGGTCACGAGGTGGCTTACTATTATATATTGCACACAACAGCGTGGTGGATATCTGCACACAGCCTAAAAAAGACATTTAGCGACACATTACCACGAAAGAGCACAGCACCCGACCTTAACTTCCACATATTTCCAATTACTTACATCTATTTACAGTAATCGGAAGAGAGGGCAAAAGAAACCTTTTTTGCGAAAAAGGGTTCTCTTGCAACTCTTCCAAAAAAGGAATAGCTACAATTGAGAACTCCACAACTGAATGAGGTATGCTGATTTTATCTCGAGGGCATTTATAATAAGCGCGATGTTGTCTTTGTTCGGGAAGTTTCGCGCCTTTTCCCAGTTTTTCACGCATTGTGTAGTTACATGGGTTTTGTCTGCTAAACCCTCTTGCGTAAGGCGTCTCCTGCGTCTTTCTTGCTTTAGCTTAATAGAAAACCTACTCATGCTTATACCTCTCAGAGGGCTTATCAGTGTAACAATTATATCAAGATTTACAGAAAATGGCAATACCTTTATGTTATCTTTGTGTTACCTATTTGTTATCGCAAAATGTTGCTATTTCGCAAATCTGCCGTTCTCGTAGTCGGCGCAAGCCGATATCAAACGACTAACCGCAGTTAGCTTAACAACAGAAGTGTCGTATCAAGAGCTAGCGTTAAGTGTAGGGATGAACAATCCGGCATTAATAACCAGATGGGTGAATGAATATCTCATATCAGGTCCGGAGCTGTGCGCCACGGATAGTGCCGATACAAACCGATGTGAATAGCGGTGAATTTGCAAAGGATGACGCCACCTTTCGTGGACTGACAGTTTTTTCGGTAGCAAAAAAACTACCGCCTCACCACAGTGAGGCGGTAGTTTTGACTTAAGTAAAATTGGCCGGGAGGAAATTAACCAAAGTATCTTGCGTGCAGTCCTGCAAATGCTTTGCCGTGGCGGGCCTCGTCTTTTGCCATCTCGTGCACTGTGTCGTGGATTGCATCGAGGTTTGCCTCTTTTGCGCGCTTTGCAAGGTCAAACTTGCCGGCTGTTGCGCCGTTTTCGGCTGCGATGCGCAATTCGAGGTTCTTTTTGGTGGAATCGGTGACAACTTCACCCAGTAACTCAGCAAATTTGGAAGCGTGCTCTGCCTCTTCAAAAGCGGCCTTTTCCCAGTAAAGACCTATTTCGGGATAACCCTCGCGGTGTGCGACACGACTCATAGCAAGATACATGCCGACCTCGCAACATTCGCCCTCAAAGTTGGCGCGAAGATCTACCATGATGTCCTCGCTGCTACCCTGTGCAACGCCTACAACGTGCTCTGCTGCCCAGGTCAGGTCGCCGCCCTGCTCGTTAAATTTGTCACCGCTTACTTTGCACTGCGGACATGATGCCGGTGCAGCGTCGCCTTCATGAACATAACCACATACAGAACATACAAACTTTTTCATAACATTTCTCCTTTAATAATTTTGTCTTTTGTTGTTGTTTTATTGCATTGCTCTCCCAATTAAATCATGGACAATAGATAGACGAGTAGGTTTGTCCGTAGTGCAAGGAATAGGTTTTTTGATGCCGAAATACGGCAAAATTACCGCCAAGATTTTCCGCTATTTAGTGGGGGAACAATATTTAAATCTCGTCAATGCGGAGTTCGTATAAATCCTCTTTCAGAGATTGGTTTACATTAAGAAACTTTTTTCTTATTAAGCAAAGTTGTTTATCCTTCACACGTGTGCAATCGTAGTCGCAACCCAGACAATGGTTTATTTCGATAGGGCCGTCTATCGACTCGATTATAAGCCCAAAACTAATGTCTTTGGATGCAATGGCAAGCTCGTAACCGCCACACGCGCCTTTATGAGAAGAAACGACATTTGCAATGACAAGTTTGCGGAGAATCTTTAACGCGAACTTTAGCGTTATGCCACAATCTTGCGCTATTTGCTTTGCCCCTGTGATGCCGTTTTGCGACGACAGGTAGCTTGCAATACGGATGGCATAGTCCGCCTCGTGCGTTATCCTCATTTGTTTTCCGCCTTGCTCTCAATGTCTACGGTTTTAGTATACAATCATTCCAAGCAAAAGTCAAGCGTTAATGTCTACTTTTTTAGTACATATTAAAACTTTGTCGAAATTGCTGTGAAAAGCGTGGGAAAATAGATGTGCTGTTGTGATTAATGTCAACGTCTCATATAATACATTTAGCTCTTAGTCATACCAACTTAGTCCTTAGTCAAAAAGCCGTCGACTTAACCCATTGACACTGCCTGTTAGCTACCTCGGGGAGCAATAATTGCAAATACTGTCCTAAAGTACAGTTGAAAAAATAAATTTTTTCTGCTATTATTTATACAGTAGACAAATTGTTGGGGTGACAGGTGGGTAACGCTAACGTCCAAATAGAAAAAAATAAAGAGACGTTAATGCGCTTGCAAGCACCGACGCATATCGTTAAAAGTCACTTTTCCGAGCATCAAGAGGTCGAGGGTTACAAACAGACACAGCACGAAAATAGCTTTTTAGGCTGTGACAGGCTTATGAAGTATGACAACATGTTCGGCACCATCCAGTTTGGTTACGATTCACGGCGCGACAGGACATTTATATTCGCAAACATTAAGACATCCATTCTCGACACGGCGGCATCCAAGTATCAAAAGGAGCTGTCGGAGGACTCGATGAAAAACCAGTTGAAAAATCAGGACGAGAATGTGGCGTTTTCCTCCAAGCGACTACAGGACGCGGCGTCAATCTTCTATAAAAAGGACGCAAAGCCGTGGACGGAAAAAACCGTTGCACCGTATGCGCACCGCAGACACCTTGAGTCACTGGGTAAGAACATGCCGTTTTTGCAAAGACAGCACGAACAAAAGGAACGGCTGGAAAAGGTTGCGCACGATCTGGAACTTAAAGCAAAGGTTGCAGAGGTCATGCGCAGTGAGGACAGGTCAGAGATTAATGAACTTCGGCGGGAACAGTACACAAACTTAAAGGATATGGAGGTGCTAAACAGCATCATCTACCGCAAAGCTTCCATGTCAAACATGTTCTTTGATCGCATTAACATGGTTTTTGACACACAAAAGATTGATATTTTCGCCTATTATAAAAAGGTAAAGGGCAAGGCAGACACAGTCGAGAGCGACAACGAGGAAGCGCCGCCCGAAGAGGAATCATAATAAGCATACACATATAAGAGGTAAAGGCAAACGTGAAGGGCATCGGCAATTTTGACGATTACAAACAAGCTGTGTTCAGTCTCTGCGAGGGCGTAGAGACCGGGCGTGGCGATGCCGCCATTTTGCTGAAAAACATACTGGATAGCGAGGAAAATGCCGAGTTTTTAGCACCCATCGGTTTTATTGCAACGACATTTTCACTGACGCAAAACGAGACGATAGCGCTGTGCGTCTGCGCCGCGAGATTGTGGCTGTACAAACCGCTGCCGACAGCAAACGAGCTTGTGGACATCTGTGACATAAAAGGAGAGCGTTTGCACCTTTTATTCGCACCGCAAAAAGACGGTGGCGTACTTTCGCGCTCGGTGAGGGCGTTTGTACTGGCAGGGGAGCGCGACCTTGTCGACGGCGCGGCACTATACTTCCCAACACCGGCTGAGCTGTTTCACTCACAGGACATACTTGCCGACATCGAGACCTTTTGCGGCAACGTCACTGTGTTTGCAAACGACACGCGCGGCGCGGTGGTACTTAAAGGGCGCGAGGGCTGTGGCAGAACATTTTTGCTCACACGACTTGCCGAGCGCGGCGGTGGTACGTTGCTGTGTGTTGACGCGGCGACAGCGAGCGCGCATGACGCGGATGAGATAGCCATAACGGCAAGCCTGTACCGCAGTATAGTGTGCATAAGCCATTCGACACAGGGCGCACAGCTTATAAAAAAGCTTTCCGACAGTCTGTCGCTACTGTTTTTTACTGAAAACACCACAGCGCCGACACTGCAAAACAACACGATTGTGCTGGAGCGCACTATAGGTGAACTTACATACGCACAGCGTAAAACGGCGATAGCAACGCTTTTCGATCTACAGGACGACGAGCTTACAGCCGGCCTTGCAAGCAAGTACAGCGCAGACATGGCAAGCCTTATCAAGGCAAAGACAAACTTTACGGCACAACTGCTTGCCGGCAAGGTGGGGGCGGAGGACAAAACCGCCATAAGCGACACCCTCAAAGCGGCGTGCGCAGGCGACCTCGGCGACAGCGCCGACAAGGTGGTTACAAACAAATACCTTGACGATGTCATACTGCCGATACAGCAGAAAAAGCAACTGCGTGAGATATGCGATTTTATCAGCAACCGCAAAATGGTATACGAACAGTGGAACTTTGACTCGAAAATCCCCTACGGCAAAGGCATAACGGTGCTGTTCTACGGCGCGTCGGGCACAGGCAAGACGCTTGCGGCAACGGCGATGGCAAATGAACTCGGACTTGACCTTTACAGGGTGGATTTATCACAGCTTATAAGTAAGTACATAGGCGAGACACAAAAAAACATCGGCAGGGTATTTGATGCGGCGAAAAACTGCGACTGCATACTGTTTTTTGACGAGGCGGACGCACTTTTTTCCAGAAGAACCGACACCGGAGACTCACAGGACAAGCACTCCAACGCCGAGATAGCATATTTGCTACAGCGCACCGAGCGCTACGACGGCCCGATTATCCTTGCGACCAACCTACTGCAAAACTTCGACGACGCATTTAGACGGCGCATCGGCTTTATGATACACTTTCCCATGCCGGACGAAAACCTGCGTCAGCACCTGTGGGACAACATCTTCCCAAGTGAGGCACCGATACAGGAACTTAACACAGGAATGCTTGCAAAACACATTGAACTGTCCGGCGCCGGCATAAGAAACTGCGCGGTCAACGCGGCACTGCTTGCCGCAAGCGAGGGTGCAACCATAACGATGAGCAGAATAATAAGGGCGGCACAGTCGGAATACCAAAAGCAGAGCAAACCGTTTCCGGCACACGTCACGGCAATGTTTCCGTACGAGAACTAACATCTTTACACGAGGTTTCAATGAAATCAATACGCAGAATAATATCAGTTTTACTTGTTGCTGTAATGCTACTGAGCTTTGCACCGGCCGGTGTGTTTGATGTGCAGGTATCTGCGGCGCCTACCAATACGACACGAGTGGAGGTCAGCAGTTGGGATGAAATTACCGACCTGCTTGACACATCGGATAATGGCATAAAAAACAAGGAAATTGTACTGCTAAATGATATAACAATGCCGGCTCAAGTGGGTCATGTGGCTAGCTACAGCCCTATTATATTTGAAACTAATGACTCCATTATTGACGGCAACGGGTATAAAATTATCCTGCCGGACGACTTCACAATTTATAAAGATGTTAACAAACCTGGCACCACTCACCCCGGTTTAAGCTTGTTTGGTAGTTTGGACAACAGCATAATAAAAAACCTTATGGTTGTAGCTATGGGTGATGTTCACATTGGTGGAAATTACGGCTCTGATTACGACGGTAGAAATAGTAGTAACATCCCCAACGTTTTTTATGCTAATGATGTTCAGGATGTTGGTTTGTTGACACACAGCTTGAAAAATACAACTATAGAAAATGTTGCCATAGTCGGAAACCAAGAGAGCAGCACGCTACACTTTAGAAGATATAATGAAGGGACTGACAAAGTTGTCCGTGCCGGTATATTGACCGGTAACATGGAGGGCAACATAAACATCGACGGCCTGTACATCGACATGAACATAAATGCCGGAGTTTCGCAGAATGTGCGAGCCTATACCAGCGTCGGTCTTGTGGCGGGTCGCACAAAATATAATACAGAAACCATCCTAACAATGGATAACTTTCAGTTGCAGGGTGACGTTACAGGTTACTCCGGCTCCGGATACCAATATGTAAATGTGGGCGGTGTTATCGGCTTTATAGATATCAACTCCACAGTAAAGGCTACGGCAACGCTGACAAACGGTATTATAGATGTATCAACCGGCGCATATGACTTTTATGAATACCAGGGTTCGGCTTGGAAAGTGCACGGTGGCAACGGCTATGAGGGCGGTGTTGTAGGTAATCTGCATATTGAATCAATTGGTGACCAAGCATCTCTTTCCGGTTACTATGTGCATTTAAAGCACACTACAAAGCCGGAAACCTATGAAAACGGCGGCACTCATTACAATGAAAACAATATAACTAACCATGATGAATTTCCAACAGTTCCGTCGATTGGTGACCTGCAAGTCTGGTTTAACAGTAATCCGGCTTGGGTTACCGGTGTCAGCGATACTTTGGGTAATGTGGCGCTGAAATGGCTTGTCAGTCCGGAAAATGAGGGGTTTAGCTTAGCGGTCAACAACACTAATGACGCACTTGTTATTACCGCTGACACACCACAAAAAGGCAGATCAAACAACTCCTGGACTATAAGCGGTACTGTACCTCTTAGGGGTAAGTTTAAAACTATCGACACAGTGACCGTGAATGAGTCCAGTACACAGAGCATTACCGGTGTCGAGGTACCTACAACTTCTGTGGACGCTGATGCATCAAATGTTATTAACCTTGAAGCAGGCAGTAGCTATGCATTTACCTCGACGGTCAACACCGATAATCTTACCGCAGGTGAAATTGAATATGTGTGGTCGCTGGAAAATGTGGCAACCAATGATTTAGATGGAGGCGCGCTTGCCGCCGGCGATAGACCGTCAATTAATGCTGATACAGGTATACTTACAATACCCACTGCTTTTGTTACGGCAAGCAATAAGTCTTTTGCCGTTAAACTGACCGCGACACATGAAACGGATTCCGCTATTACGAAAAGTGAAACAGTGGATGTCACGGTTGTATTACCGAGCGTTGTTTCGTTGGATAGTAGCGGTGCGGCGATGTCCGGACTTGCTACGGAAGAGGGTAATCAGCACCATAGGATTGCAACCTCAGGTGAATCACTTATTGCATTTGCAGAGCCAATGTATATACCTTTAGACACTGCGGTACAAGGCATTTACGAAACAGCAGGGGGTACCAAGTTTAGCCTTGCCTTAGTCAGTGCTGAACCGACTTTGGGTGATACTGATTTTGACCATCTTGCACCCACCTTTGCAAACAATGTCATTACCTTACCTACTATAAACGATATCAATATAGACCTAAACGCTACCACTACATTTACATTCACCTACGACCTACTTTATGACGGAAAGAAAACGGGTGTGCAACAAACACAGTCTATAAATATAACAGACCGAGCTGTATACGAAGGTACTCCGGAGGCTGCAACAACCAAGTTCTTTCAAATTAATTTAGCACAAGCCACTGCCGATGCCGGCATGGCCATCACCGCCCCACAACCACCTCCCTCCGCGGTACCGATAACGACAGACAACAACCAAAACCCCGTATATAACATAACAAGCACAGCGGCACCACACAATCAGGGAACAGTGCAATACAGCACGGATAGCGGTACAAGCTGGAGTACAACATTCCCGATTTCGACAAATTTAAGTGGTGGTTTTGACCTGCGTGTCAGGCAGATACCTCAAACAGGTAACGACGCAGAATTTTCCTATGTAGCAAGTGACGAAACACGATTTGAAATAACAGCCGCTCAATTGGCAACCGCCTTTAACGACCCACTTGTAAACACAAAAACTTTTGATGCCACAAGCGGAACGAATGCCGGTGTTGATCAGGAATACGACTTTGATTTTAACGGTAAAATTGTCAACTATACCGATGACGGCACCAAGGCAGAGGGCAGTATATCGCTTAATGAGCTTACCGGAGGTACAGCACAAGCGGCATATGGCTTCGGCGCAGGTGAGATAAGGGTTAACTTTGGCACAGGTATCACAAAATACAACTATCGCGACATAACATTTGAAACCGGCATTTACACGTTGACTCTTACCACAAGCGGCGGTGTGCCACGACCTGTAATACGCACAACCGGCAATAGCTATGTCGATGGTGTGAGCATAACTGTACCAAGCGGCACAACGGTATACTACACCACCGACGGCAACGATCCAACAACATTGTCGGCGCAATATCAGTCACCTATAAAAATAACCGATACGACGACGATAAAAGCAATATCGGTAAACGCAGAAGGTGATATCAGTAGCATATCAGAGGAGACAATAACTTACCAGGCCTTTTCACAGCCGCCACAGCCTGCCATTAGCAGCGTGAAAGACGGTGCAACCTCCTCAGACTACAGTCCGACACGTGCGTATAACATTGATACCGTAATATCGTTGCAAGAGCCAACGCTAGACTGGCAGGGCAGTACAAAAATTTATTACACTTTTGAAGTACCCTCCAGTGCCGCCGAGGTTGTAAACGGGACGCTTTATGCCGCCAGCACTAATCAGCCGACGCTTACTACCGCACAGGTAGGTAGCAGAGAGTATGTAACACTCTACACCGTTTCTGTAGTGGAATTCGGATCAGAAAGAATAATATCGGATGTAGCAAGCTTCAGGTTCAACATCTATGGAAAAGCAGATATTTCACGACTTGTGGCAAACAGAAACCCAAACGATACGCAACTTCCCGGCACAACACTTTACCTGTCACTGCCGGAGAGCGAATATTCACTAATAAGCGCCGACAACATAGATAAAATAGACAGCTATGACGCGGCGGTTGCGGCGGATAACGCGCTGATAGAGCGCATTAAGACCGAAAGCAACATCGATGTCGACGTGGACTACATAACACGTGACTCCCAGCAGGACGTAACACGTTACATTACCTACGAGCGCACCGCCGACAGGCAGGTTGATCTTCCACAGCTGTACTACTATACAGTACAGGGTACGGTAGCAACTCCGCCAACCGAAGATCAGCTCACGGAATATGATTATGCCACCCGAGAGGTAAAGTACACCTACTCCGAAACCGGCACGCTGGAGGCGGTAGATGTAACATACCAACTGCCGGACAGAATTGCGATAACCGGTGCGGCAGGACAGGCCTTTACCGTATATGCGCAGTTGCGCCCCACAGGCACGGTGGCAAGCAGAATTCACCCCAGTGACATCATCCCCTTTGAATACACCATTGCCGAGCAGATACAGGCGGTTACAATGTTGCCTGACCCCACATCGGCAGACAGCGTGTTTAACGAGAGTACGCAGATATCCCTTTCCACAAAAACACCGGATGTCATTATTTACTACAGCTTGTCAGGCATACCGAAC
>CAYJFU010000002.1:45541-85585 GCA_964369445.1 uncultured Oscillospiraceae bacterium | reverse complement strand
CCCGCTTCTACTGTAGGGAAAGTATGGTTTGTACTTGGGTTTAGGCTTATGATAGGCTCTATCCACTGTGCATAAAGCATAGTTACTGTGCTCGGAACGCTTGCACCCGGTGCATAAGCTGTTCCGCTACCGTCTGCCTGTGTGTTCCATGCAAAAAATGTTTCGGTATTGTCCGCAGGGCGGGTTAAACTCTCGGCAGGTGGTGCTGTGTAGCTGTCTCCTGCCGATACAATATTGATACTGTTTTCAGAATTAAAACTACCGCCGTTTAGGTTAAGGGCTATTGCTTTTAGTCCATCAATACCCAGCGTAGCAGGATTTAAAACCTCAAGCGCAGGTCGAAAGCCGAAGACTGGCAGAGAATGAGAACCATAGGGACTAACCCAACCGTTGGCAGACGAGGAGCCGCGGGCCGCCCGAGAAGCGTCTATATAGGTATCCTGCCCCCACGAAAAGATACCACTCCAATTTTGTATATACGCACCATTTTTACCCAATATCAAATCCCACTCGTTGTTTGTGGGGTCACCGCCGGGGTTTGGTGTGTTCGTATCACTTCCTGCAGATAGCGAGCGCAGGGTGTAGTTTGTGTCGTATGGTTTGCCGAATATAAGGTTTTCCGACGGCATTGTCCCAATGCCGTCGTCTTCTAGCCCTGTAAGCCTGTTCCACGAAACGGTGTGGCTGACATTATAATACGCCACAAAAAGGCTACGATAGGTGGGGGTTGCACTTGCGGTGGTGCTTGCATTCCTATCTCCACTGCTTGCACCGGTCAAGTTATACGAATTCACCGTGCCTGTGTATGTAAAAGGTACATAGTGCAATGTTTCGTCAGGCAATGCCGTGTTTATTGTGCCGATGTTGGCAGCTTCGCTCGATAGGTCAAAGTAGTAGGTTTCGCCCATAGGTAGATTGAATTGCTCATCTATCCACATTGCATAAAGCGCAGTAACGGTACTGGGAACGCTTTCCCCGGGCGCATAGATTGTGCCGCTACCGTTTGCCGAAGTGTTCCACGCGAAAAATGTTTCACTGTTGCTCGCAGGGCGGGTCAAGCTCGTTGAATCAGGCGCGGTATAGCTTGCGCCTGTGTACACTATGTTCATGCTTGTAACGGCGGTGTCATCGCCCAAATGTCCCCCATTTAGGTTAAGTGTTATCGTCTTTAGACCGTCAGCACCCAAAGTGGCAGGGTTTAGAACTTCAATGGCGGGGCGCCAGCTATCGTTAGCATCGCTACTATCGCTACTCAAGATATGCCAGCGGTCGGCGTCGGGCCATAGACCGCGAACCACACGGCCTTGATTACTAGCTGAATGTGTATCTTGCCCCCATGAATAGTTATTCTGCCAGTATTTAATACCCCCTTCAATTTTGTTATTTATCACATCCCACTCGTTGTTTGTGGGCGTTTTGCTCAGACTTCCCGCAGATAGCGAACGCAGGGTGTAGTTGGCGTCAAATGTTTTGCCGAATATCAAGTTGTTGGTATTCAGCGTATCCCACGAAACGGTGTGGCTGACATTGTAATCCGCCACAAAGAGGCTGTGGTCGTAGGTGTAGCCGAACTGTGCGTTTGGGTCGCTTGTTGTGCTTGCTGTGGCGCTTGCGTTCATGTCCCCACTGCTTGTACTGTTCAAGCGATACGCTTTCACCGTGCCTGCATAGGTAAAAGGCACATAGTGAAGCGATGCATCCGGTAGGCCTTGTCCGGATGGGCGCGCATACGCTCCTGCATTGATTGTTCCGGGTATAGTTTCGCCCGATAGGTCAAAGTAGTAGGTTTCGCCCATAGGTAGATTGAATTGCTCATCTATCCACATTGCATAAAGCGCAGTAACGGTACTGGGAACGCTTTCCCCGGGCGCATAGATTGTGCCGCTACCGTTTGCCGAAGTGTTCCACGCGAAAAATGTTTCACTGTTGCTCGCAGGGCGGGTCAAGCTCGTTGAATCAGGCGCGGTATAGCTTGCGCCTGTGTACACTATGTTCATGCTTGTAACGGCGGTGTCATCGCCCAAATGTCCCCCATTTAGGTTAAGTGTTATCGTCTTTAGACCGTCAGCACCCAAAGTGGCAGGGTTTAGAACTTCAAGGGCGGGGCGGAAACCATAGTAAGTGAAATTACCGTATACATAGTTATGCCTCCAATAGTCTGTGGAGCTACCACCGCGCATTGCAGCATCTTCGTGCTTCCCTGCATATGTATCTTGCCCCAGTGAATATAGATCACTGACTGCATTTTTAATTGGATTTTCCAATCCGGTTTTGCCCAATATCATATCCCACTCGTTGTTTGCTGGAGTTCCGCCGAGGTTGCTTGTAGGACTATTAGCGGTGTCACTTCCCACGGATAGCGAGCGCAGGGTGTAGTTCGTGCCAAATGGTTTGCCGAATATCAAGCTGTTGGTATTCAGCCTGTTCCATGAGATGGTGTGGCTGACATTGTAATCCGCCACAAAAAGACTGTGGTCAGTGGGATTTGCGCTTGCCGTGGTGCTTGCATTCACGTCCCCACTGCTTGTACTGTTGAGACTATACGCATTTACTGTGCCTGCGTAGGTAAAGGGCACATAGTGCAATGTTTCGTCAGGCAGTGCCGTATTTATCGTGCCGATTGTTGAAGACACACCATCTGTTACTGCACCTGCTTCGCCCGATAGGTCAAAGTAATAGGTTTCGCCCCTAGGTAGGTTGAACTGCTCCACCACTGTCCAACGTGCATAAAGTGTGGTAACAGTACTCGGAACGCTTGCACCGGGTGCATAATTTGTTCCGCGACCATCTGCCTGTGTGTTCCACACAAAATATGTTTCGGTGTTTCCGGTAGGACGTGTTAAACCCTCGACAGGAGGTGCGGTGTAGCTATCACCTGCCGATACGATATTGATGCTGTCTTCGGAATTAAATCTACCTCCGTTTAGGTTAAGGGTTATCGCCTTTAAGCCATTCGCACCCAAAGTGGCAGGGTTTAGAACTTCAAGGGCGGGGCGAAAGCCTCTCTCAACAGATGGTGCACCTGCACCGGTAAAGCTCCAATAGTTGGCAGACCCGCGACCACGAAGCACACGGTCACCATCCCTACTTGCATCTGTATCCTGCCCCCATGAGGAGATACCTGTCCAGTTTTTAATATATGCACTATTTTTACTTAATATCACATCCCACTCATTGTTTGTGGGTGTACCACCGTAGTTTGTGGCAATATCGGCAGTGTTACTACCCGCAGATAGCGAGCGCAAGGTGTAGTTCGTGTCGTATGTTTTGCCGAATATAAGGTTTTCCGCCGGCATCGTTCCTGAACCACCGAAACTTAATCCTGCGAGGGTATACCATCTGATCATAAAACTGACATTGTAATCCGCCACAAAAAGACTGTGGTCAGTGGGATTTGCGCTTGCCGTGGTGCTTGCATTCACGTCCCCACTGCTTGTACTGTTGAGACTATACGCATTTACTGTGCCTGCGTAGGTAAAGGGCACATAGTGCAATGTTTCGTCAGGCAGTGCCGTATTTATCGTGCCGATTGTTGAAGACACACCATCTGTTACTGCACCTGCTTCGCCCGATAGGTCAAAGTAATAGGTTTCGCCCCTAGGTAGGTTGAACTGCTCCACCACGTCCGATGTCGGTTGCGGTGTGTGTGAAAGAGCATCGCCCACCTGCACGGTTTGGGCGGGCTGTGTTGAGTTGTTTGTATAGCCGTCGGGGATGCTCAACGTAGGCTCGTAATGATATTCGCTTTGCGCCACTGTTGAAAAAGCCGTTTCAGCAGTGGGGAAAACCCTTGTCCAGCTGCTGACAGTTACACTTAGCGGCTGTGTTTCGCCCTCTACCGTTGCCGCAAGGGCGGTGGGGAACGTGGCAACAATGTCCGCTTCGGTGCGTGTGTCACCGACAGAAACTCTTATAGTGTCAGGCTCTGAAAAAGCTGTTATTACTTTTTTTGGGGCAGGTGCAGGGGGTGCCGCTTGCGGGGTGTTTTGTTGTGCCACCACATTTGCGGTAAATGTGGGCATAACAACCTCGTTGGCAACGGTGTATGTTTCATCTGTAAGTTTTGCCGTGTAGGTAAATGTTTTTTCCTCTGCCGCAGAAAAAGTTACGCCCTCCGGCAAAACCCATTCCACCGACACCGGCACACTGTCCGTGGTGGTGGTGGATTTCCATTCGGTTTTCGGTGCTTCGCCCTCGGGTATTTCAAGCGAAACTTGCGCCCATGTTATCTTGGTAAGCGATGCCGAAAGTGTGCCGGAGGGGAGTGTCGGTGTGTCCGAACTTCCCACCGTTATCTCCTGCTGTGTCACCTCTGGTGCTTTAACAGCTGTGATGGTTTCGCTATCGGTGGGCGGTGTATCCTCGGCAAATGCAGATAGTGGCAAAAGCCCCACCATCATGCACAAAGCAAGAACACCCGACAAAAATTTACTTTTTAGATTGCTTTTTTTCATAACTCCTCCGACAGGCCTTTAATTGTATACTTTAAAATGTTTTTTGTAGATTCATCATTGTTTTACAATAATTTTTTTCAGAAAAATACATATTAAATTATATCATAGCGACGTATAAACTGTCAATTAAAAATCATGAGGTTTTTATTCGTGTTTACCCGTGTCGTAGTTCTAAAAAAAGTAAACTAAAGAGGACAACCTACCATTGATAAGTCAAAAACACACAATTAAAATTACTTTGGACACATTTACATTGTGCAAACATCCAAAGTTATTTTTATTTTCAAAAAAGGGAGCAACTTTTTGCGTTTTTTTCTGCAGGTGTATAAGGTGTTTGTTAAAGCCACAAACATCAAAGTGGTTTTGTGCAATTATACAAAAAACAAATTTCGGGGTTCGAAAATGGCGGATTTTTCTATAAATATATGAGGGATAGTTTAATATAGACGCTTCCATACACTATGCGCAAAGAATATGGCTGTCTTATCCTGTAGCAATCAGGGAGTTTGTATTGCAAACTCCGCTATAGGGGTGGTGAAAAATAAAGGATTTGCAAAAACAAGAGCAATGTTTTTGTCAGATTAAACAAAAAGCGCAAGCAATACTTTGTGTATTAATGAGCATTTTTGTGACAGATGACGGAATTTTTGCCGCCGCTTTTTGCGAAGCCGACTTTTGAAGCACCCCCGTATTTAAAGGAGACCCTTAAACCCCCAATGAAAGGAAGTGCAATTTATGCAAGAAAAAAGAAATAAAAATATATTTGTTCGTGTGAACGAAAAGGAGAAAAACCGCATCGAAAGTTATGCTAAAAAATGTGGGTTGTCGGTGTCGGAATATCTCCGTCAACTTGCATTAGTGTATCAACCAAAGGCGGCTTTGTCGGAAATTTTTTATGATTTTAACAGTAGGTTGGATGCTCTTTTAGAAGCAGTATCAAGCGAAAACGAACCCCTCGAGCAACAGCTTTTGTCGCTTATGGATGATATTTATAGAGTTCTATTAGACCCTAACAAAGAGTATTTAAGGGGTCCGCGCAAAGCCTGCTTTGTGGGGAAACGGAAAAACCACATTTCCGACCACTACAAACTGCGAGAAATCTCGGATGAGGTTTGCAGAAATCGTGGTAAATCTGTGCTTGAAAACTCTTCCTTTTACGGCAGGTCAAAGGGTGAGCGACGTGCGCAGATGTCGGGTGTGCCTACCCATCGTGAGATGCTAAAGCGTGATGTTGAGCGATGTTTGTCCGTCTCGTCAATACCAAAAGACTTTGAGCAGAGCCTGAAAGATTTAGGATACATCTTTACAAAAGAGGGTAAAACGCTGTCGGTTAAGGCACCTGATTGGAAACGGTCGGTGCGTCTTAGCTCCCTCGGTTACCCGACAGATAACATCAATGAACGGATGAAAATCAATTATGAAAAACGAATTTCATATTTTTACGTTAAGCGTCGCAACTTCACGCCGTTACTATCTTTCGAGGCCGAGATGAAAAAAGCGGGGCGAATGAGCGGTGTTCAGTTGACATTTGCGCTTGTAATCGAGCTGTGTAAATTAATTTCAGGTGGGAATATAGCCCTATATCCCCAAACCATTATCGACTACCGTTCGTCAGGAGGTCAAGAATCTGAACAGAATCATGAAACAATATTAATTCTCGTGACAGCTTTCCGATTTTATCTACCCCCGGGACAGGGTGTATAAATCAGATCAGTGAAAACCTGTGGGAGGGGCGTTATTCGCCGAGATTGCCGGATGGTAAACGGCTTGTTCGGAATGTATATGCACACTCGCTTGAAGAATGTGAGAAAAAGCTCAAAATATTGATATCCGAGATGAAAATTGAAGTTGCAGAGTTGAGATAAAAAATGATACACAGTAACCAAAGATAACCAACCTATGTAATCAATGGCATTTCGGGAACGGGGCGTCGGGGACGCCGGCCCTACAATTTATGAAATTAACGTCGGTGTGACAAGGCGGGTGGATAAAGTATCCGCCCCTACAGCGTAAACAACCAAAAAAACAAAAATTTCCGTCTGTGGGATTTCATGTGGTCAAACCCTTAAATCCCCACCCACAAAAAACACGAAATTCCTGTAAAACGGCTGTTTTACAGGAGTTGTTGGTGAACTCGAATGATAGTTAAATGACTATATAGCTTCAAATACATAAACTTGCGAGGTGAAATCCCCTTTGTCGGTTCCGGGGGTGTATTTTCCGGTAAACAACTCGCTTTGTATTACCCCGGTAAACTCGGTATTCACCACATGACCAAAGTTCATGAGCTCGTCACCATAATAACTTTTGCCGTTGCAGTTATATTTAAAATCTTGATTTAGGCCAACCAGCTTTATTTTCTTTAGCGATGGGTTAGGGGTTGCAAGGATTTTATAATAACCTAAAACTGCCTTCTTTTTATCTTTCGAAACGACCATCCAGCTATATATGTTTCCACTTTGCAGCCTGTAAAAGTCTCCCGTTGAAATAACGTCACGGTGTTTCTTATAAAACTTTATCTGTTGTTTTACCTGCTTTGCATCCTCAGTGCTGATTTCGTTAACATTTAGCTCGTAGCCAAAGGTGCCAAAATATGCAACGCTTGCACGTGTTGCTATACTGGTTGTTCTTGCGATCTGATGATTAGGCACTGCGGCAACATGGCTTCCAATAGAAGATATTGGGTATACTAAAGAGGTTCCGTATTGGATATGAAGACGCTCAATAGCATCTGTATCATCGCTCGCCCATGCTTGAGGCGCATAATACAGCATACCGGCGTCAAACCTTGCCCCACCCGAGGCACAGGATTCAAACAATATATCCGGAAATCTTTCGATAAGTTTTTCGTAAAGTGAGTAAACCCCTAAAATATAACGATGAAAAAACTCTTTTTGTCTATTTGGCGGCAAACCATTGCTGTAGCTCTCGGTTATATTGCGATTCATGTCCCACTTGATATAGGATATATTTGACTTTTTTATGGTCTCGCACATCTTTTTATAGACATACTCTACAACGTCTGCTCTGGAGAAATCCAACACGAATTGATTTCTTCCGTAAGACATCGCTCTGTTTGGAGTTTTAATAGCAAAGTCGGGGTGTTCGAGATATAACTCGCTAAGCTCGTTCACCATCTCCGGCTCGAACCACAAACCAAACTTCAGTCCTAAATCATTAATTTTTTGAGCTAATCCCTCGATACCATTCGGTAGCTTTTTAAGATTAACACTCCAATCCCCAAGTGAAGTTTGGTCATTATTCCGCTTTCCAAACCAGCCGTCATCTAAAACAAACAGCTCCACTCCGAGTTCCTTAGCTTTTGAGGCTATTTTTAAAATGCTCTCTTCGGTAAAATCAAAATATGTTGCCTCCCAGTTATTTATCAGGATGGGGCGTTGGTTGTTTTTGTATTTACCACGTATTAGGTTGTTTCTAAAAAGGTTATGAAAATTCTGGCTCATTGAATTTAGACCTGCATCGGAGTATACCATAACCGCCTCGGGAGTTTGGAATGTTTCTCCACCGTTTAAATTCCATTCGAACTCAAAAGGATTTATACCAATCATTACGCGGGTAACGTCGTATGCATCTACCTCTGCCTGGGCTAAAAAGTTTCCGCTATACACCAGAGTCACCCCATAAACCTCGCCTGATATTTCGGTTGTTCCCGACCTTTTTAATGCCATAAAGGGGTTGTGCATAGCCGAGCTTGCACCTCTTGAACTTTGAATCGATTGCACTCCCTTGGCTATCTTTCGGCAGGTAATATGTCTTTCTCGTGACCACGCACCATCTAGTGTGAGCATTTCGTAATCGTCATCGTAAAAGTCTAAACAGAGCGACATGGCACGGTTGATTATAACGGTTTCTTTCGATAAGTTTTTTATCTCAACCGAACGAACAATCCCTGAAAAGTCTGCAAAAACATGATACTTTAATATCATCTCAACATTTATAACCGAATCGTGCAGGGTTATATGTAACGATTCAACATCTTCCCCATAGGTTTGTGGCAGACCGACAATCTCCCTCTTGCCTTGAAAAATCTCGTGACTCTTATATGTGAAATTAGTTATCCTACTGCCGTTAGTCTGGGTAAATTGGTATGCTGGGTCTCTGAAATCTCCTGTGCCGTATGCCGGATACTCTTGCTTAATTGTTTCGAGAGAAAAATCCAAATCCCCCTCAAATACGCAGGGAGCAAGAGTAACGGCCCTCTCCACAAATAGATGGTCAAAGTTATTGTTGCGTATTTTTTTACCAAAATACAGCTGACCTATCTGCCCGTTTTTTATCACCTTCATTATATAACTTACATGGTTGTTAGAAAGATGAAAGGTGCCGTTACTAAATTCAATCATATTATCCCACTCTGTTTTATTATTTGTCTATTTTTTTGTGTCAGACTTTTTTTCTGCGTTTTTCTTAGAGACTCTATCTATGGCGATAGATCCTACAGCACATAGCACAGCTATAACAAACAGTATAATACCTGTGTCTATTCCGATGCCGCCTTCTCTTGCAAGGCCTACCTTTGAAAACACTACATACATACCCAGCATTACAAATGCAACAAAGCCGCTAAACGTATACCTATGTTTCCAGGGCTTCATCTCAACAACATTTGCAACCGGCAAAATGTATTCTTTTTCCATAGGTTTAAGCTTTCCGATAACAAACATGATTACGCAGGAAATTACAAAAAGTATTGCGGAAATGTGTAGGTAATGTAAGCCCGTATTAAACAACTGGAAGGAGGGGAAGAACGTGTGTAACTGCGTCAGCGCATACACAGTTACAAAGAAGGTTATAGCTACCTTTGCTGCAATACCGGGAACTCTCTTTGTCATGTATCCCATGAATATAATAGTGAAGATGGGAACGTTGAAAAATCCGTTGATAGTTTGCAGATAGTCGAAAAGTCCTTTTGGAGCATTAAGTATCATCGGAGCAACAAACATTGCAACTATTGCAATTATTAATGCAAAGATTTTTCCTGCCTTAATTAACTCTTTATCGCTAACGTTTTCTTTTTTTGCAGGTTTATATACATTTAGCGCAAACAGTGTTGATGCCGAGTTTAAAACACTGTTAAAGGTGCTCAGAATTGCACCCATCAGGGCAGCAGCAAAAAAGCCTACTATTGGACCGGGTAGAACAGTGCTGACGAATTGAGGATAAACAGTGTCCATGTTTGAAATGTCGCCGCCCAAAATCTGAAAAGCCATGATACCGGGTATGATTACCATTAACGGAGTTAATACTTTTAGAAACCCTGCAATAATAACGCCCTTTTGTCCCTCTTCAAGATTTTTTGCACCCAGTGCCCTTTGAATAATCGACTGGTCTGTACCCCAGTAGTAGAGGTTGACTAAAATCAATCCCGTGAACATTGTAGAGATTGGAAGATAACTATCCTCAGAGCCGATGGAATCAAACTTCTCGGGCGAGCTGTTGATAAAACTATCAAAACCAACAGCAATATCTCCACCGCCTAAAACAAGTAAACCGAAGAGAGGAACAAGCAAACCGCCTATGATAAGTGCAATTCCGTTAATGGAATCGGATATAGCAACAGCTTTTAATCCTCCAAAAATGGCATATATAGCACCGATGATTCCTATAACCCAAACCATTAACCAGATTGATTGTCCGTAGCTGATGTTAAAAATTCCCGCTATATCAAAAATCTGCCCCATTGCTACCGCACCCGAGTATAATGTAATAGGCAACATATTTACTATATAACTTACCAAAAACAGGATAGTAATAAACTTTCTTGTTCCCCCATCAAATCTGGATTCAATAAAATCCGGTATCGTTGTTATCCCTTGTTTTAGATAGCGTGGAACTAAAAACAACGCAACTATAATAAGGGTAATTCCCGAGCCAACTTCCCAGCCCATAACTGCCATATTTTGCTGATAAGCTTGGCTGGACATGCCAACAAAACTTGCCGCACTTAAATTTGTTAATAGCAACGACCCCGCAATAACACCTCCGGTTAAACTTCTGCCTCCAAGAAAATAACCGTCCGACGTTGATAGCTTGTCGTTCTTTGTCTTAATATAGGTAATAATACCCACCACTGCCGAAAACAAGATAAATGAGATAAGTATCGCCGTCATAAATATTCTCCTTTTAATAATGTGCTTCGTGAACACGCGTTTATTTTTATGTAAAAAAACCTAAGTTTAAATTAGATTTTTTTAACCGAGCCTTTATTTATTAAAACAGGCTTGTGTAGCGCCCTATCTACCTCTTCCTTAATAAGAAGTTTTACACAGGAATTTGAGACATCTTTTAACGAAACTTCAAAGGAAGTTAGGTTTAACCTCAGCCAGTTTGCAACCTTTAAGTTATCAAAACCTACAATAGAAATATCATCCGGAACACAAAGACCCTTTTCCTGAACTGCTCGAATAACACCCAGCGCTACTATGTCGTTAGCGGCAAAAATAGCCGTTGGACTGTTTGTTTTTAGATATTCCTTGGTAACCTCATAGGAAACATCTTCTTTGTATAGAGCAGTTAAACATTTAGGCTCAAGCCCACCAAAGTCTTTCATTGCATTTAGATAACCGTTTTTTCTTTTAATCGATGAAAGACGGTTATCCCCCTCGACATGAAGTATATCTCGGTGTCCGGCCTCAATTAGTAACCTTGTAGCCTCGTATCCCCCAATTAGGTTGTCACAGTTTACTATCTTTATATTTTCGCTATACTCCTCCAACTCGGAAAACTGGTCTATAAAAACCGAATTGTAGTTTTGTGCTATATCTGTCAACGCCTTAGTCTTGTATGGGAATCCGGTGAAAATGCCGCCACATATCATCTTGGTGACGAAAAGGTCTTTTAAGGTTTCAAACTCTTTAGAATCGGTTATGATATTAACCAGAGCAGTATACCCATTTTCTTTGAGTGACCCGACAAGGTTAGATAGCAACTCCATATTATAAGGAGAATTAATCCCTATCCATTCGTTCGAACTGTTTGTGTCATTGATGTCTGATATAAAAATCCCAACTATGTTGGACGATGCACCGGCAAGGCTTCTTGCAAAATGATTAGGAGTGTATCCATACTCATCAATTACAGCCTGAACCCGAAGCTTGGTTTTCTCCGGAACGTTTTTGTAGTTGTTTAAAACTCTTGAAACGGTGCTTCGAGAAACATTGGCAAGTTTTGCTATTTGCTCGGTATTCATACTTAACACCCTGCATAAACGCGCGTTTATTTTCTGTTAACATAGTATCACAGTCGACTGTTTCTGTCTATACCTTTTGTTCAAATAAATAATATTTGGAGGTGTGTACTATAACTGCACGTATTTTTTGTGCAAAATTCCATTAGCATAACAACTATACAATCAACACCCCACAGCATATTATTATCGATTGCATCGTCGGTTAACTTAAAAACTAATAACTAACGGGAACCTTACCGTGACAGATACGAAAGCTGACGCTACAATACACACAATTTTGTGTCGGTGCACTTGCTCATGGCATGGACGTGAAAACCTTATCAACCATCATCGGGCATAAATCTGTGGCAACAACACTTGATGTATACACTCATTCCACTGATGAACTGCGAAAACAGGCGGCAGAACGAATTGACAAGGGATTTGGGCGAGGTGTTCAGCCGAGTGATGAAGTTGCACCATCTACCGACCCAAAACCCACAACAAGCAAATTTGAGCCGTATAAAGGTAAGAAACGTAAACCCGGGGCAGGGTGCATAAGTCAGATCAGCGAAAACCTATGGGAGGGGCGGTATTCGCCGAGATTGCCGGATGGCAAGCGGCGTGCTCGGAATGTTTATGCTCACTCGCTTGAAGAATGTGAGGAAAAACTGAAAATATTGATTGCAGAGATGAAAATTGAGGTTGCGGAGTTGAGGTCAAAAAATGATACACAGTAACCAAAGAGAACCACCCTATGTGGTCGTCGGCGTTTCGGCACACATACAATGCGTTCCCTACAAAAAAACGTCGGTGTGACAAGGCGGGTGGAGCAGCGCCCACCCTACAGCGTAAACAACCCAAAAAACACAATTTTTCTGTCTGTGGGATTTCATGTGGTCAACCCCTTAAATTTCCACCTACAAAAAACACGAAACCCCTGTAAAACGGCTGTTTTACAGGGGTTGTTGGTGAGGGTAAGAGGACTTGAACCACCGACCTCTTGCATGTCAAGCAAGCGCTCTAACCAACTGAGCTATACCCTCGAATTTGCTACTAAAATATTATATCACAAACTTATTTAAATTGGAACCCCTAATTCCAATTTTTTTCAAAATATTATTTTTTTATCGGTACATCCACGACCCATTTAAAAAACTACACATTCGAGTACACCGCTAAACCGACGCGCCCACACCATCAAGCAATCTGCAGACCTCCCGGGCTAGGTTGACATGTTTTGGCGAAACTAATTGTGCATCTTCCTCCATAATAAACTCCGACGCCTCAGCCGCAACCTCCAACACCTGTGCGTCCTGTGCAAGTTTTGCCACCGAAAGTGGCGGCAGACCGTGTTGTTCACTGCCAAAAAAGTTACCCGGACCTCGCGTTTTTAAGTCGTACTGTGCTATCTCAAAACCGTTACTTGTCTCGACAAGGCGGTGCAATCGCTCCAGTGTCTGCTCATTTTTGCTGTCGCTCACCAAAAAGCACCAACTTTCGGCGGCACCTCTACCAACACGTCCCCTTAACTGGTGCAGCGTCGCAAGCCCGAATTGTTGCGCGCTCTCGATGACGATAACACTCGCCTGTGGGACATCCACACCAACCTCGATTACCGTCGTACTGCAAAGCATGTCTAGCTCGCCATCCTTAAAGCTTTGCATCACCGACGCTTTGTCCTTGGAGTTCATTCTGCCGTGCAACAAGCCTATTCTGCGGTGTGGCAAAAGAGCTGTTGCAACCTCGCTGTAGTAGCTCTGCACGTCCAAAAGTCCGCTCTCCCCCTCTTCGATAGCCGGACATACGACGTACACTCTGTTCCCCTTTTCTATCTCATCGTCGAGAAAACCATACATTCCTGCGCGCTGTTTTGTCGTCACGAGGCGCGTCTTTATCGGTTTGCGCCCCTTTGGTAGCTCGTTTATTATTGACACGTCAAGGTCGCTGTACATTAAAAGCGCAAGTGTACGCGGTATCGGTGTGGCACTCATAACCAACAAGTGCGGGTTGTTTGCCTTGTCGAAGAGTTTTGTGCGCTGTTTTACACCAAACCTGTGCTGTTCATCCACAACGCATAGCCCCACATTGCTTACGTTGACGGTATCTGTTAGCACCGCGGAGGTTGCCACTAACACGCACGGTTTTTCATCTACCAAGCGTTGCAAAATCACCTTACGTGCCGCACCCTTTATCGTGCCGCTTAACTTTATTACGTCAATTCCGGCACCGCTCAGCAAGGCCTCAACCGTGGCAGTGTGCTGTGAGCACAGTATTTCAGTCGGTGCCATTATAATTGTCTTCAAGCCGTTTTTTGCCGCCATATATGCCGCGGCGGTTGCTACAAGCGTCTTTCCGCTTCCTACATCGCCCTGCACCAGTCGGTTTTGTGCACTGCTTTGCAAAAAGCTCCTACCGATGTCATCTATTGCCTTGAGCTGGGCGCCGGTCGGACTAAACGGCAGTTTCTTGTAAAACGGTTCCATGTCGACAGCCTGCATCGGTTGCCTCTTTGCGGTGTCGGCTATATTTTTCAGCTTGTGCATCCCCAGCTGAAAGCAGAGCAACTCTTCAAACACCAACCGATATCTGGCTTTCGCCGCACCCTGCAGGCTTTGTGGAAAGTGGATCTCGCTTATTGCCGTGAACCTATCTATTAGGTTGTAGCGCGCCAGCATATCCGCCGGCAAAATTTCGGTTATGAGCTGTTTGCCATGTCCACGCAGTGCCTGTGCAATTATGCCGGACAGGTATTTTGATGTAATGCCTGATGTCAACGGGTACACCGCCGTCTGCTTTACCGCCGCATCGGCGCTGATATGTGTCGGCGACAACAACTCCTTTGTGCCGTAACCGCCGCCTATCCTACCGTAAAATATATACTCGCCGCCGACATCTAACGCATCGGCCACGTATGGGTTGTTAAAATAGGTTATTGTTATGTTTTCGTAGCCGTCATCCGCTAAAACTTTAAACAGCATACGTCCGCCGGCAATTCTGCGCGGCGGATGCTTTTTTAATATTGTTAATTGTAATGCTGCAATCTCGCCTATCTCACAGTCCTTGACAGATTTTGTGGCGGAATAATCCACATAGCGCACCGGAAAATGACACAGCAGGTCATAAACCGTCCTGATGCCCAATTTACACAGGGCGGCGGCACGCTTTTCTCCTACACCTTTTAGGAATTTAACGTCCATCTATTCCACTGACAAAATGTAATAGTATACCGGCTGACCACCCATTATGAGGTTAGCCTCGATACCATCCGGCAGGCGCTCGCACAGCGCATCAAAGGTCAACTGTGCATCCTCCTCCGTCACGTCCTCACCGGCGATGACGGTCAGAAAACTGCTGTTTTTATTCAGCATATGCTTTGCAAGCTTTTGCACGCTAAGTTTCAAGTCATGACCGGTGAACGCCAGTCGGCTGTTTTCAAGGGCCAGTATTTCACCCTTTTTGATGTTGTGCCCATCAAAGTTGCTGTCACGTGCGGCAAAGGTCACCGAGCCTGTTATTACACTGTCCGCTGCGGCGTTCATAGCTATGGCGTTTTCCTCGGGGTTACTTCCCTCATCAAAGCTGAGCATAGCACTTATGCCCTGCGGAAGCGTGCGCGTTGGCAACACTATCAGATTTCTGTCCGCAAGCTTTTTTGCCTGCTCCGCCGCAAGAATTATGTTTTTGTTGTTAGGCAGTATAAAAACGTTCTTCGCACCGACGCTGTGCGCTGCGGAAAGTATGTCGTCGGTGGATGGGTTCATCGTTTGACCGCCGGACACCACGGCATCTACACCCAGCTCCAAAAACAGGTTTTTCAGTCCTTCACCGGCCGCTATAGCGACAAAGCCGTACTCACGGTCGGGATCTACCGCCTTATATCCAAAAACGGTGTTGCCCTCTTCTTTTTCCGAGAGCGCCTGTTTTTGCAATCCCCTACCCTGCTTGCGGCGCACCTCAAACTGTTCGCTCATGTTCTCTATTTTGATGGAGGTGAGCGCGCCGTGCTCTATCGCCTGCGAAAGTGCTTTACCCGGGTCATCGGTGTGCACATGGCACTTTATAATCTCCTCGTCGTCCACTACGACAACGCTGTCACCGAGCGACTCCAAAAATGCTCGCAACTTTTCATGCGAGGCACTGTCACTTTTGTTGACTAAAAACTCGGTGCAGTAGCCAAAGTCGCTGTCCTCACCATCAAGGTCGTCAAAAAACACACCCTTGCCGGCTGAGGAGGTCGTTGGCTTTTTGTTTTCACTCATCAGCTCTTCGATAGGTTTTCCGCATACTACATCGCGCATATTTTCAAATATAATCCAAAGTCCCATGCCGCCGGCATCGACAACACCGGCTTTTTTCAGCACCGGAAGCTGTTCCGGAGTCTTGTCAAGAGCATCCTTTGCGGCGGTGCACAGTTCGACAAACATATCCTGCACATTGTCTGTATCCAGTGTGTCGATGTGCTCCCCTGCAACGCGCGCAACGGTTAGCATCGTGCCCTCAGTCGGTTTCATGACAGCTTTGTAAGCCGCTTTGACACCTGAGGTCACTGCAATTTTGATATCCTCAGTGCTCATGGTTTTTTTGCCTACAAGCGCTTTTGAAAACCCTCTAAACAACAAGGACAGTATCACACCCGAGTTGCCGCGTGCACCACGAAGCATCGCCGAGGCCGCAACCGAGGCTGTTTTCTCCACCGTCACCGTGTCGGAAAGCTGTTTGAGCTCCTTTGCGGCCGCACCGATGGTCATACCCATGTTTGTACCGGTATCACCGTCCGGCACAGGAAAAACATTAAGTTCATCCACCTGCGAGCGTTGATTTTGTATTCTGTGCGCGCCGGAAATAATTGCATCTCTCAAAACTTTTCCGCTAATTTCTGTCATAAAGCTCCATTCCGCCGTTTTGTACGGCAACGTCATATACGCTGTCTTTAATGCGTTTATTCTTCAACGATTTTTTCCACAACGACATCCACTCGTGTAACGGGAACCCCCGACACGTTTTCAACCGCGTAGCTGACCTTGTTTATTATGCTTTTTACTATAGCCTGGATGTTTAGCCCGTAAAGCACCGCAATATGCAATTCTATACTGAGCGCCCCTCCCGACTCGGTAATTTTAACACCCTTGTCGCAAAAATTCTTACCAAATAATATGCCTTTTATCGAGTCACCGGTGCCGGTATTTTCCATACCCACAACACCGTAACAGCTTTGAGCCGCAGTGCCGGCAACAGCCGCAAAATAGTTGCCACTCATCTGTATAGTGCCTTTAGAATTAACTATCTTTATCATAAACTACCTCATTAAAGTCATAAAAAGGGTTTGACAGTTGGGGGTCAAGTCCTGTTATGTTGCTATCGTGGTATAAAGTGCCTTTGCTAAAACCTATCGGTATAAACGGCGGCTCGGCGGCAAAGGCATCGCAAAAAGGCTGTGGGTTGCCGTCCGCTTTAAAGTTACTGTAGGAATCGGTTACAACCCTTGACGCAAAGGTGTAGTTATAGTATGCGCCGTACTGTTGCAAAAGGGGTGATAGGTCCATGTTTTCAGACACTTCAAGACTTGCCAAAAATATATCGTAATCGCCAAGCTCCAGCAGCTCAAAGTACCGCTGTTCTGTCTTTGCCTCGACTGCGGTAATATCGTAACCCAAGCGGTAGGCGGCATCGGTGATGTGCTGAACCAACAGCGCTCTGCCCGGCACATCGGAACAGTACAACAGCTTGACGTTAGCGCCGTTAGTCGGTGCAACAGGCGCAACGCTCTGTTCACATAAATTATATGCCGGATGAATAGGCCATATGCTAGGCTCCAACAATTGCTCTAACATGTGCCTCGAGAGGTCAGCTTTAGAAATTGCGTACAAAAGGCGCGCGCGTTCCTGTGGATTTGAAAAGAGCTCCCCCTCAGACGAAAAGCCTAAAAACAGCATGGCTGTTGTGTCATAGGTGGTTTTTGAAAGCCCATAGGGTGGTACAAACTCGTCAAGGTGAGATGTGTCAAACAGACTTATAGCGCCTGTTGCAAGTTCGTCTTGCGGTCGACTTGTATCGAAGAGAGATATCACGCCATTGCTGTCGGATGCGGTTTGATGCCTGTACACCAACATTTCGTCTACCAGGCTATAGTCGCCCGACGATGTTGGGTGGGCCGCCCCTGTATCGGATTGTTTCAAAATCGGGAAAGTTAAACATTTTACAAAAAGCACATCCGATTGATTCAGGTTAAAAACGACAGTATTCTCCTGCGCCCTCACTGAAGAGATACCGGAAAGTTGCGCTGAGTAAATCGGCGAAACTCGTGCAGCATCCGCGCTGGCTACTACGTCCTGTGCGGTTATCGGCGTGTCGTCGTAAAATGTAGCATCGCCTTTGAGGGTTACGGTGTAACGGTAACCGCTCTGCTGTATCGACTCAGCGATGACAGGCTGTGGGTCGGCACCTACAGTCACCTCAAAAAGCGGTGCAAACAGCAGGTGTGCAAGTTGTTGCACGGTAGCATCGGAAGAGGTGTAAGGGTTTGTGCCTGCGCTTTTATTGTATGCGAGCACTATGTTTGCGTCCTGTGGCGGCTCTTCGCCGATAAAGGTTGTTATACTGTCGCCCGTGCAACCGGATAGTAGCAAGCACAAGCTGAAAAGTAACACAATCAACCGAAAGGATTTGCATTTTCCCGTTCGGCCACCCTCATTATATCCCGACACCGTTTTTACTTTCACAGAGCTATTATAAACTATTTGTGTAATATTTGCAATAGTTTAAAGAGAAATGTGTGGCAAATAGTGTTATTTGACTTTCCGTGTGTCCTTAATTACTCAATTTTTTTCATTTTGGAGTACTACCCCCGCCTTTGGCGGGGGTAGTACTCCAAAACACATCAGATTTTTGCACAAAAAATAATTAGCTCAAATGGACACAGCACCCCTTACAGCGTCACCTTGCAATACTGCTTTTTACCCTTTTTGACAAGTACGCCCTCCTGCAAGCGCTCGGCACAAACGGTGTAGCCGATTTCCTTGACCTGCTCGCCGTCGACGCTGACACCACCCTGCTGTATCAGTCGTCTTGCCTCGCTTGCCGATGGCGCGAGAGAGGACGCAAGCAGTACAGCAATTATGCCGACAGCTCCATCAACTAGCATATCCTGCGGCAGCTTGCATGTCGGTATGTCCGCACCGGCACCGCCTGCAAACAGCGACAGTGCCGCCGCCTTCGCCTTGTCCGCCTCCTCTGCGCCGTGCACGCGCTTGGTGAGGTCGTACGCAAGGTAGGTTTTTGCCTCGTTTATGCTACTTGCCTGTGTCATGTCAATGGCATTTATCTCTGCAACCGGCATTTCGGTCAGCATATTGAGGCAGTTTGTCACCTCAACATCGTCGATGTTGCGCCAGTACTGGTAAAACTCGTAAGGGGTGGTCTTTTCCGGGTTTAGCCACACTGCGCCCTTTTCTGTCTTACCCATCTTTTTGCCGTCGCGTGTCGTAAGCAGGTTAAATGTCATGCCGAAAACCTGTTCACCCTCGGCACGACGCACAAGCTCGACACCACCGATAATGTTTGCCCATTGGTCGTTGCCGCCCATCTGTAACCTACACTTTTTCGTCCTGAAAAGGTGCAGATAGTCAAAACTTTGCATCAGCATGTAGTTGAACTCGATAAAGGACAAGCCGCGCTCCAAACGTGATTTAAAACACTCCGCCGCGAGCATCTTGTTGACGGAAAAATGTACACCGACGTCGCGCAAAAACTCGACGTATTTCTGCTCTAACAGCCAATCGCCGTTCATAACCATGATAGCTTTACCCGCGGAAAAGTCGATAAACTTCTCCATCTGCTTTTTAAAGCACGCCGCGTTGTGCAGTATCGTCTCTTGCGTCATGAGGTTGCGCATCTCGGTTTTGCCGCTGGGGTCACCTATCATCGTCGTGCCGGTGCCCAGTAGTACAATGGGGGTGTGGCCGGCAAGTTGCAGTCGGCGCATCATCATAAGCTGTAAAAAATGACCTACATGCAGGCTGTCCGCCGTGGGGTCGTATCCCGTATAAAAAACACAGCTATCCTCATTTAAAAGCTTTTTCACACCGTCCTCGTTGGTGCACTGAGCTATCAATCCTCTTTCTGCGAGCGTCTCGTACAAATTCATATTCCCTCTCCTTGTGTAATGGCGTTATCAATCATCTCCGCAGCATTTGCAAGCGCCTTGTCGCTTATGACATCTCCGGATATAATTCTTGCAAGTTCCCGCACCCTCTCCTCGTGCGAAAGTGTAAATACCTTTGTCTCGGCGCGCTGTTTACCGCCGGACTTTTCGATATAGATGTGGTTGTGCGCGACCGCGGCTATCTGCGGTGAGTGTGTTACCGCCATCACCTGCCGTCCTTTTGCCGTCATGCGCATCATCTGCCCTATTTTATATGCGGCGGAACCCGACACACCGGTGTCTATCTCGTCGTATATGACCGTTTTGGTGTCATCGACATCGGCAAGGCTGTTTTTCAGCGCAAGCATAATGCGTGCAAGCTCACCGCCCGAGGCTATCTTGCCAAGGGGTTTTGGCACCTCGCCCGCGTTGGTCGATATTAAAAACTCTATGCTATTTGCACCGTCGCGCGACATGGACTTGTGCTCGCACTTAAGCTCAAACTTTATGCCGCTCATGTTCAAAAACTCCAGCGAGTGCACCGTCTGCTTTTGCAAGCGCGCAAATGCCGCTTTGCGTTTTGATGTGATATCGGCGCACATGGCTGTTGCTTTCTCACCCAGTTGGTCTATCTGCTCCGACAGCTCCTGCACCAGCTCGTCGGCGTTGTCAATTCCACCCAGTTCCTGCCGCATGTCCGACAGCGATTTCATTATGGTTTCGTAGCCACCGCCGTATTTTTGCCGCATGCGATAGTACTCCGACAGGCGCTGTTCTATTTCGGGTAGCTCGTCCGGCTGTGTGTCAAGACTGCTGAGCTCCTCCGACAGTTCGCCGGACAACTCTTGCAGTTCATAGTAAACACTGCTCAGCCGCTCATACTTCTCCCCAAGACGCTCGCTGACCGTGCTTACAGGTTGCAACGCCGAAACCGCGGCAGAGGTTGCCGTCAGTGCGCCGTGTTCTTCGCCGGTAAGGAGAAGATGTGCCTCCGAAAGTGCAGCTGTTAACCTCTCAAGATTTTGTAGTTGTTTGCGGCGCTCGCTAAGCTGTTCCGCCTCGCCTTCTTTAAGATCCGCCGCCTCTATCTCCCCTATCTGAAACCGTAAAAAGTCCGCACGTTGTACGCTGTCCGACTCACTTTGAAGCAGTGCATCACGCTGTTTTATCAGCGCGCAAAGCTCGCGGTAAACCGCCGTGTAACGTCCGACCGTCTCGCCCAAACCGCCAAACCTGTCAAGCAGTGCAAGGTGTGTCGCCGGTGAAGTCAGGGAGATGTTGTCCTGCTGTCCGTGTATCTCTATAAGTCCTGCCACGACCTCTTTTAGCATTGAGACAAGCGCCGTCTTGCCATTTATTCTCACTGTGCCTTTGCCATCCTGCGCAATGTCACGGCTGACGATAAGTGTGTCCTCCGACACAAATCCCATGTCCGACAACTTGTGTTTAAGTGTGTCATCTATATCGGTAAACACCGCTTGTATCGTGGCCTTGGTCGCGCCCGAGCGTATCAATTCCTTTGCAAGGCGATTTCCTAAAAGTGCCGACACCGCGTCGATGATGATGGATTTACCTGCACCAGTCTCACCGGTCAGCACGTTAAACCCACCGTCAAACGTGACGGTAGCCTTTTGTATTACGGCAATATTTTCTATTGTCAGCTCACTTAACATAATTCCTCGGTTATTTTCTGCGCAGTTTGTCCTCTATAGCGGTAAATTGTTCTGCCCTGTGCAAAAATATGAGCGGTACACTCTGTGCGTGACTGCTTACCGTCACGTCGGAGGTCAACTTGTACTCACTCATTCCATCGGCGCACAGCTTGACGCTTCCTGCCTCACAGGACGTTTTGACGGTAAGCTTTTGCCCTGCGGATATGACAACCGGCGGCACACCCAGACTGTGTGCGCACAGCGGAGTCACCACAAAAGCATTTAGCGTCGTGTCCAATATCGGCCCGCCCCCCGACAGCGAATATGCCGTTGAGCCGGTGGGAGTAGCGATTATAACGCCGTCGCCGCGGTAGTTCATCACGACAACATCGTCACACAGCACCGACACGTTGACGGTCTTGGACATGGTATCGCCGGCAAACACAAACTCATTGAGGCACACAATGCTTTTGCCTTTGCCATTTGTGTCGCCTGTTATGTCGGCACGCAACATCAACCTGTCCTCACGGATAAATTCGCTGGTGAAAAGGCGTGACAGCGCGTTGTACTCCTGCGCGCACAGCGTTGTGAGAAATCCAAGTCTCCCCGTGTTTATGCCGATTATTGGTATATCTTTTCCCCTTAAAATGTGTGCCGCTCGCAGTATTGTCCCGTCGCCTCCGATGGCGACCGCAAAGTGCAGGTTGTCGAGTTTTATATTGTCGGAAAACATGACAAAGTCGTGCCCAAGCTGTGCCATAAGCGTTTCCACCTGCTCTGCACATGCCATAGCAAGGGGGTTGCGCGTGTTCGGAAATATCAGTATTTTCATATAACAGCCTCTAAATATTCGGGCGCGATTTCAGGTCGTAAGATTTTTGTCAGATTGTTCAAAAAGCGGAGTGCTTACGTTGTGAGTGAGTGTTGTTGGGAGATTATAACGAAAAAGGTAAGAAACGGAAAACATGGACGAATGTTTGAAGGCTTCCCATAAGTTCTTATCATCTGTGGGGTTAGTCGCTGTTAAGTTGTTCGTGTGCCTGCATTACAACGCTTTGTATGTCCGTTTCAAAATCACACGGCTTACTGACAAGGTGCAGTAAAAATTCTATATTGCCCTTTGGTCCTTTTATTGGCGAGAATGTCAGCCCGCTCGGGTACAGCCCGTTTTGCACGGCACTTTCCAGCATCGCTTTAATGACCGACTGCTGTACCGCTTTGTCCTTGACAACACCGTTTTTACCCACATGCTCCCTGCCTGCCTCAAACTGTGGTTTTATGAGCGCAATTGCCGAAAAGTCGGGGGCGCTAAACCTGCTGAGCAGTGGAAATATCAACTTCAATGATATAAAGGCAACGTCTATGCAGTAAAATTGTATCTGTCGCTCGACACACTGTGGCTCGAGATTACGTATGTTCGTCCGCTCCAGATTGCACACCCTGTCATCGTTGCGCAGTGACCAGGCAAGTTGCCCATACCCAACATCAACGGCATAAACATACTCTGCGCCGTGTTGCAGTGCACAGTCGGTAAAACCGCCTGTCGATGCGCCGATATCCATGACGCACAGGCCGTCAAGTTGCAACGAAAATTGCTGTATACCCTTTAAAAGCTTGTGACCTCCGCGGCTTACAAAGTTGACCTGTGGCAACCGCAATTCTACATGATCGTCCTGCTTGACCGCCTGCCCGGGCTTGTCGGCGCGCTGATTGTTTACAAAGCAGCACCCCTGCATGACATATGCCTTTGCCTTTTCACGGGAGGGCACGCCGCCATGCTCCACCAGATACTGATCAAGTCTCATGCTTTGCACCGCCGTTTAGCCTTTGCAGTATAGCCTCTGCATTAAGGCTGTGTATATCCCTGAGCTGTGCTACCGTTGCGGCTTGTTTCGGTGCGCTGTCAAGTCCCATGTCGATAAACTCCCCTTTAAAGCCGCCCTCAAACAAAAGTTTAAGCAATATGTATTGTAGTCGACCCGATATGTCGTCGTGCAGAAACAATACACGCTCATAACCGACAAGTTCGCCTGCAAGTCCGTCGGGAATCGGGTATATCTGTGTCAATTTGAAAACGTCAAAACTATCGTGCTCGTCAAGTTCGCGCGCCCTCAATGCCTCTTGTGCCAGGACACCGTATGTGATAACAGCTGTCTTTGCGCCCTCACCGAACCTATCGTAATGCTTGCCGGTACAACCCAGTGCTGCGAGCGTCTCACACTCACCACCGCGCGCATACCTTATTGCTTTTATGCCCTTTTGGCTGATAAGTCTCGGTAACCAGTACTCCAGTTCCGCAAAGTTGCAGGGATTTACTATCGTGACATCCTTTATGTCACACAGATAGCTGACATCGTATATGCCTTGGTGTGTCTCCCCATCAGCTGGCACAAGACCGCACCTGTCCACCGCGAGCAGTATATCGCACTCGTTGAGTTGAGCGTCGTTGAGTAGTTGGTCATATCCGCGCTGTAAAAATGTCGAGTAGATAGCCACCACCGGCTTTATCCCCTGTTTTGACAGACCGGCGGCAAATGTGACAGCGTGTTGCTCCGCCATACCCACATCAAAAAAGCGATGCTTGAACTGTTTTGAAAAACCGGTAAGCCCTGTGCCGTCTCTCATGGCAGCGGTTATCGCAACTATGTCTTCGTCCTGCTCTGCCGCTTTGCAAAGTGCATTTCCGAACACAGCGGAGAAATCCATGCCGGCGCCGGACTTACCCTGTCCGGGCGATACGCTGTGAAACGCTTTTGGGTTGCTCTCCGCCTGTGCATGACCTTTGCCTTTCTGTGTTTTTATATGCAAAAACACCGGTCTATCCATCTTTTTCACATTTCTCAACAGGTCGCATAGCAGCGCGAGATCATGACCGTCGACAATACCGAAATACTGGAAACCGAACATCTCAAACACCGTGTCCTGATATACGATACGGCGCACAGTCGTTTTGACGTTCCTAATCGTTTTTATGGCAGCATCACCCATGAGCGGAACGCTGTGCAGTTTTCTAAATGTCCCCTGCTTTGCATCGGTGTAACTGTCGCTGACGCGTAGTTTAGTCAGGTAGCGCGACAAACCGCCGACGTTACGCGATATTGACATCTCGTTGTCGTTAAGTATAACAATGAGGTTGTCAAGGTTGTCGATGTTGTTCATGCCCTCGTACACCATGCCGCCGCCAAAACTGCCATCACCGATAATGGCTATAACGGTACCTTTTTCACCCCTCAGCTTTTTTGCGGTCGCCATACCGACCGCCGCCGAGATGGAGGTGTTGCCATGCCCCGTGATAAACGCGTCGTGCTCACTTTCCTGCGGACACGGAAAGCCGGTGACACCGCCCAGTTGCCGCAACTGAGCAAACCCCTCCTTGCGGTCGGTTAAAAGTTTTTGCGTGTAGCACTGGTGACCGACATCGTATATAATACGGTCTTGAGTATCGCTAAAAATCCTGTTCAGCGCAACGGTAAGCTCCACCGCGCCAAGGTTTGAAGCAAGGTGACCGCCGGTATCCTGCACGCTTTTTATTAAAAACTCACGTATTTCCTCACACAGTGAATCCAACTGATTTAGTGTCAATTTCTTTAAATCAGCCGGTTTTTTTATGTGTTTTAGTATTTGTTTTGACATCCTATCCTCTTTTAACGGGCTGTAAAGGGCTGTTAAAAAACAAAGAATTTGCAAAAAGGAGCAAGTTTTTTATCAAATTAAACAAAAAGCAGAAGCAATTCTTTGTGTATTAACGAGCACTCTTTTGACATATTATGTAAATTTTGCTGTCGTTTTTTGCGAAGCCTACTTTTTTCAACACGCCTATAAAATCAATATTTGCGATGCAACAACTCCTGCTGAAGTAAGAGCAAAAATTCCGCTTTGTCGCCAAACACATCGGTGAGACTGCGCACATTGTTATCGCAAAGGTCTTTTGCGTATCGCTGTGCTTTTTCCTCGCCGTAAAGTGTTAAAAATGTCGTTTTCCCCTGCTGTTCGTCACTGCCTATCGGCTTGCCGAGCAGGTCGACACTGCTACTGCCGTCCAGTATGTCGTCCACAACCTGAAAAGCCAATCCCAGTGTGTATGCAAAGTCACGCAACGTTAAAAATTGCTCTCCGTCGGCATCTCCTGCAAGGGCACCGAGTTGTGCCGCAACGGAAATTAGTGCACCGGTCTTGTTGCGGTGCACCTCCAGAAGCTGGCTTTCGGTCACCTGCTTGCCCTCATAGAGCAGATCAAGTTCCTGCCCGTAAATCATGCCGCCCGTGCCGGCAGAATAGGACAAAAGTTGAACCGCCGTCAGCAATGTCTGTGCGGAAAGTTCGGCGGTTGCAACTACCGCGAACGCACTTGTCAAAAGATTGTCACCCGCAAGCAAAGCAGTTGCCTCACCGTACTTTTTGTGACAGGAGGGCATACCGCGCCGCATGTCGTCATCATCCATGCACGGCAAATCGTCATGTATGAGCGAGTAGCAGTGAACCATCTCCATCGCCGCCGCAAAATCAAGCGCCTTGTCGTATGAGCCGCACAGCATGTCGCAAACAGCAAGCGTTAAAACGCCCCTAATGCGCTTGCCACCACTGAACAGGCTGTATTCCGACGCCTTGGCGGTGTCACACTCGCGATGAGGTTGCACCCCCATCACCTCGATGAGTTTTTCTTCCACCGCTGTGCGGTATTCATTAAACTTGTCGCTATAGTTCATCATCCACCTGCTCTTCAAACATCTTCAGTTGCACTTCCACCTTGTCAAGGCGCTGTTCACACCGCGCGGCGATATCTGCACCCTTTTCATACAGCGCGCAAACCTCTTCCACGCCTGTTTTTTCATCCGACAGCTGTTCCACAACGTCCTCTAACTGTTGCAACAGCTGTTCAAAGGTCAACTGTGCTGTTTCGTCCGTCGGCTGTAGCATCTGCTGTTCGCTTGTCAGGTCTTCGCTTTTAACTGTTTGCTTTTTCACGTATTTATACTCCGTTTATCCGGTTTAAGGTGTACGCCCTCTACCCTGCAATGCAGATTTGCCGTGTTCGTTTCAACGTCGAGCATATCCCCGACGCTTGGAGCCTGCGCTACCACACTGCCGCCGCTTTTTACTATCGCATAACCCTTTTTAAGCAGGTTTTGTGGGTTGTAGGGCAGTAGCCGCGAATGAGCACCCTCATATCGGTCACGGCTGTACGCGAGTTTATCGCCGACACCGTCTTTGAGCTCACATCTCATTCCGCTTACAAGTTGGCGTTTTGTGACAAGTACCGAGCGCAAGCGTGTCGGTGTCAGTGCGGTTTTGCACACCGACAGCCGATGCAAAAGCGGCTGTTTATCGGCAAGCACAATTTCGGCGGCGGCGGTCGGTGTTGCGGCGCGCAGATCCGCAACGTAATCGGTTATGACAAGGTCAGACTCATGCCCTATCGCGGATACTATCGGCGTTGTTGCGCTATAAACCGCGTGGGCGAGTTCCTCCGCGTTAAATGCGGAAAGATCCTCGGCACTGCCACCGCCCCTTGTTAAAATTATCACATCACAGCACCCTGCGTCATCCAGCATTTTTATTGCTTTTTGCGCCGCCGGTGCCGCTTTTACCCCCTGCACCGGAATATCACACAATATAAAAGTCACATCGGTGTAAGCGCGCCGCCGCGCCACCGACATTATATCATGTATCGCCGCACCGTCTTTTGAGGTCACAACCCCTATGCGTGTCGGGTGTGACGGCAACGGCATTTTGTGGTCGTCGTCAAAAAGCCCCTGCTTTTGCAACCGCTCACGCATGCGCTCAAACGCATCCTGAATTGTGCCTTTTCCTGCCGGTAACATCAGCGTCGCGTAAAACTTAAAGGAGCAGTCTTTACTGTACAGCGACGCACCACCGCGCACATGTACAAGCATCCCCTCTTGCGGCACAAAACTCAACCTGTTTGCATCGCCGGAGAACATGACCGCATGCAGTGTGCTCTTGTCGTCCTTTAGCGTAAAGTAACAGTGACCGCTCGCCCTGTGGCGTGTAAAGCTGCCTATTTCGCCCTCCAACACTATATCGGACATTATATCGTTACTGCCTATTACACTCTTCACATACTCCGCAAATGCGGATATGCCCACAACCTGCATTATGTTGTCACCTTGCTTTTAAGCACCGAGGACAAAAGTCCGTTGACAAACTGAAAGTCCGATTCGTCACCGTAAGTCTTTGCTATTTCGACCGCCTCGTTTATAATGACGCTGTCGGGATTTCCGTCACCAAAATACATCTCAGTCACCGCAAGGCGCAATACCGACACCGATATCCTGGACACACGCTCAAAACTCCAACCGCGCAGATTTTCCTTGATTTTTGTGTCGACAAACTCGGTATTCTCATCGTATTTGCTTGTCAATAGCTCACAAAAGCTGTCTGGCTCCGCCTCACCGGCATATATAAACGCATCAGCAGCCTCCCTGACGCCCTGAGCGTCAAAGGAGGCGGCAAATATAATTTTAAATGCGACTTCACGCGATTGTCTTCTGTTCATTTTTCCGTTTCCTTTTTATTTATGGCAACATACAGACTTTTACAGGGGTTACTGCGGGTCGTTTATGCCGGCAACAATTACATTGACTTTTGAAACGGATATCCCGGTCATATTCTGCACACAACTTTTTACGTTGTCCTGAATTTCTCCGGCTACATGACGCACCTTTGCATCATAATCCAGTATGACGTAAAGGTCAATCTGAGCCACACCCTCTTGCATCACCACGTTGATGGGGTTTGTGCAGGCCACTTTTTGCAAAATACTCTTGACCCCGAGGTTACCTTTAGAAAGTTGTGCAACACACGGTATTTCAAGTGCTGCCACCTTGGCTATGCTTATAATAACATCCGTCGATACCTGAACTTTACCCTGTGCGGTCGAATTTTTAACAACATCCATCACTGCTCTGCCTCATAAATTTGTATACACAATATATTATAACACATTAAAAGGTGAAGAGCAACTATTTGACCTCTACTATTTTAATATTTTGCGCCGGAACATCACATTTCGACATGACGATATCACGTATCTGCATGACCTGTGCCTGTGTGAGCGCATCTTCCTTTGTCATGACGGCTATGTCGATGGTCTCCTCATCCATAATGGCGACACACTCGACAAAACCCTTTGCCTTGACCATCGTCTCTATCTCGTTTTCAGCGGTTATGCCGTCTATGGTCGTTGTGAGTGTCTGTGTCAGCGTAGCCTTTTCCTCGTCGGTGAGCTTTGCGTCCGCAAGTGCACTTTGTAACTTTTCCAGTGCCTCATCGCGTGTTTTGGTCCTCTCAAGGCGCGCCTTTTCAAAGTACTCTATTCCGGTTTCTCTGTCAAGGCCGACAAGTTGCGCGTCACCGTAATTTCTTTGCAATTCCGACTCAGCTTCTTCATTTGACATGGTGTCCGTCGGCAAAACCGTAAGTTCTGTCGCTACCACATTCTCTTCGGCAAGGCGAAAACCGGCATCGCTCCTTGCATACTGCCAGTTTAGAAACACCGCAACCGCCAAAGCCAAAAGCAAAGAGAGAAATGTAACTTGTTTTTTCATTTTAAATGATTTTAGTTTACCTAACATAATTTTACCACCTTTTCTGCCTTACATGTTATGTTTATGAATATGCGAAAATTGAATGAAATATTCCTATTACCGGTGCAATGCCAACAACTTAGGGAAACATTCTCGTTTACTATACCACCCACCTTCGGCCGGGGAAACTAAACGAAAAAACAATCGTAGATTTTGTGCACATGTTTATCCGAAATTAGTATCAAGTGGTCAATAGAAAACGAGTTGCAAAAAGCTTTGACATAAAGCATTACACTAGTTCGCCCACAAACACCCTGCTCGTGGGCAGTCCTGTCACGACGCTGACAAGCTCTGTGACGGCGGTCACAATGCTCAAATCACCCCCTCCCTCGCACAACACCGCGACACCCTTGAGTGCCGGTTCATACTCCACCTCGACAAGCGCCATCTGCTCTCCGCCCGGGCCGTCTATCAATATATATTCACTGGCATAACTCTCACTGACATCCGCACCACCCTCCTGAGAAGAGCTCTGTGTGTCGGTCTGCTCGTCCTTTGCGTATCTGCGCTCGATGCCGGACTCCATCGTGACCATCACCACCGCATTGCCGGCACCCTGCACCTGCGATATCAACTGCGTCAGTTGCAGTTCATATTCAGCCGCCATCTCCTGCAACTGTGCATCGTCGCTCGACTGTTGCACCGCCGTCTCAGGCGCAGTAAACAGGTCGTCGTACAGCAGTATAAACACCCCGAGCACAACAAGCGCCAACACTATGTAGTACTTTTTGCTGTCCGTCTGCTTTAAAAAGTCCATCAGCAACCTTTGTTCCTTTGCAAACAGTTTTTTATCCTGCCTTTTTTCACTCGGTTTTTGGGTCACATCGACGGAAAACCCCGTCAGCGTCTGTCCTTTTTCATTCATAAATCACATTCGGTGCCGTCTGCAACACCGCCTCCGCTATGCTGTTAATCCTCAGTCTATCCGATATCTGCTCGCCTTTTATGTAAACCGCTTGCAGGTGCACGCTCGTGTCCGATTGCTCCAGCGCAACCCGAACATCCTCAACCGCTATGCCCTCCGCTTCAAATGTGCTTAACATTTGTTGTGATAAATAATACTCCGTCTCCTGTAACAATTGCTGTTGCGACAACTCTATATTTTGATCGTCGGGTGTTTCAAAACCTTGCATCATGTCCTCAAAGTCAAATTCCATCGGCCTTGTAAGCATCGCCACCACAAAAAGCAGAACCGCCCACCGCATTATAAAGGACATGGACTTTTGTGGAAGTATCGCCTCAACAACCGCCACCACGATAAAAATTCCGCACAGCAGTATCGCCATGTCGCGTATCATCTCCATCACATACCACCCCCCGTCAGCATGAGGGTTATGACCGACACCGTTATTATAAAGAACAGCAGAACAATGGAGGAAAAGTATATCTCCATAGCGACACCTGCCGCCTGCATTAATTTCATCGTCTTGTCACTGCCGCTTATTTCCGCCGCCGCCGCTGATACCGCAAACACAACCGAGTAGAGCACGCACTGCACCAAAAGCGGTGCAAACATTACAAATACCGCTATGACCGCCGTTATGCCGGCAGTAGCTTTGAGCGAGGATATGCCACCCAGTACAGCGCTCAGTGCGTCCTGCACGACGCTACCGATAATCGGCACGCCGCTACCGACTAAAAACTTGCCCGTCTTGATGGCAACGCTGTCCGCCGCGCCCGAAATAATGCTCTGCATACCCAGTATGCCGGTGAAAACGGTGGCAAGCGCAAGCATTATGTACCGCGCCGCTTTACGCACAAGCTCCGCAATGCTTTTAAACTCTATTGTCGTCACGCAAAGTGCGGTACTGCGCAGTGCAAGATATATGCCGGCAAGCGGTATGACGATGTAGGACAGCACCTCACTGAGCAGGTAAAATGAGCCGCTGAAAAACGCCGTCGCAACGGTGGCGGTGCCGACCTGACCGCCCGCCATAAGCAATGATACAAACACCATCGTAAAACTTGCGATAAAGTCTTTGCAGTCGGTTACCGCCTCGACCAGTGTTGATTGCATCGACAGCACCGGCACTAACAGTACGACAAAAAACACAATGGTGAGCACCGTGTCCAGCGTTTTTGGCACTCCGTCCTGCGTCTGCGATATGCCGCGCGCTACCGAGGAGGCAAGAAGTATGACAATAACCGTCAAAAACAGCTTTAACGGCTGCGCGAACTCCGATTTTGCCGTCTCAAACGCAAGCTCAAAGAAACCCAAAACGCCGCCACTGAGCACTTCATCCGTGTCAAAACCCTGCTGTTCCTGCAACTGTAAGAGCTGTTGCTCCGAGTGTTGCAAGGTGCTATCCTGCGCTGCACACACTGTCGTTGCACACATTAACATTAAAATAGCGGTGCAAATAAATTTTTTCATGGTTATTACTGTTCCTCTATGTGTCTTGTTGCACAATTTTAATTTGGGGTACGCAATGGCACGAGCCTTTGAAAGTATTCCGATCTATCCCCCGGTCGCCGGCGAAGAATGTAGGCAAAAAAACATATGTCTTTTTATAGGTATGTTAAGAACAAAGGGTTTGCAAAAACAAGAGCAAAACTTTTGTCACATCAAACAAAAAACGCAGGTAGTACTTTGTGTATTAACGAGGAATTTTGCAGCGATGACTTTTTCAACACCCTATTGATGATTTTCATGTTTCACCTCAAATCATATCCAGTATCCTCTGTGTCATATCGCTGAGCAATGGCAGGGCGGCAAATATAATTGCAAGTTTACCGCAAAGCCCCACAAGACCGGATAGCGCGCGCTGGTTGCAATCAAGGCACAGTTCCGACACAAGCTGTGTGAGCACCGAAATACCGATGGCCTTCACGACCACCTCAAACGGGCCTGCCATGACAAGCTCTGTCACGCCGTCGACCGACGACAGCAATGTCTCAAACAGCGGCAATACCAAAAACAGTGCAACCGCCACCGTCGCAAGGGTGAGCATAAACGCTATAGCTTTGTTGTACTCCTGCGCCGAGACCACCATTACCGTGGCGGCGACAATGAGAAATAGCACCGGAAACACACTGTCCATAATTATAACTCAAACAGGTCTCTTATCGTGTCAAACAGCGCACTGACCTCTGTCAGTATCATCATAAGCACCACAATAAGTCCTGCCAGTGTCGTCATGGTTGCCTGCTCCTCGCGCCCACTGCGAATAAGCAGTTGGTTTAGCACCGAGACCACTATACCTATAGCCGCAATTCTGAAAATTAAGTCTATATCCAAAGCTCCACCCCACTATATCAACACGATAACAACGACAAGTGACACGTAGGCCGACAGCGCCAAAAATAGTCGTTTGTTGCGCTGTTCAAACTCGTAGGCTTTTTTGTATTCCGTTTCAAAATAGTTTATGTAAAACTCCAGTCGGTCGCACTCCTCATTGACGTTGCCGCTACCGATACACATAAGTGCCTCTTTCAACATGCGTTTTTGCTCATCATTTAGAAGTATGTTTGTGTTTTGCGCCGAGACAATGCGTGTGGACAGTTGCTGTTTAAACTCGGTGGCGGACATACCGCTCACGTCAATGTCAAATACTATGTTCTCTAGTTTAGCCGCCTCGTTAAATGCGGCGAGAGTGTCATTGCCTCGGTAGCGAAAGTTGCTCTGTATGCAGGTTATGGTATCTTTCACCTCACGCAAAACTCTCCCCTTGCGCGACAGCAAGGCAAGTGCTGTTTTGCCTGTAAATACCCCTGCCGCTATAAGTGCCGCCGCACCGATGATATTCAGATACATTCCACTACCTCCTTTATTACTCCGGGTGTCGCAGCGTCGCTTAGCATTGCTATATGCGTAAACGCACTACAACGCATGAGTTGTGACGTTGCCGGTCGGCTGTAAAGCGAATCAATACTGTCCGCGTGCGCTGTTGCAATGACGTTAACACCGGCGCCCAGAGCCTCTTTGACGGCCTGTGCGTCCTGTTCGTCCGACAGCTCATCGCACATTATTACGTCGGGCGCAAGACTTTTGACGGCAGATTTTATACCCACACTGCGCGGATATCCGAGCAACACATCGCAACACTCAAACCGCATACGCGTGTCTGGTGCAATCTCACGCCGAGTGTCAATTATCGCGACCTGCTTTTTTTGCCGCGAAAGCTCCAGCGCAAGACTTTTTAGCACCGTTGTCTTGCCGCTTCGTGGCATACCGGCGATTAAAAGGGTGTACATGGGTGTGCCAATAAGGTGTTTTAAACAGGCATTCACCGGTGGCAGTCCCGTGTTTTTTGCTATCCTGATATTGAGCGACGTGATGTTTTTTACATCGCTGACCTCACCGTCCTTTATAATGGCGGTTGCGGCAATGCCGACTCGATGTCCGCCTGGCATGGTTACAAAGCCGTTCACAAGCTCCGCCTGCCGTGAGTGCACGGCGCGACCGGTTATGCACAGCAGTATCTCCTCAACAAGTTCGCGATTGACGGTTAGAGCCTGCGCCGCGTCCTCGCACACGCCGCCCTGTCTGTTTACAAAAATGTTTTCGCCAAACGTGCACAGCATAAGCGGTTTATCCGCGCGCACACGAATTTCTGCCACCCGCTCACGAATATGCGGCGGCACACGGCGCAACACATCCGACAAAGCGGGTGGCAGACTATTGATGACACTGTTAAACTCCTGCATTTTATCGTCCTTAAAATTGTCTTTTGACAAAATATATTCAGGAGATGTATGGAATATGACTTGCAAAGTATTAAGATATGGAATATCATCCATTCAAATGAATCTTCACTGCCGCTATAGCCAATAATCCAAGGGCAATTATCGGAGAAGTATAAATTATACTTCTCCGATAATTGCATCAAGTGTGTTTTTTGAAAAACAGTTGTTAGCCGAGTTACACCTCCTCGTCCGAGGTCTCCTTTAACGTCCTTAAAAGCTCAACAGATATATTTTTGTTGTTCGTCCTTAAACACAGTCAAAAAACAAAAGCTTGCACCCTGCTGAGGACAGGGTGCAAGCTTTTGTTCTATTGTCGCTGTAAGCGTCACATCTTCATGACAGTTCCTTTATCGCTTCTTTAACATACTTGATGCCCACGACCTCGACCCCTGCAATATCGGCGGTCTCGGACTGGCTTTTATTGTTGTGTGGTATTATAACCTTTTTAAAGCCCAATCGCTTTGCCTCCTGCAAGCGCTGTTCTATGTGCGAGACAGCGCGCAGTTCGCCGCCAAGCCCCAGTTCGCCGACGAAGAGTGTCGAGCCGTCGATGCTATAGTCATTTAAACCCGAAACGATAGCCATCGCGACGGCAAGGTCGCCTGCCGTCTCTTCCAGCTTAATTCCACCGATGACGTTAATATATATGTCAAGTGCTCCAAATGAATAGCCGGCGCGTTTTTCCAGTATAGCGATGATTAGGTTTGCGCGATTGTAGTCAAACCCCGAGGTGGTGCGACGTGGCGAGGGGTAACTGCTCTTGACAATAAGCGCTTGAACCTCAGTAAAAATGGGGCGCGAGCCCTCCATTGTACAAAGCACACAACTACCGCTTATACCGTCGGGTCGACCCTCTAAAAGCGCCATCGAGGGGTTTAACACCTCCACAAGCCCTTTTTGAGTCATGTCAAAAAGCCCCAGCTCGTTTGTAGAGCCGTAGCGATTTTTTGCTGAGCGCAATATGCGGTAGGGCAGTGTCCTGTCGCCCTCAAAATACAGCACCGTGTCGACGGCATGCTCCATAACCTTTGGACCTGCGATAGCGCCGTCCTTGTTGACGTGACCCACCAAAAACACCGGTATTTCGTGCTGTTTTGCCACCTGCAACAGTTGCGCCGTGCACTCTTTCACCTGTGTGACACTTCCGGGTGAGGACTGTAACACACCGCTTTGCATCGTCTGTATCGAATCTATAACCGCAAGTTTTGGTTTTGTGCTCGTTATGACAGCGCAGATATCCTCAACAGCCGTTTCCGCCGCAAGCACAATGCTGGCACTGTTTATGCCAAGGCGAACCGCACGGAGTTTAATCTGGCGCACCGACTCCTCACCTGATATGTACAGCACGGTACCATCTCTTGCGATGCCGCTACATATCTGTAGCAGTAACGTCGATTTGCCGGCGCCCGGCTCGCCTGACAGCAACATAAGTGCACCTTTGACAATACCACCGCCGAGCACCCTGTCCAGTTCATTCATGCCCGTTTTAAGGCGAAGAGACACAACCGACTGCTCATCAATTTCAGTCAGCGGTTTTGCAGACATCGGCACTGTCGCGCGCCGCTTTGACGGAGATGGCATCTCCCTGACGACATCCTCCACCATCGTGTTCCACTCACCGCAGGACTGACACTTCCCCACCCACTTAGGAGAGGTCTCACCGCAAGTATTACAGATATAAATGGTTTTTATTTTATCTTTCATACTTTATCCCGTTAGGTAATACAAACTTGACCGCCATCGGTTCAACCTTTACATCAAGCCTGTCACGCATGTAACATTCGCCGTCGGCATTGATGTTAAATGCCTTGTCAGCACACACTACCTCAACGCATTTTACCCGTCTAAACGTGATGAAATCGCTAAACTCCGGCGCGACCTTGCCGTCAACAATGTGCTGACCCAACCGATATTTTGGCAACAGGCGCATAAATGTCAAATGATTGACTTTTTGAATCATACAAAGTTCTATAAGCCCGTCATTTAGCTTTGCGTAAGGCGCGGCGCATATGCCACCGCCGTAATATTTACCGTTGGCGATGGATACAAGCGTAAAGACATCGTCAAACACCTCATCGTCCGCCGTGATTTGCATTGCGACGGCAAGCGGTTTTAGTAGCCTGTTCGCAATAGCGGCGTTGTACGCCATAGAGCCGTTTTTCAGCAATTTTAACCGTCTAAACCGCGGCAGTAGGCTTGCTATATCCGCATCTACACCGACAGAGCAGATAGCCACCGACAGGATATCGCCGCCGTCAACAACATCAATGTTGACGGCTTTTCCGTTTATGACGTTGCGCTCCAGACTTAAAAACTCCTGCGCCATACCGAAATTCAGCACAAAATCGTTGCCGGTGCCACATGGCAAACAGCACACCTCCACGTTGTCGCGATGGCGTGCCGCTCTGATAATCTCATTTAAAGTGCCGTCACCACCGCAGGAAACCACACGAACGTTATTGTGTGCATCCGCAAAGTGGCGCGTTTTTTCCGTCGCATCCCCCGGCGCGGTGGTAATCTCTATCTTAGCATCCAGACCATGCTTTTCGATAAACTTGACAAGCCGTGGTACTAAAAAAAGGCTGGCATCACTCTTGCCGGAAATTGGGTTGACGACAAACAGATATTTTTTATCATGTTGAGATAACAAGTATATCCCCCTCCAGCAGGCGTATCGTGCACCTATCTGTCCCCTCCTCAAACATGCGGTTGTGGTTGTTTCCAAAGTGGACATGTACCGGTGGAAAGGACGTTTTTTCTATCTTTATAAAGCACTTTGAAAGGTCGCTACCGATTGCCTTTTGTTCTTCAAGCGATTTGGTGACGCGCTGTAACATCAACTTCATGGTAGGGCGTTTGGTGCGCAACCGTAACAGCAGTGCTTTTCTATCAGGGGATATATCGTTGATGCTTTCAAGATACTCTAGATATTGAATATTTTTATCAATTAAAACCGCCTCTTCCTCCATCTCGGCAACGGATTGTGTCAGCTCAGCAATTTTTTTCTCAACAAGTTTTACAACACCCAGACGCAATGTCGTGTGAATGTTGGCTATCGAACCAATTGTTCCGGCTGATATGGACTCCACTGCCGATATGTGACCGCCGGCTATCACACCACGTCCGGCGGTTACAGTGACCGCCTTGCCGGAGGAAACCTCGCTGTTAACGATGGACTCCGCAACAACGTTACCCTCAGCGCTGAGGTCACAGCTCTCAATATAAAGTGCTTGAATATTGCCTTTAGCAAACACCTTGCTTTTTTGCTGACCGTTGATGCCGTTTGAAAGCTTTATGTTTCCGTCTGCAAATATGCTTGCGCCCTCTACAGCACCGGTTATCGTTACATTCTTTTTTGAGGATATAGTGTACCCAAAGCGCACGTCGCCGTTTATCGTCACATCGCCGGAAAAATTAATGTTACCCACCGAAACATCAACATCGCCGTTAATGATAAGTTCGTTCTCCACATTAAATTGACCTTTGTTGAACACTAAGTTGCCGCTTGTCTGCGCTACAAGATGTGCTCCATCACCTGTCACACTTATGTTTTTTCCGGCAGGCAATGCCGGGGTTCTGCCCTCAACCCCTTTAAGCTCCTTGCCGGATACACCTGTACCACTCACTGCCGGAACAGGGGGCACAATGTCACATATCTTTGTGCCTTTTTCTATATCCAGTAACAAGCCGAGCTCCTTGAAGTTGGTCTCGCCGTTTTCCAACACCTGCGGTTTTATACTGCGCTCACGTTCATATTTTTCTATAATGTATCCGTCAACTCCGTCCACAGGCTCTATGCCATGCGCCACCTCGACGTAATCGTCATAAATTTTGTTTTGTAAAATCCCCGCTACTGCTTGTTCGTCTATCCCAAAAACTATGCCGCGGCTTTTGAGCAGTTCGAGCAACTTTTCCGTAGTTATAGCATCAAGTTCTTCATGCAACTGGTCATTTTCGTCGGGTTTGATACACTTTAACATACCGTTAAGGTCTATTTTTAGCCTCGCCGTTAAATCTTTATCGTTATTCACCATAAAGTAATTTTGAAACATTTTGGCATCAATCAAAGTGGGCCTGTTAGCAGTGTTTTCTGTACCGCCGGCCACATTGCCACCGTCGATGTTATTCATCATATACTCCCTTATTGTTGCATTAAAGGTATTTGTTTTACACAAAAGGATAAAATACCAAAAGAAATATTTTAGATATGGTTAATTAACTTGAAAAAACTCTGCCTATATGATTTCGACATGTATTGTCGTTATAAACACTGTTACAACTGAGTACTTCTATTTTAATCATCACTAATGTATTTTATAATTTTAATATGTAACTTATATACACTAACATTATATGTACGGTGTCAAAGCGACCATTCGCCCTTTGTAGCGGATTTTATCTTCATTTCGCCGGTTGCCGGAAAAAATGACTGTGTTCGACCAAAGTCAGCGCCGGTGTCGTTGGCTATAATAGGAATACGCAGTTGTGTGAGCGTAGCTTTTACAGCCATGATATTACGGTTGCCAATGCTTGCGATATCGCTGTTGGTATCAGCCACGGCGAACATCTTTGCCCCACCTGCAATTTTAGCTTTAAGGCGGGCCTTTGCGGCGCCGTTGTCCTCAAGCATCTTGACAAGAAGCGGAATTGCGGAATCCGCAAACTTCATCGGATGGTTAAGCGCCGCATTGGAGGTTTTTGTTGGTAGCATAATATGCGACAGACCACCGATTTTCATGATGGGATCATACAGGCATATGCCCACACAGGAACCCAATGCATAGGTAATCAGTTCGTCGTCACCCTTTGCTATTTTTATGTCGGATATTCCGACCACTATTTTTTTGCTCATATAGACATCCCTAAGCTTTCCATAATTTTATCCAATGATTTGATATCCGGCATTAAAAGAATCGTGTTGGAGGAGCAGTTGTCGCCGACATCAAAACCGTCGCCGATTAAAATAATCTTGTCACTTATGTCCGCAAAATGAATTGCCGGCACACTCAAAATAGAACCCAACATATCCTCGGTCAGTGACGGTGTGGAAATGTTTATTTTGAGGTTTGTAAAGGAGGCAAGCGCGCTGATATAAGATCCTGACATGATGTTTCCGACCTCGTTGAGCATGGATTTACCAATCTCATCCAGCTCGTCATAGTCATTGAGCTCTACACCCAGCAGATCATTGATGGTGACATGAGCAAAATCTCGTTTGAGCAAAAACAACATCATGCCGTTTATATCATCCGACAAGGTTATCAGCATACCTATTATTTTTTCTTCGGGGCCGCCCAAAAGCTCTGTAATCTCGGCATAATCCATAATTTCTACACGCGGCACACCAATGTTTACCGGGCGATCAAGCATGGCGGAAAGGGCGGTTGCGGCATTACCGCTACCTATGTTGCCTATCTCCCTCAGTACAGATAAATGAATGGGATCCATCTCTGTATAATCGTTTATTGGCATTTTAGTTCTCCTTTTCTGTTATCTTAAATTGTTTATTATTTCTTCAATTTGATCGGCAGTTTGTACTATCTTTGATGTCAGTGTAAATCCTCTTTGCGTCTGTATAACATCTACCATCTCGTCCGCTACGTTGACAGTGGACAGTTCAAGAGAGTATTGCAGTATTTCGTTTTCCCCAATATCACCCGAACCTGCCGAGCCGCCGGTGGCAGCTCCTGATATCTCGTTTTCGGTATAAATATTATTGCCAAACGACTTGAGTCCGAATGGATTGGGAAATGTGTAGATGCCGAGTATGTCGGCGACCTGTGACATGTCAACCGAGCCGTCATCGTTTGTCTCTAGCAGTATTCTTGCGCCGGCGCTGTCCAGAATATAGTTGCCGGTGGAGTCGACAAGGTAGGGTGAATCACCCTCAAGGCTTATGGCAAAAGATCCGTCGCGTGTGTAACCTGTTGATCCGTCCGAAAGCTCCACACCAAAAAAGCCGTCGCCGACGATGGCAAAGTCCAGTTCGTTATCGGTGGCGCTGAGCGAACCCTGTGAAAAGACGACATCATTGTAGTCGCTTTTGACACCGTGCCCGACCATAAGCTTCTCATCCTCGACATTGGTGTCTATCTATACAAGAGGTCGACGAAAGAGCCGGTTGTCTTTTTGTATCCTGTCGTGTTGACGTTTGCCATGTTGTTGGATACTATGTCCATGTTTCGCTGAAACGCAATCATACCGGATACACCGTTAAAAAATGCTATATTCATATTGCTCCTCTCGTTACATTCTGCCGATTTCGTTTGCGGTTTTTTGATTTATGGTGTCGAGCATCTGTAGCGCCGCACTA
>CAYJFU010000002.1:42987-45531 GCA_964369445.1 uncultured Oscillospiraceae bacterium | reverse complement strand
CCATAACAAGGTTGTACTCGCGGTTTAAGTCTATGTTAGAGCGCTCATAAGAGCCTTGTAGTACCGTTATCGGCTCACCGTTTATGTTGTCAAGCTCCCCCTCAACGTTTGTGTTGAGATAAAGACCGTTTTGCATGTGTTGCAGATCGTCAAAATCCGCCGGCATCCTCATGCGTAACTTGTCAACCTCCTGCCCTGTGCTCGCGTCGTAAATCGTGCCATCCTCCAGCACCGTGAAGTCGCTTGTCCCAAGATAAATCTCACCGTTTTCTCCAAGCACCCTGCCGACATCGCGCAGCACAAGGAAGCCCTCTTCATCTATGTCAAAGTTGCCGTTGCGGGTGTACCCTGTCTGAGCCGTGCCATCCTCTGCCGTGCCGGTCTGGATGGTAAAAAAACCCTCGCCGGTTATAGCAAAGTCGTAAGGCCTGCCCGACTCCACCATAAAACCCGGGTCATAGCTTGTAAATACCGTATCGGTTATCCTTATCGGACTTTCTCCGCCTATGCCGGTACTGCCTGTCGAATCCAGCCGAGAGACAAGCTCGTTTTCAAACGTCGTGCTGATAAGCCTCTCACCCCTTGCGCCGGGGGTGTTGACATTGACGATGTTGTTTGACAGCGTGTCCAGTGTTTTTTGTTGCATAAACATACCGGATGCTGCAGTGTAAAAACCTTTTAACATGTTACTTTCCCTTAGTTTTTAACGTAATGTGTAAGTTTATCTTTAAGTGAGTTGAGGGCGCGCACGTGAAGTTGACTTACACGGGATTCGCTGACCGACATAATGTGCGCTATCTCCCCTATTTTAAGCTTTTCAAAATAGTAAAGTGAAATGATCAGTCTTTCGCGCTCGTTTAGCAATTCTATCGCCTTTATAAGTTCTCCGCGCTGTTCCTCGGCGAACAAACCCTTGTGCAAACCGTCGTCGGACTCAATGTCAAAGTCGTCCTCGTTGTCGTCGCGGTGGTAGAGTTCGTCCAGCGACACGATGGACGCTCGTGACAGCTCAGCGTAGTGTTTTTTGAGCTGTTCGGGACTTATATCCATGTACTCCGCCACCTCGGCGAGTGTCGGTTCCCGAAAATGCCTGTCCCCCAGTACCTTTTCCGCCTCGTGGATGTCCTTTGCCAGTTTGCGCACCCTGCGCGGTAAAAAATCCTGTTGTCGCAGATAGTCTATTATGGAGTTTTTAACCTTTGCAAATGCATAGGACTCAAACTTAACCTCTTTTGTCTCGTCAAACTTTTCAACGCAGTCGATAAGCGTTATGATGCCCTGATTGACGATATCTTCCATCTGTGCGTAACTCTGTGCCGCCCCACGCATTTGACCTGCCACCGCTTTGGCAATATAGCTGTAGGCCATAACAAGCTCGTTGCGCAAGGTGACATCGCGGCTAAGGCGATAGCTTGCGAACAGCTTCTCTATATCCTGTGCGGGTGGTTTGTCGTACAAAGGCATTAAAAGCTACGTCCTTTCTATATTTTATCAGTTTAATGTAATATTTGCAAGTGCCTGTATCTGCAACGTCTGGTCTATCTCGTTAAAGGACAAAACCGCAACGCCGGGATAAAATTGATCTATAAGCTTTTTATAGTATACCCGAACAACTGGCGAGGTCACCACAATAGGTTGCTGTACAATGTCCTTTACTTTATTTATTTCGGTCATGCTGGCGGTTATTATGCTTTGGATAACATCCGGGTCCAGCGCCAAGTAGCTTTGTCCCTCAACCTTTTTTACCGCCGCCAGTATAGTTTGCTCTATGCTGTTATCTATACTTATTACCTTAAGTTGCCCTCCATCCGCAAACTTGCGTGAAATAGTTCTTTTGAGTGACTGCCGCACATGTTCCGTCAGCAAATCCGCGTCCTTTACCGTTGGGCTGTAGTCGGAAAGTGTTTCCAGTATCGTTTCGATATCCCTTATCGGCACACCCTCCTGCAACAGATTTGCAAGCACCTTTTGCAGATCGTTTAGTGTTACAACACCGGGTATCAGGTCGTTTACAAGCTCCTCATTAAGCTTTTTGAGGTTGGTCAATATGTTGTTGACCTCCTGTCGGGTCAGCAGTTCGTGTGCGTGCTGTTTAATCACCTCCGACAGATGTGTCACCATGACGCTGGTCGGGTCTATGAGCGTGTATCCGGCAACCTCCGCTTTGACCTTTTTGTCCTCGCTCACCCACTTTGCCGGTATGCCGAACGCCGGGTCAACCGTATCAATGCCGTCTATTTTAGTGCCCCCCTCCGGCGGTGCTATTGCAAGGAAGTGATCGGTGAGCACATCGCCCTGCGCTATCTGTTCACCCTTTAGTTTGATGACGTACTGATTGGGGTTTATCTGCCCGCTGTCTTTTAGGTAAACGGAGGGTACAACTATACCCATCTCCGTCGCAAACTGCTTTCGGAACATGACAACCCTGTCGACAAATGTGCCGCCCATGCTCTCAACGACAAGTGGGATAAGGCTGTAACCGAATTCCATCTCGATGGGCTCGACATTTAAAAGTCCATAGACATTCTCGATGTTTTTGTAGTA
>CAYJFU010000002.1:30915-42960 GCA_964369445.1 uncultured Oscillospiraceae bacterium | reverse complement strand
CGCTTGTTCTACCGTTGCGAAGCAGTATTATACCGAGCGTGATGAGTACTGCCGCCATGATGAGTATCTGCAATTTTGGAAAGCCCGGCATAAGCATCAGTGCGGCTATGGATATACCTGCCATGATAAGCACACGTGGCTGAGATAGAAATTGTTTGGAAAAATCGGCGTTTATGCTGTTTTCCGATGCACTTCTTGTAACCATAAGACCGGTGGAAACCGATATGAGCAGTGCCGGTATCTGCGACACAAGTCCGTCGCCGACGGTGGCGGTGGTGTAGATGTTCATGATGGTCATTATATCGCCCTGACCGTTTAAAAGACCTATTATGATGCCGCCGATAAGGTTGATAAATGTGACAAGTATCGACAGTATGGCATCACCCTTGACAAACTTCGATGCACCGTCCATAGAGCCGAAAAAATCTGCTTCACGCTGTATTTCGTCACGCCGCTTGCGCGCCTCCTGCTCATCGATTAGACCACTGGAGAGGTCAGCATCAATAGCCATCTGCTTACCGGGCATTGCGTCGAGAGTAAACCTTGCGGCAACCTCCGCCACGCGCTCGGAACCCTTTGTAATAACGATAAACTGAACCAGCACAATGATAAACAAGATGATGATACCGACGATGGGATTGCCGCGAATGACAAAGTCGCCAAACGTCTGTATAACCTGCCCTGCATAGCCATTGTCAAGCAGTATCAGCGTTGTCGAGCGCACGTTGAGTCCGAGGCGAAACAGTGTTGTGACAAGCAAGAGGGATGGAAATATAGAAAATTCGAGCGAGGCTTTAATGCTCATGGTGGTCAAAAGAATGATAAAGGCAAGTGCAATGTTAACTATAAACAGCATATCAAGCATCACGGCAGGTATAGGTACTATAATTAACATAATTATAATAATTATAAATGCCGGGATTATAAATGCAGATATTGATAGAGAACTTGAATTCTTCACTTAATGCCCTTTTTCTTTAGACTGTATACAAATGCGAGAACCTCCGCGACGGCGGTGTAAAACTTTTCGGGGATGGGGTGTTCCAGCTCCACCGATTCGTACAATGAACGTGCAAGCGGTCTGTTCTCAGTAATAACAACGTCGTGCTCCTTTGCCGTGTCAATTATCTTAAGTGCCAGATAGTCAGCACCTTTTGCCACTACAATGGGAGCGGCGTGTTTTTCGCTGTCATAACTGAGCGCCACCGCATAATGTGTCGGGTTTCGTATTATGACATCAGCAGTCGGTACCGCCTGCATCATGCGCTTTTGTGCCATTTGCAGTTGCTTTTGCTTGCGTTTATTCTTTATTTTGGGGTCGCCTTCCAGCTGCTTATACTCCTCCTTGATGTCCTGTTTGCTCATGCGAATTTTTTTCTCGTACTCGTAGCGTTGATAAAAGTAATCCCCTATTGCCACAACGATAAAAATTACACCTACCGTCGTTACAAGCGACATAACCGTCTCGCCTAAAAATACAAGTGCCCCCATAATGGACATATCCATAAGGCTTGGTATTGATTCTATTCTGGCCACAAGTACAACATAACACACAATTGATATGGCTATAAATTTAACAACTGCCTTTGCAAGCTCTATAATTCCCCTGAGTGAAAAAAGATTTTTTAAGCCGCTTATGGGGTTTAGCTTGTCAAACTTAAACTTCATCGTTTCAAAGGTGACCAGCATTTTTGTCTGAAATGCCGTTGCCACCACTGAGGCAAGTATGCTAAACAAAAAAATAGGAATAAGCGAAAAGACTATAAGTTGTATCGCTTCGATGGTCAGCTGAGTGACAATGGGTGGGTCTATCCAGGTGAGAGTTATCCCTTTTTCGATAAAAAGAATAATGGTGCGCTCCAGCGAATCCAGCAGTTGCGGTGCATAGCTTTGCAGTGTATAGAACATGACAAGCAACGAAAAGACCATGACAACGTCTTTACTTTGAAAAACATTACCCTTTTTGCGCTCCTGTGAGCGCCGATGACCCGTCGCTTTTTCGGATTTTTCTCCCGCCATGCATACTCCTACTTAAAACTGTGGTTGGCTAATTGCTTGACAGGTGCACAAGACCTGCATTCAGCGCTGTAAAAAGTTCCATTATATACTCATCTATAAAGATGGATATGGGTGCTGAAAGAGCTATCAACAAAAATAATCCCAGTAATATTTTCACCTGTATGTTGACAACCATAATATGCATCTGTGGAACAAGTCTCATCAGTACTGCAAGGGCAACCTCCACAACCATGAGTGTAACAAAAAACGGCAATGTAAGCTGTAAAACAAGCACAAACACGGAGGTAATCAATGAAAAAAGATAAGACGTCGCGTTTATGTTGTAGTCTGCTCCGAGCGGGATCATGTCAAAGGATGTGGCAAAAATCTTTATAAGGGTAAGGTGTGAGTTTGTTGCAAATATATAAAGTACAAAGTAAAGCTCAAATATTCGACCGCTGACAGAGGCCTGGATATTTGTTGTCGGGTCGAACGATTTTGCCATTGCAAGGCCGAATTGAACGTCCAAAAAGTCACCGGCATAAAAAAGCAGATAGTAAAACCACGTGAATATCATGGAAAAGAACAGGCCTATAAGCAATTCTTTAAACAGGACAACTATAAAGGCAAAATCCATTATGCCGACCACGGCAGAGCTGTCAATGTTTGGGTAAATAATTATCGAAAGTATAAGCACAAGTGCTATTCGCAACTGCGTTGGCACCTGTCTGCGCCCAAAAATAGGGTTTGTAAAGAGCATACCGCCCATTCTCACAAAGACGAGCAACATTGCTATCAGGTTGTCATAAGCTACAGTTAACATTCACTACCTGCTCACATGCTGCTCATTATGTCAAAAAGTTGCTGTATAAACTCAATGAGCGTGTTCATCATATAGGATCCACCCAGCAGTAAAAGCATGGTAATAACCAATAATTTCGGCACAAATGTCAGCGTTTGCTCATGTATCTGCGTTGCGGCTTGAAATATGGCGATAAACAATCCGACACCGAGGCTGACAGCCAACAACGGCACGGCAAGCCTTAACGCCACCGAGACCGCTTCGCGCATTATGTCTAAAATCTGAGATTGATCTAACAACTGCCCCCCTTATTTAGTTATTTAACTTGTATGACTAAAGTATAAAGCTTTGTGCCAACATTTCCATTATTAGACCCCAACCGTCAACAAGCACAAATATGAGCAGTTTAAACGGCAAAGATATCATGGAGGGCGGAAGCATCATCATACCCATAGACATAAGCGTCGAGGCAACAACAATATCCACTATTAAAAACGGTATAAACAGCAAAAAACCTATGGTAAAGGCGCGGCGCAACTCGCTTGTAACAAATGCCGGCACTATAACCTCAAGACCTAAGCTCAGCTGTGAGTCTTGATTTGTTATGTCGAATTCCGGTGGCAACTCTGTTCTGCTCAACTGTAAGAACAGATCCAAATCAGGCTCGTGCGTCTGCTTTAACATAAATTCTTTTAGTGGTACCTGTGCCGCTGACAATGCTTCTTCGGTGGTTATCTCGTTGTTGACATACGGCTCATACGCAACGGTGTTTATCTCGCTTATAACGGGTGTCATTATAAAAAGCGACAAAAATAGCGCAAGCCCCAGTAGCACCTGATTCGGAGGTGTTTGCTGTGTACCTATAGCCTGTCGCACAAAAGACAGCACAATGACTATCCTTGTAAAACTGGTCATCAACAATAGCATTGACGGCAAGAGGGTTATTGTCGTCAGCAGCACCATAACCTCTATGGTGCCAAGGGTGTTGTCGCCCTCTGCCGTGGTTGTAAGCTCTATGTCAAGACCTGCGTTCGCCAAAATGTTTGGGGATAGCGTTATAAGAATCAAGCATGTTGTTAGCAGTAAAAGAGTTATCCTGACAGACTTTTTTTTGAAAAAATGCTCCGATTTTTTAACTGTCATTCTCCTCTTCCTTTTTCGGTAAGCTAAGTCCGGTTTTTTCCTTGACAACTTTCTTTAGTATGGCCGTAAAATCCGACCCCGTGCCGATAGTTTCCGGCTCGTTTACTAGGGCGCTGTCAAGTTCACTTATCAGCTCCACCCTATCTTTAGTGATAGAAATAAGAAATGCTTTTTGCGCGGCTTTGACTATGACAAGCGACTTGTCGGGTGCCAAATTTGTGCGATCGACAAGTTTTATGTTACCCGTGCTACCTTTAAACGTATAAGAGCGTGCAATAAACCGTGTTGTATAGTATGTCAAAAACAGCACACCAACCAACACAACCAACATGCCGAGCAGTTGCAATAATTCCATTTACATCCTTAATGTAGATAGCATTTATCCGAACACTTTAGATACCGTCTGTAATATTCTGTCCGGTTTGAAGGGTTTTACTATAAAGTCAAGTGCACCAAAACGTATAGCATCAACGACCATTGCCTCCTGACCCATAGCGCTACACATTACAATCTTTGCGTTGGGGTCAAAGCTCTTGATGGATTGCAGTGCCTGCAGACCGTCCATGTTGGGCATAGTAATGTCCATGATTACAAGATCGGGCTTTTCAACCTGGTAGGTATCAAACGCAATCTGGCCGTCCTGTGCTTCAATAAGCTCGGAGTAGCCGTTTTTGGACAAAGTATCTTTAATCATCATTCTCATAAAAGCTGCATCGTCCACAATCATAATTTTTTTGCTCATTACTAATTTCTCCTATTAAATGTTGTTTAGATTGTTTACAACGTCCTTGACATTAACAATCTCTGTAATACGTACACCAAAATTGTCATCTATAACCACGACATCGCCTTTAGCCATTAGCTGACCGTTTACGACGATATCGACTGGTGCGCCGGCTTGTTTTTCAAGCTCTAATACCGTGCCTTGAGTGAACTCCATTATATCTTTTATCTTGCGCTTGGTCTTGCCTATTTCAACCGAAATGGTAAGCGGTACATTCATAAGCAGGTTCATATTGCCGCTCGGCACTTCCACCACCTGTGGTACATCAAACGTCGGAAATTCCACCGGTTTTACATTCTGTGGTGGAGGTGGTGGCGGAGCTACCATAACCGGCATCGGTGCCGGTGCAGACGCCACAGGGGGCGGTGCAGGTGCTGGTGTTGGAGCAGGAGCAGGTGCAGGTGCTGGAACAGGTGCAGGGGCTGGTGCCGGTTCAGGTGCAGGCTGCTGCGTAGGTGTATCGTCCTCACCTAAGAAGTTGGAAACAATCTCTTTTGCAAGATCCACCGTCAGCACGCTCATAAATTCACTTTTGGTTATGCCGACTATTTCAAGAGAGAACAGAACCGTTATTATAGTCTCTTCCGGCTCAATACCCAGTAGTGACATCACGGTGTTATCTTCATCCATGAGTTGCGCTGTAGGCGGTGAAATATCAACACTGCGATTGAGGAAGTTGGAAAGAGCAGTAGCCGAAGCGCCCATCATCTGGTTCATGACTTCACAGGCGGCACTTATGCTAAGCTCATCAAACTCAAAGTTATCATCCGGCTCAGCCTCAATGCCCATGAGTTGATTTAGTATAAGCTGCATATCGCTCTGCTTAAACGCCATGACGTTGGAGCCGTTTATGCCCGTCGTGTAGACTATTTTAATGAGCATTGCCGGCTCTAAACCCTTATAGTTGGCATCACCCATCTTGATAATATCAACAGTCGGTGTTGTGATGTTAACCTGACGATCCAGCATAGTGGATATGGCAGTTGCCGCACTACCCATGCTGATATTCATCACCTCTCCGATTGCACTGAGCTGCATCTCAGTAAGAATTTTATTTTCTGACATATGTCCTTCCCTTATCATAAAATATTATTTATCCGCACCGCTTTTTTGCTCTTGGTTTGGCCTAAAGTTCCCTTAAAGTAAGGTTTTTTATCAATTACAATCTCCACTTCACTGTCAAGTGGTTTGTTTAGCGGTATCACATCATTCGGTTGCAAGCGTAATATATCAACAAGTTGAAGTTCTATTGTGTCAAAAACCACATTCATGGAAATATCTGCCGACTCAAGCATCGTCTCGATACTCTCTTTACGCTCATTTCCCTTAACGGAGTTGGCCTTGTTTTTAACACCGGAGCGCATGTACTTTGGTATAAATTCCAGCAATAGCCCTTCTAAATCGTTAGTAGGCAAGCATAGTGTCAATGTTCCGTGTAAGTCTTGAAGTGTCAGCTCCATCAGTACGATTACTACTGAATCCTCAGGTGAAAAAAGCTGTAAAAGTCGTGGGTTTGTTTCAATGGAGGAAAGTTTTGCACTGATAGGCAGGTATGTCTCCCATGCCTCTTTGATATTCGAGTCCATTCGAGCGAGCACCGTCTCCATTATATTGCGCTCCATGTCGGTCATCTCGCGTTCAAGGTCGTTATCTATGCCGACGCCGCCCAAAAGCCTGTCAATTATGCTATATGCAATGGTGCTTGAAAATTCCACTAAAATGGTCATTTCATCTAGTTTTTCATTTTCCGGCTTTATGTCAAAAAGGCTTATCATGGTGTTATCTTGCAAGGCATTGTTAAACTCGTAGTACCGTTGCTCTTCAACCTGCATCACCTTAGCTTCACAAAACGTTCTTAGCAAAGTGGAAAAATATGTTGAAAGTTGCCGTCCGAAGTTTTCGTGGAGATTGTTAATAAGCTTCAGCTGTTCCTTTGTAAACTTTTTCGGAGATTTAAAGTCGTAATCCCTGACCTTTCTGCCATCGGCAGTGGTTGGCACTTCTTCCATTGTCTCCGCCGGCTCGCCCGAACTTATTCCTTTTAGTAGTGCATCTATTTGACTTTGCGACAAAACATCAGCCAAGTTCATCCCTCCTTTCTAACGTTTTTATAGGTAGACAGCCGGTAATAAGTATTATAAACCGCTGTGCATTTTTTATTAACTGCTCTGATCATTAAACGCCGGATCAAGACCGGATTCCTGTAGTGACACTATTGTAGATGGATCGCTGGCATCAAAACCTGAACCAAGTATCAAGAGCTCTACCCTACGATTTTGTGCCCTCCCCTCCTCGGTGGAGTTATCGGCTATGGGATAGTTTTTTCCATAACCTATCGCTACGGTTTTGGATGGGGGAATTCCTACATCGTCAAACTCAACTGCAACAACATTTGCCCTGTCGGAGGACAGTATTCTGTCGTTGATGTGTGAGGCGGTCGGTGAGTCCGCTGTGTAACCGTTGACGCGTATGCCACTTATATCTTCGTTTGCTGACAGCATCGCTTCACTCATGGCATCCAATATCGGTACCGCTGAATCTAACAGCGCGGATTGGTTGGGGTGGAAAAACAGGTTGTCGTTAAAACGTATAAATATAAAGTTATCGTTTTTGTCTACCGTAACACTGCTTTGTAGGTTGTTTTCCTCGACATACTCCTTCAAAAACTTATAAAGCTCGTCCATGTTGCGGGGCAATTCTTCCTGTGTGGCAGGGTTTAGCTCAGGGTCGGTCTGTACACCGTCTTCACCGGCGTTAGAGCCTAAATCGGTGCCCTCACCGGGGTTTGTGACAATCTGTGACGGTTCTGCCTCTGTGGGATTAAGGGCACGTACAAGCATTTCAAACTTTTCCTCGTTGACACTGGACATAGAAAACAGTAGCACGAAGAAACACATAAGCAGAGTAACCATATCCGCATATGTAGCCAGCCAGTCGCCACCGCCACCGCCGCCGCCGTTATTTCTCCTTTTAGCCATGCTATCCTCTCTGCGTCAACACTATTCCGCCGGAGCTTCTTTGTCTGCTTTACCCTTTTTGCCTTTTTTACCACCGATAGACGCCGGCAATAGTAACATAAGTTTCTCAGCGATAAACTTGGGGTTTTCACCGGCCTGTATAGCTTGGACTCCCTCGCATATTAACATTTTACACAGATATTCTTCTTCGTGTCGCACCGCAAGCTTGGTGGCTATCGGGGCAAAAAGCACGTTTGCAAGCAAACTGCCGTAAAATGTCGTAAGTAACGCAACCGCCATAGCGGGACCGATGGAGGACGGGTCTTCAAGCTTTGCAAGCATGTTAACAAGTCCGACGAGCGTACCGAGCATACCGAACGCCGGTGCGTAAGCTGCACCTTTTTCGTAAAATGCTCTGTCACGTGCGTGTCTGTCATCTAAGTACTGTAACTCACTGTCGAGCAACTCCTTAACCTTTTCGGGGTCAACGCTGTCCACAACAAGCATAAGGCTGTTTTTAAGGAATACATCCTTTGTCTGGTTTAATTTATCTTCAAGCGACAGCAAACCTTTGCTTCTCGCCTCTTTTGCAAAATCAACGATGCTGTCGATGTACTCGAGCGGATCGTATTTATCAGGTTTAAAAATTATTTTTAAGTGTTTGCCCATTTTGGCAAAATAGGAACCGGGAAAAGAAACCATCAAAACGGCAAAGGTGCCGCCGATGGTGATAACGATACTGGGTATGTCAAGAAAACGCGTCAAGTTTCCGAATTCAAGGGCAAGTTCTGTCCCTGTCGCGGCATCTGGCATGACGAATACAACACCAAATATAATAAGTACCGGTGCAAGCACAAATCCGATAATTGATAAAAGATCCATAAATTAACGTCCTTTAAATATCTCGTTCCGATTTCGCGTTGACAAATGCGTCTTTCAAAACCGTTTGTTTATATTCTATCACTTTTTGCACCAGCTCGTGGAGCGTTTCTTTTACTATATAAATATTACCTGAAAGAAGTTTTATTCTCGTGTCGGGGGTTGCCGTCACCGTTTCTATCTGCTCCGGATTTAGTAAAAACACATCATCATTCAGTTTTGTTAACACTATCATTGTTTTTTCCCAAGTAGCTTTCCTAAATTAGAGCCGGAATGTTAGGCGGTAATTGTTTCGCGCTTTTTCGCCCTAATATATATTACCGCCAAAATCCCGATTTGTCAAACAACTCTGCAATAAACGCATGTATTTTTTCGAAATTTGCACTTAACAAATGTAATTACATGCCGAGTATATAATTAAGAGCAGCATTAACGTTTTAGATTTACAAGTTCTGTGAGCATCTCGTCGGACACTGTTATAAGTCGTGAGTTCGCCTGAAAACCTCTTTGAGTAACAATCATATCGGCAAACTCTTTTGCTAAATCAACGTTTGAAAGCTCTAATGAACCTGCGGCAAGTGCGCCGCTTCCGCCTGTACCGGCGTCTACATAGTTAGCATCACCACTGTTTGCCGTTGTTTGGAAATACGTATTGCCTGCCTGCAACAGACCTTGCGGATTTTCAAACGTAGCGACGGATATGCGACCAAGTTGGAGTCTACCAAGCTCCGGGTGCATACCCTCTATAGTGCCATCGGGGGCTATAGCCAGTGACGAGAGGTCTGCAACTGTCTGAGGACCTCCCTCGGTGCCGCCGGTCAGCGGTATTGCTTTTAATGAAAGACCTAGCGCCTGTGAGGGTGTTGAGGCTGTTGCGGTTGGTGGTGTTGTCACCTCAGCCGCAGTATAATTTAAATCAGCCGGTGTAAATGTAGTAGCATCGGCAGGGTCAAATGTCCCTGTACCTGCACCTGCTTGTCCGAGTGCCGTAAAACCCGGGTGAGTTACCTCGATAAATTGCACCGGTGTGCCGGTGGTTGCAAGTTGCAACGAGCCGGGGTTTTCGTATGTCTCTTTGACAGCGCCTGTGTATGCCGTGCCGCCAACCGTGACGGTTATGGTAAATTCTCGTAACGTTGAATCATATGTGACGGTAGGCAGTGCCGCCGTGTCTATCGCACCACCTGCAAAGTTGGAGCTGACGTTGTCGACTTTCATCGAAACGCCTTTGAAGATGCTGTCATTCGGGAAACCTTCAATTGAACCGAGTGTCACACCGAAATCCTTGCTGGCTATCTCCTCACCTGTCAGGTTTTGGAACGGGTCATATGTCAGGTTGCTCCCTACTGTGATAGTACCTGCGGGATGCTCTACGCCATCATTGGCCTCGGTTATCGCCGCATTTATCTTTGTGTTAAAGTCAGCAGCGTTGGCAAACGTCTCGTTGGCGTTAAGCGTTATGACAATTCCCGTGGTGGTTATCTCCGCTTTAGCAAACTGTCCGCCGGGTAGTGTTTCGGAAGACAGGAAGTTAAGGGTGATATTGCTGTCGCCGGTTGGGTTTGAAGTAGTAAACGTAAACTCTTTATTGTTTATTATCTCCTCTGCCGAAGCCGCTGCCGGCTCTACCGACGGCAATTGGATTTGAATCTTTTCGTTGGACGGCTCACGTCCAAGTGGGTCGCCGGATATGCCAAGTACAAAGTTACCGTTTGAATCGACAACGTTGCCTGCCTCGTCGATGTTCAGCATACCTGCTCTTGTGTAAAATGTGTTGCCGTCGGGATCTTGCACCATGAAAAATCCGTCGCCTGCTATCGCAAGATCAAGACCGCTGTCGGTCGTGGAAAAACTTGCCTGATTCATGAGCAGATCGACACTGGATACCTTAGCACCTGCACCGATTGCGCTGGGGTTGACACCGCCTCGTGTTGTGGAGGCCTCGGATGCGCCGCTAACTGTCTGATAGTAGACATCGCGAAACGTCACCCTTGATGCCTTAAAACCGTATGTATTGACGTTTGCGATATTGTTACCTATGACGTCCATACGGGTTTGGTGGGATTTCATTCCGGCAACACCGGAATACATGCTCTTTACCATATGTCTCCTTTTAAGACACTGCGCGACCCGTCAAGCGGTCGGGGTCACATTAGCTTCCATAAAGGACCGGCTAAACTATAACAGTGCCATCAATGTTAGTAAATGCGTTGTTTTTAAGCTCATCACCGTTTACTGTGGTGACTAGTGCACGGTTTTTCAAATTGACGATAAATGCTGACTTATCTATCAATATAAGTGGGGCGTGCATTCCCTTTTCTTCGGCAATCTTAACACCTTCGCTCAGCCGCTCGATGTTTTCCTGCGACATGTCGATATTCCTTTGCTCGACACGCTCGGCTGCGTGGTTTGTCAGCTTAAGATTACTGCTGTCCAACAGTTTCGCCCTTAATGTGTCCTTAAAACTTCCGCCGTCGCTTACGACACCTGTCGTTTGCACTGTGGGCGTTGCGTTTACCGGTGCTATGTTTGGGCTTGCCGGATTAATAATGTTCATATCGTACTCCTATTCAGATCTTACTCATACATCTGAATTTTTGCTGCCTTGTATACCGACTCGTTTCCTTCCGTGTCTTTGACGAGTACGTTCATATAGTACGTTTCGCCTGCCACAAGCCCGATTATCGTCTCGGTGGATAGGTCTCTTCTATCCTGCTCGCCGTATACAGTGCCGTTTTGTTTTACTTCGTCCACCGTGTTCATATTTTCGTTTTGAGAGTAGTAGACGGTGTACATAAGTTCTGCTTCTGCTGTGATGTCGCTTGCCGGTGCTGTCCAGCTGAACGCTGTTGTGCTGTCGGTAACAGTACCCACAAACAGTGACATTTCGCTTGCGTCAAGCTTTGGCTGTTCCACCTGCGTGGCATTTGCCTTGACTTCCATAACCTGATGCAATCCGTAGGCGTTGCCGTTGACATAGACAAGGTATTCATCGTCCACAAAGGATATCTTTTCGATAATACCCTCGTCGCGCTCAACGTCGCCGCCGATGCCATACTTTGCGACAGTCACCTCTTTACCGACCATACTTGCTGTATAGTTGTATTTTGAGTAACTGGCAAGCTCTTGCATCTGTTGCATGGTTGCAAATGTCGCCATCTGAGACAGAAATTCCGTGTCGTTTACAGGGTTCATGAAGTCCTGATTTTGCAGTTGCGCCACCATAAGATTTAAAAAATCTTGCAGTTGCACGTCTTGACTGCTTGCGTCCTCGTAGACTGCATTATAACTCAGACCTTCATATATGCCCGAAATTTCGCTCATGTAATCCCCTTTCTAAACTCTGGCACTAAGTAAGCTGTGAAGCTGTAAATTTTGCAAAAGCTCTGCTTGCATTTCCTCGAAATCTTCGCCATCGTTTTGTTGTATCTGCTTTGCGCTGTCACGGAAAAACTCTTGTGCATTTTGTTGGTTTAAAAACC
>CAYJFU010000002.1:26925-30905 GCA_964369445.1 uncultured Oscillospiraceae bacterium | reverse complement strand
GCTCCTGCCGTGCTCTCATGCGCCTGCGCTACGGTTATGCTTGTCAGCTCCGCGTTGAGCGGTTGCAGTGCCGAACGCAATGCGCCTATCTCTGCCGATAGTAGTCTCGCCGTGTCCGCCGATGTTGCCGCGAATGCTATCTGCATTCTGCCTGCAAGCTCCGTCAACTTCACCGTCACTTCTCCGAGTCCTTCAGGGTAAAGCGTTACCGTAAACTCATTTTTACCTGTGTTTATGTTTTGTAACACCCCATCCATCAGCTGTGTCTTTTCCGACTGCTGTACCGTCTGCCCAAAATCCGTTTGCACCGTTGTTGTTGCCACCGGTATCATGTTCACGCCTGCAATGCGTGACATAAGCTCTTGCATACCCTGTGCACTGTCTACCGTCTTTTGCAGCTGTTCAAGGTTTATCGGCTCTGCCGATTCTGTCTGCCCCTTGATTGCCGTGTTAAATAAAAACGATAGCTGTGTTTCTGCCTGTTGCTGTGTGCCTGTACCCACGTCAGTCTGCGCGGTCATCTCTGTGAGCAGTGCGTTAAACTGTCCTAAAACGCTGTCTGTTTCCGCCATCTGTGACTGATGCACCACTGCGTGCAGCTCATTTAAAAGCGCTGACAGCTTATCGTCAACCACCACACTGTTTGTGGGCAATGTCGACATCTGCTGTAACAGTTGTAGCACTTGCGGCGCCACCGTGAGCGTTTGTTGTTCGCCCGTCTGACCTGAGATTAGCTCGGCCAGTTCTGCCGGTAAATCTTCTTGTGACGACTGTTGTAAAATCGCAAGTAGCTCCGCCACAACCTGTGCCATAACCTGCTGTGAATCCACCGTCTGGGTAGTTGTAACGTTGCTGTTGCCCTGCATTGCCGTAAGCACCTTTGCAAAGTCGTTGCCTGTTACCTTCTCGCCGACAGGGGCTGAATTTTTGCTTGTCGTGCTCTGCTGAACCGCTTTGACCTGTGTTTGTATCGGTATCATGTTATCCAATTTTCTCACCTCCTTTCAAACTTTATTAACCCTTTAATTTACTATTATGTACTCAACTTCCTTTAAAGGAAATTGCGGGTTGCAAGGCCGAAGTATGCGAGCGCGTTACCGCGAGTTCTTCAATCTGCTTTTCTGTTTCTTTAAGCTGATCTTTTTCATGTCTGGTAAGCTTTTTTTCCTTTAGCTTTTCCAGAAGTTTGTACGCTTTGTCCGCCTCAGTAACACGTGTTATTTGCACCTCTACTGCGCGATGCTGATTTTCAAGCTGAATCTTTAACTGTTTTTGTTGGTGCCTTAGCGACTCTATTTGAAATTTATGTTGCTGTAGCTCCAATATATTCGTTCCGGCTGTCAACTTTTGCTCACGCAATATGTACTGTAAGTTTTCAAAGTTGCGAGCATCCTCTAATTTTCGCCTTAACTCATTCTCCTTTGCGAGTTCCATGCCGAGCTTGTTTTTTTCCAATTCCAGGATTTGAAGTCGGTAATTAAGTACTTTTTCAAGAGTGAAGCTAAATTTTTTCATTAAGAGCAACCTCACACAATAAACCTACTGTAAAATATTATACTATATACTATAAAAAAAATCTACTGTATTTGACAAAAAAAGCAGTTTTTCAAACAAATTTCAATACGTTTTTTTAACTTCATAATTTTGTTGTGTTGACCTACAACTTTTACATTAACATCAGCGTCAATTTATGCAGTTTTTACCACTCTTTACTATTTTTTTATTATAATTTATAATTAAATATTTTTGTAACTTTTTCTGCTTTACTGTACAAATGTCAAAAACTTAGAGTTGCATCCTCTTTAACTCTTCCCCACCTCCGATGTGGGAAGCAAACGAGAAAACATTTGTCTGTTTAAGTTGTTGAAATGGCTTTGCCATATGGTATTTTCACAGACCGCTTTGGGTTATAATTGTATAAAAGTTTGTGCTTTTATACAATTACGTTCAAAACATACAAACGGCAAAGTTAACACATTTAAAGTTAACCTTGCCGCTTTGATAAATTCTGACCTATTCCTCGTCACCGCGGTGTACGATGAACTTTTTCGCCTCCTCGATGACCTTGCCCTCAAGGTGTGCCGGAAGCGGCTCATAGCGCACAAACTCAAAGGTAAAGTGACCGCGACCGCCGGTCAAACTGCGCATGTAGGTGGTAAAGTCGTGCATTTCGGACAGAGGGCACTCCGCCTCGACGAGTTGCATGTGCTCTTCCTCCTCATCGGGGTTCATTCCAAGGACTCTGCCTCGACGCTTGTTCACTTCACCCATAAGGTCGCCTGTGTTGCCCTCGGGTATATACGCGTTTAATGTTCCGATTGGCTCAAGCAGTACGGGTGATGCCTCAGCAAGACCTTTTTTGTAAGCTATATTTGCCGCCAGTTTAAACGCCATTTCCGAGCTGTCAACCGGATGATAAGAACCGTCAAGCAACGTTGCTTTTATACCCACAACAGGGTAGCCGGCAAGCACGCCGTGATTTATAGCGTTATGCAGACCCTTTTCAACCGCCGGGAAATAGTTTTTCGGCACGCTGCCGCCGAAAACTTTCTCTTGGAACACAAGCTCTTCGCCTTCACACGGCTCGAACTCAATCCAAACATGACCAAACTGACCGTGTCCGCCGGTTTGCTTTTTGTGTTTACCCTCGGCCTTGACCTTTTTGCGAATAGTCTCGCGGTAGGGTACGCGCGGCGTTTCAATATCCGCTTCGATACCGAACTTACCTTTCAGCTTTGCGAGGGTTATGTCAAGATGTTGTTCGCCCATGCCGGATAACAGCTGTTGGAATGTCTCGGATTCTATTTTATATGTCAGTGTGCAGTCCTCTTCAAGCAGGCGCGCTATGGCGGAACCGATCTTGCTCTCATCGCCCTTGTTTTTTAGCTTTATCGACATCGCAAGCGGCGGCACGGGGAACTGCATGTCCGGCAAAGAATAAATGTTGCCGGGTGCGCAAAGGCAATCACCGGTTTTTGTTGTGCTGAGTTTTGTGATAGCACCCATATCGCCTGCCGTTATCTCCGGCGCGTCTATCTGCTTTTTACCACGCAAAAACAGCAATTTTCCAAGGCGTTCCGGCTCTCCCGTGCGGCTGTTTATAACCTGACTGTCCGGCTTTAGCGTGCCACGAACCACCTTGACATAGCTAAGTTTTCCGACAAACGGGTCGGCAACGGTTTTAAACACCGACACCAGCAACGGGCCGTCCTGTGTGCGCGGCACTTCCACCTGCTCACCCTTTGCATCAAACGCAACTCTGGGCCCTGCAAGTGCCGGTGAGGGCAACATAAACCTTATCGCCCCAAGCACCATGTCCATAGCCTCCAGTTTTGTGGAGGAACCGCAGATTACCGGTGTAATAGAGCCGCTTTTAACACCCATTTTTACACCGTTGATTATCTCGTCGTGGGTAAACTCTTCGCCGGAAAAATACTTTTCAAACAGTTCTTCATCCGTCTCGGCCACTGCTTCGTTAATGGCATTTTTCAGTCCGTCAAGGCGATGTCCGGTGTCCGGCATGTCCGTCTCGCTCTTCACCCCATCTTTATAGATGTATGCCTTGTTGTCTATTATATCAATGTATGTTGTTTTGCCGTCGACCGTTACCGGCACAACTATCGGAAAAGCGTTTGCACCGCACAGTATCTTTATCTCTTCCAGCGTCTTGTAAAAGTCCGCGTTTTCAACGTCGGTTTTGCTGACATAAAACAGACTGCTTTTTCCGTTTTTCTTTGCTATACTATACGCTTTGTGTGCACCCACCTGTAACCCGTCCTTTGCCGAAACGACGATAACAACCGACTCACACGCGCGCACCGCCTCGTGCACACCAAGCTCAAAGTCAAATAAACCCGGTGTATCCAATATATTTACACGCACATCGTCGTATTCAACCGACGCCATTGCCGTCGCAAATGATGCGCTGCGTTTTTGTTCTTCTGCATCAAAGTCACAAACGGTGTTGCCGTCTTCTATTC
>CAYJFU010000002.1:18176-26915 GCA_964369445.1 uncultured Oscillospiraceae bacterium | reverse complement strand
TCTATTCTACCCATCCTTTCGATAGTTTTGGTGGAAAACAAAAGTGCTTCAGCAAATGTAGTTTTGCCACTACCTGCATGTCCCGCAAGTGCAATGTTGCGAATTTTCTCTATAGGATATTTCAACTTGTGTTCCTCCCGAAAGTTTCAACTTAATTTGTATTATAACATATTATTTGTTATTAATATACTTACAAAATAAATAAAAAATATCGTAAAAGAATATGCATATTTCACAAAGTATTACAATATCCGGGGCTAAAGCAGGCATTGTTTACCTAAATAGTGTTGACATTCCGTCACCCTCCGGTCGTTTTTCTGCACCCCATCCCACCCGCCAACAACGCAAAGTGTTGACAACAACGTCAATTTAAAGGTATAATAGCTTAAATCTTATATTTAATTTACAACATAGGTGGTTTTATGGACAGACTTTTAGAACTCATAGAACAAAACGGACGTTTAAGCATAGAAGAACTTGCGGCCATGCTGAGCAGTACGCCACAGGCGGTTGCCGAAAAACTGGACGAGTATACTCAAAACGGTATTCTCAAAGGCTACAGGGCGATAATAAACTATGACAAAATTAACGATGGTCGCGTTCAAGCACTTATTGAACTGAAGGTAACCCCAAAAAAAGATGTGGGCTTTGACGAAATAGCGCGTACCGTTGCAGCCATGTCAGAGGTGGACGGTGTACAGCTTATAAGCGGCGGATACGATTTGCTTGTGACAATAAGCGGACGCAGTTTTCACGAGATAGCCAACTTTGTAGCACGCAGACTGTCACCGCTTAGCGCGGTGTTGTCGACAGCCACACACTTTGTGCTGAGCACCTACAAAAAGGATGGCATTATGTATGCCGAGCAGGAGAGTGATGGACGAGGTATGTATCTATAATGAATTATGATAAAATACTGTCAAAGCGCGCGGTGGAAATCAAGCCATCGGGAATAAGGAAATTTTTTGACCTTGCAAGCACAATGGAGGGTTGTATATCTCTCGGTGTGGGCGAGCCGGGGTTTAAAACACCGTGGCGCGTGCGCGAGGCGGGCATACAGTCGCTTGAAAAAGGAAAAACCTTTTACAGCGCCAACCAAGGCCTTTTTGAGTTGCGGCAAGGTATAAGTGAATATCTTGCACGCCGTTTTGACCTACACTACGATGCCGACGACGAGATTGTAGTTACGGTGGGTGGCAGTGAGGCCATCGACCTTGTAATACGTGCAATTGTCAACCCCGGCGACGAGGTTTTGATATGTGAGCCGTGTTTTGTGAGCTACACCCCGATAGTAGAGCTTGCCGGCGGTGTGCCGGTATCGCTGGTCACGCGAGAAGAGGACGAATTTAAACTGACACCCTCAGCATTGAAAGCCGCCATAACCGACAGGACAAAGGCGCTTATCATGGCATACCCGTCCAACCCGACCGGCGCTGTTATGGAGCGCAAAGAGCTTGAAGAAATTGCCGCTGTACTGCGTGACACCGACATCATAACAATATCAGATGAGATTTATGCCGAACTGACCTATACCGGCAACGCGCATGTGTCGATAGCCTCACTGGAGGGTATGCGTGAGCGCACCGTTGTTATAAACGGTTTTTCCAAGGCGTTCGCCATGACCGGCTGGCGCTTAGGGTACAGCGCCGCGCCAAAAGAGCTGACCGCCATCATAAACAAAATTCACCAGTTTGCGATTATGTGCTCTCCTACCACCAGCCAGTACGCAGGCATCGTCGCACTTAAAGAATGTGATGACGAAGTAATATCCATGCGTGACCAGTATGACGAGCGCCGCCTGCTAATGGTGCGCCGCTTTAACGACATGGGTCTACACTGCTTTGAGCCAAAGGGCGCATTTTATGTCTTTCCATGTATACGTAGCACCGGCCTTACCAGCGAAGAGTTTTGCAACAGGCTTTTAATGGACACCAAGGTTGCCGTTGTTCCCGGCAACGCTTTTGGCGACTGTGGTGAGGGATTTGTGCGTGTAAGTTATTCCTACCCTGTCAAGCATATAGTTACGGCCCTCGAGCGAATTGAAGGTTTTGTGAAGAAGCTCGATAAAAGTAATTAGGTCGTTTTGACGCTATTTAAGGTGTGTAAGTACTACCTAAATTAGTTTTGTTGATTGACTATAATACTCCCCTCGCCGACGGTGAGGGGAGTATTTCAATATTTTATATCTTTTTGTGCAACGTTTCTAATCGGGAAAGCCGTTTTAAAAACGTATCACTTCGTGTGCGTGCCGTAAGCATAATGATTGTGCATATTAAAATCATGTGGCGCGTTTTTCAATGTCATTGCCATTTTTACGGTTTTGACACCTAGATCAAAGGCTGATTGCAGTGCCTTTGTGTTGTTTTTTGTCTCGCCCAATGATAAAACATATCCGGCGGTGGTAACACCATGCGCTGTAAAAAACATATTTAGCGTGCTAAGTGCAGATGAACCGCCCATACTTCCGGCAGTCAGCAAAATTCCACCGACTTTATTATGATTTAGCGGCTGTACCGCATAGCTTCTATCAATTATCATCTTACATTGTGATGTGACATCATAGAAAAATATCGGAGAGCCTATAAGTATAACCTCGGCATACTTCATTTTTTCAAACAAATCCGAAACGTCGTCATCTATCGGGCATTTTTTTTGCTATTTGACAGGCAGAGCACCCCTTGCAAGGATTTAAATCCTTATTTGCCACAATAAACAGCTCAATTTCCGCACCGACACTTTGACAACCTTCAAGTGTTTTTAGTAGCAGTTGTTCAGTGTTCTTTCCTTTTCTCGGACTTGTGCATATAGCCAGCACCTTTATCTTTTCCATATTTTTGCCGCCCATTTAAACAAAAGTTATCGTCATTTCATACAATCTTCAAGGAGTTGCAACATCTTTGCAAATGAGACATTTTCATCCACATCCTGCTTTAAGAAGTCCGTCATCTTACCCATGTGCCTAATCGCTTCGTCCAGTGCCGGATTGGAACCCGCCTTGTACGCACCTATCATGACAAGGTCTTGGTTGTCGTTGTAGACGGCAAGCATGTTGCGGAACTTTGAGGCCATCGCCTTGTGTTGCGGCGAGGCTATCCCCGACATTAGACGGCTTATACTGCCGAGCACGTCGATAGCTGGGTATTGGTTTTTTATCGCAATATCACGCGACAACAGTATGTGCCCGTCAATAATACCGCGCACCGTGTCGGAAATAGGCTCATTGACATCGTCGCCCTCTACCAAAACGGTGTAAATACCTGTAATGCTTCCGTTTTCAAAACTGCCGCAACGCTCAAGCAGCTTTGGCATCGCTGCATACAACGACGGTGTATAGCCCCTCGCAACAGGCATTTCGCCGACCGAAAGACCTATCTCACGTTGTGCCATAGCAAACCTTGTCAGGCTGTCCATCATCAGCAGGACATCTTTGCCCCTGTCCTTAAAATACTCCGCTATCGTTGTGGCTGTCAGTGCACATCGATAACGCATCATAGCCGGTTGATCAGAGGTCGCCACGACCACTACAGAGCGTTTTAAACCCTCTTCGCCGAGGTCACGTTTTACAAACTCAATAAGCTCCCTGCCACGCTCGCCCACCAGTGCAATGACGTTTACATCGGCCACAACGTTTCGTGCTATCATGCCCATAAGTGTACTTTTACCGACACCGGAGCCGGCAAATATACCTATCCTTTGCCCTTTGCCGATGGTCATAAAACCGTCTATCGCCTTGACACCTATCTCCATTGGGTGGGAAATGGGTGGCCGCTCCATCGGGTTTGCCGGCACTCCACCGATAAAATGATAACTGCAACCCTCTATAGGCGGCCCTGAGTCGATAGGCTCACCGAGGGCATCGACTATTCGCCCTATGAGGTTTTCACTTATGCCGATTTTAAGCTGTCCGCCGGTGTTTTTGACAACGCTCCCCTTGCCGATACCCTCAATGTCGCCATAGGGCATCAATATAACCTTACTCTCCCGAAAGCCCACAACTTCAGCGCGCACGGCACTTTTGTTGTCAGCAGACAACACTAGACAGACGTCACCGATATTGCCCGGTGGGCCGTCTGCCTCAATAGTGGTACCGATTATTTTTTCAATGCGTCCAAGCCGCGAATAAAGCTCGTTATTCTGTAATACCTTTAAAAAATCACCGGAGTTCAAACTCACACCTCCGAAATGTTGTGCGATATGCTGATATTTTAACCATAATAGCAACTTTAGCAGGGAATATTTGCCTGTCAATCTTGTGTCGTTTTCGAGCTAAATGACTATATTACTGCTCATGTTTCAGTATGTTGAGCAGATTTTCAAATTGGTTGTTTATCGATACGTCCAGTATTTCGTTTTCCGTCTCTATAATGCAAAAATCTTTTGGCACATCCTTTGCAATTATATTAAATATTTCCGAATCAAGGTTTTGCGCACGTGTAAGCTCCCATTTAAGCTGTTCCAGTGACGGCAGTGCCTCATGCGAGACAATGATGGAACACCGTGCGCCGGTTTTCATGTCCTCAAGCGCTTTTGTAACGATTGGCTGTAGTATATTGTCGTCAGCACTTATCTTTTCCGCAAGAATTTTTTCGCATAATGCCAATGTTAGCGTCAGAACCTCTTGCTTGTGTGCTGCCTCAAACGCCTCGTAGCCTCTACGTATTTTGTCGACTTCGCCGCTAAGCGTCGCTATCGCCTGTTCGATTTCCTGCAATTTTTGCTTGCGACCGTCCACAATTCCGAGGTCATAGGCTTTTTGATATTCTTCATCAAATATCTTTTTTGCACTTTGCTCGGCTTTGTCTATTATGGCCCGTTCATTTGCCTGAGCCTTTGCCTGCGCCTGTTGCAACAGCTCCTTTGCTTTCTCTTTTGCCTCTTTCTCTATTTCAATAGCTATTGCATCGTAATTTATAGTGGGCTGATTTTCACCGTCGACACCGTCGGCTTCAGCACTCTTGCGTTTAGGCTGAAGCCTTTTAGGCTTTATTTTAACCGGATTTTCAGACAAGTTTACACCGGCTCCCTTATAGACGTATGTCAAGAAATTCCTCCACAAAAGTTTATGCTCTTATGAGAGCTACGCAATAATATCGTCCTTTCCACCCTTGGAGATAACAAGCTCGCCTGCCTCTTCCAACTTGCGGATAATGCCGACAATCCTCTGCTGTGCCTCCTCGACGTCCTTCATTCTGACGTTGTGTAGGTATTCTATGTCGCTCTGCACCGATTCTTTCATACGTGCCGACATATTTGCAAAGAACTTTTCCTGAACCTCGGGGTTGGATGCTTTGAGCGCAACCGCCATATCTTTGGAGTCCACCTCACGAATAAAGCGCTGTATTGACATGTCATCAAGTGCTACGATATCCTCAAACACAAACATCAGCTTGCGAATCTCGTCGGTGAGAACGGGATCTTTAAGAGCCAGTTCATCAAAGATATATTTTTCCGTGGCTCGGTCGACGTTGTTCATGATGTCGGCAACGTAGTTGATGCCGCCGACCTCCATTGTATCCATACCCTCAAGGCTGTCAAATTTCTTTTCAAGCATCTGTTCAACAAGGCTGATATACTCCGGTGAGGCGCTGTCAAGGCGCGCTATACGCTCGACAACATCAATGCGTTTTTCCTTAGGAAGCTCGCGGATGATATCCGACGCCTGATTGGGGTTTGCGTAGGACAGAACAAGCGCTATTGTCTGCGGGTGCTCATTTTGTATGATGTTGTACAGATTTCGAGAGTCGGATTTGCGTACAAACTCAAACGCTTTTGTTTTGAGTGTCTTTGTTATGCGCTCAATATACGAGTACGCCTGTTGTGGGCCGAACGCTTTTTCAAGAATATCTCGCGCATAACCTATACCGCCCTCGGCAATCACCTTTTGGGTGACACAGAGACCGTAAAAGTCGCTCATGATTTCGTTCATGTCGTCGCTCTTCAGCGGTTCAAGCTTGGATATCTCCAGTGACAGCGTTTCGATATCCTCTTCTTTCAGGTACTTATAAACCTCCGAAGCGGTGTCGGAACCGAGCGCAACCATAACAGCCGCTGCTCTTGTGGAAGCTTGAAGCTCTGCATCTCCTGCCATAATCTGTTTACCTCTTTACCTGTAAAAATTGTTACTCTTCCTGACCTTTGAGCCAGGTTCTTATCAACTGTGCTGTAATTTCGGGGTTTTCCTTTGCAAAGTCGCGTACTTGTTCCACCATGACACTTTCTTTGGTGTTTTTGCCTGCCTCTGCTGCATCTTTAAGTTGCTGTTTGTATGCCTCAAGCTCTGTTTGATTGTTAAATTGCACACCGTCAAGGTACAGCGCTGCGGATTCTTCCGCCGCCGCTGCCGCTGTCGCTTTTCTGCGTCTGCGGGATGACATCAATATCAAAACCAATATGACTATGAGCAACAATCCGCCGGCAATAGCTATTAAAATAATCGGGTTACTAAATACTGCTGCAACACCTGAGACAGGCTCCTCTTCCGGAAGTGAGTCAAATGGCATAATGGATATCATATCACGCGGAACATTGCTCGCCATTGCGGCGGATTCAATTATCTGTGTGCGACGTTGATCGGTAAGTTCACTGTCACGCAGTGCAATGGATACCGACACCTCATCTATCTCCGCCTGATCCTTTTCCACCTGACTTTTGACATAGCTGACGAGATATTCGTTGTCGCGCGTGTAGTTGACGGTACCGAGTTCGCCATCCTCTCCGGCTACGTAAATCGGTATATCGGTGTTGTCCTGTTCGCCTACAACGCCGCCTTCTTGTATGTTAGTACCACCTACCGCACTGTAGGTCTCGGAGGAAAGCACACCAGCGTTGTCCTCGTTGCCGGAATACTGCATCGACTCGGTTATCATGCTGTCATAGTCAAGTACGACGGTAGAGGAAATTTTTATGTCGCCGGCATCATAGCCCAGAGACAGCACATTGAGTATTTTCTCCTCTATTCGTGCCTCCATCTCTGCTTCAAGACCCAGACGGCGAAGCTCGTCTGCAACGGAATAACCTGAGGAATCAGTGCCGGCAAGCTCTATGCCGGAACCGCTGTCCACAACGGTAACCATCTCGGAAGAAAGGTTAGGCACCGATGTAGCCACTAGGTTTTTAATACCCATGACCTGATCGGTGGATATGCTCTGCTCATTTGCAAACGTAATTAAAACGCTGGCTGAGCTCTGATCTGTAGTCTGCTCCCACACATAAGAGCCGGTATCCGGTACGTTAAGCGTTACGACAGCATCTACTACGTTATCAATGCGACGCAGTGTACCTTGCAAGCGCTCCTGCGTTTGAAAGAGCAGATACTGCTTACGCTCAAACTCTGTCGTCGTAAAGCCGCTATTGTCGGAAAAAATATTGTATGTCAGTGTCGATTTCGGAAACCCTTGCGCCGCAAGTTCCAATAAAAGAGCATCTTTATCGGCGGTGGGCACCATAACTTCACCCTCTGCCGTCACGCGTGTCGGAACGTTTTGTGCGCCGAGCGCTGTAAGCAGTTCATTGGATTCAGAGGCGCTCATGCCCGGATAGAGCACAGCATAACCGCTGCCCACTACGTTGAGCACCACCGCTATAATTATCGCTAAAACAAGCACACCTACAGCACCACCGATTACAAATCGTTGGCGCTTTTGCGGCATACCGTTCCAGTAGATAACGGCATCCGAATACATTTTTTTAGCCTGTTCCTGCATTCAGTTTGCTCCTTTTGGTTCCCACTATTGAATAAAAATCAAACGATGTGTGCTATAACTCTGTTAAAGATATTGTGCTACTTATGATAAAAGCTTTAAATCTGCATCGTCATTATTGTATTATAAGCCGAAAGCGCACGTGATGCCATCTGCACCGTAAGTTCCAGTGCGGCGGCAGAGCGCTCGGAGTTGATGGAAATGTTGTGCAGATTGTCAACATTTCCAAGGGCAAGATCAATAGCGTCCTGTTGCGACTGTGCCTGTGCTGTCTGTTGTTGCTCCAACACGCTTGAAAACACGTCGGCAAACGGAACACTGCTTGCGGATTCCACTGCGGGTACTGCCTGCTTCACTTCTTCAATAGTAGGCATCTGTGCTATCGGTACGATAAACATAATTTCTCCTTAACTACTTGCCTATTTCAAGGCCTTTTAAAGTTATTGCCTTAACAAGATTGAGTGCTGTGATATTTGCCTCATATGCTCGTGTTGCGGCGAGCAGGTCAATTTGTTCCTCAGCCGAGTTGACGTTTGGCATCAAAACATAACCGCTCTCATCCGCATCGGGATGTGTCGGATCGTAGACAGGAATAAAATCGCTGTCGTTTTCCACGATTTCCGCCACAACAACACCACCATTTGAAGTCTTTTCAAGTTCCAAAGACTTGCCGTTAAGCACCGTGTCAAATGAAAGGTTCTGTGCCTCAAACACCACCTGTTGGCGCTGATACGGTCCGCCGTCTTCTGTTCTTGTTGTGTTGATGTTGGCAAGGTTTTGTGCTATGATATCCATGCGCAGACGCTCTGCTGTAAGCGCCGAGCCGGATATGCTGAGGGAGGATAAAAATGACATAATATTCCCCTTTATTTACCGAATTGCGTTATAACATAGCGTAGATTTTTAAAGTCTCCGCTTATCTTGCTTGTAAGGTAGCTGTACTGAGTGTAGGTTTTCCAGAGTTCCAGCTGCTCCTGCTCCATATTGACGTTGTTGCCGTCGACGCGAATAGTTCCGTCGGTACGCTCCTCTACCGATG
>CAYJFU010000002.1:9667-18166 GCA_964369445.1 uncultured Oscillospiraceae bacterium | reverse complement strand
GCCCGGCGTCTCGTAGTTCGCGATGTTGTTGGATATGACCTGCTGTTGCATCCACAGCGCATCAAGACCTGCCGCCGCAATTTTGTGACTCGCGTTGTTAAACATTATAGCCATAATAGTTTCCTCTTTTACTTTGCTGTCAATTGTACCTGCTCGGGTGTTTGTGCGTCTGCCGATATCAGGCGTCCCATCACTACAAATCTTGCATCAGCGCCCTTTTCAAAGTCGCAGGTGGACAGTGTTATTATTTTATCCTCTACCGTCACCGGTATACCATAATCGTAAATACTATTGTCGAGTGCTGTCGTCAATAACACTTGAAAATCTTCCGGTGTCGAGCCAACCGCTATATAATTAAAGGAAGTGTCGGTGTACATGACGGAAAATATTTCAAAAACCAATAGTTCCTCTAACGATGCAAACTGTATGACAGGATTGTTTTTTGCAAATTCCTCGTCGGCAAAGCGGTAAAGTTGTGAAAACTTGAGCCCGTCCGGCTGTACGACGAGGTCACTGTGACCGTATATAATCGTGTTGTCCGACAGCTCCTCGCGTGTGCCGATACTGCACTCATAATCTGCAAAGTAGCATCCCCACTCGCTTTTCTCGCGATATTCGTCCAAGCGCAGATAGTAGTCGTTGTTGACCGTTTGCAAAATCGGGTCAGCTATATCGGTGCCGGGTACTGTCAACCACCCTACGGTGTCCTCGTTGACCGTCTCGTAGAAGTTTATCGCCTCCTGCATGTCGGGCAGTGTCTCGGGTGGTTTAAAGTCTACAATGCCGCCCTGTGAAGACTGCGAGGAAGTTTCCTGAGGTGCTTCTGGGGAGTCAAACACTCCGATGTCATATAAATAATAAACTATTGCGGCCAATAATGCAACAAATAAGACCAAAATCAACGTTATTGCAACCTTTTTCGCCAAAATTAACCCCCTACTACCTTGTGTCATTCAAAATTTTCAATATATGTCGAGATGTTTTTGTTCAAAACAAGGCAGAGGACTGAGGAATACTTTGTGTATTCCGATTGAGGACAACGAAGTTTTGGGCAGAAACAGCCGAAAGATATGCAATGTTTTGGGTGACATGAGGTGCTGATGTATTCGGGTTTGTCTTATCAGGTGTCGCAAGTGAAAGGTCGGGTGTACCAAAGCGTGAGGAAAGATCCTCTGCTCCGACAACAGGGTTTTCGGTTATGACATATGTTGAGTGGTGATCAATGGGTACCGAGAATGTGCCGGTGTTGTTGGTGCGGAAATAGCCGTAGTAATCTATTTTGTTGAACTCCTTGTTATAGTAGTTCCAGTACAGCGTCTTGTTGCCATAGAAGTCGCCGAGCGTCACATTTAGAGTTCCGGGTCCCGGCAGACTGCCACTCTGTGAGAAGTAGAGATGTACGGGATAACCGGGGTTAAATGCATTGCCGAGCGCACCCAAAAGGTCATTTATAACAGGCCCATCCGGCGAGGTGTAGTTAAGGCTCAGGTCGTAATAATCCGCAAACGGTACACTGACGTTTAAGTCCGACCCTTTAAATGTATAGGAATAACCGTTGCCTTGGAAAATTATAACGGTGTCGGGGTATTCCTTTAAAGTTGTAAATACATCCGAGCTAATTATGCCGTACTGGCGAATGTCAACTATTATTGGATTTTCATTCTCAAAGTCCAGCATTTCTGCTGTTATGGGTCGATAGTTGCCTGCATTTTCCTCATCGTTTTTGTAAAGCGCAACGGTGTAAGTTGCCTCTGCTGTGCCATCGGAAGAAGTCAAGTTAATAGTAAAGTCATTTTTGCCATCGCTGACCGTCGCGGCATATCGTCCATTAGCCTCCGAAAGCATTTTAGAGCCTTGCAGCACCTCCATTTCGGCATAGGCATCCGCCGGAATCGGTTCAAGTTCCACAAACCTTGTGTCGGGCAGTGAAAACGCCTCGTAACTGTCAAGGTTGCTCATAAACAGCGGTAAAAGCTCGCTGTTGTACATTATTAAGTTTTGCAAACTTGCATCGTCGGATTTCGGTAGCAGGTTGGGGTTGTGTATCGAGACCTGATATTCCATCGTCGTCTCGCCGTCCTGCGCCGTCACCTCTATTATAACCGTCTGATACTCATAAGTTATGTCGATAGGCTCGGTGGCTATGCCGGACTCGGTTGCTATGCCGTCGACACGAATGGTCGAGGATTCCTCAACCGGTACGACCATAACCGTTACTGCGTTTACATCCTTTTCCATAATAGCTTCATACGCCGTCACCGACGGAATAAAGCTGGGTTTAACCCCCATCGTGCCACTAACCTCGAGTTCGGCAAGCCTTGCGTCGGTGCTGGGGTCTTTGCGCAAAAAGTGTAGCAGGTAATCCTGAACCGCACCGCTCTCCGCTGTAACCTGTACCACAACGGTTTTCGGCACACCTTGCTTTAGGTTGACGCTGATGGACGGTCTGCCCTCGTTGACCTCTGTGCCATCGACGGTCACGGTGGACAGCGATGTCGCCGGCTGAGGCGTGATAACAACCGTCTCCACATCAAACTCAACAAACAGGTCGTTGTATTCTATCATAGACGGGTTGAAAACGTATGAGGGTATATCTGCACCGCCGATGTCCTTGACGGTCATGTCGGCAAGTCCTGTGTTGTCGTTAGGGGGGGCACGCGTGACGTTGACGGTGTAGGGAGGATCGGTATAAAGACCCTGTTTTTCCGCCTCGACAAACACCGTTATCGCAAACTGGTCGTCAGGCATGGCGGAACGACTGACATCCAGTGTCAGTATCGGAATCTCTTCGCCGAGCACTATTTTTTCGCTGACGGTGTAGTTACTGCCACCGCGCATGTAGGTTGCATTGACCGACGAGGCGTATTCGTCCTCGGGGGTAAGGTTTAGCTTCATCTCCTCGGTGGAGTAAGGTATAGTGAGATAGTACTGCCTATCCGCGGGTGCAAACACCTGACCCAGATCAAACGGCAAGGGATTGTTGCCCTTGTCGGTAAACTCCATACCGGTGACATTAGTGTTGGTGCTCGGTGGCAGGCGTGTAATCTCAATAACATACTGGTTTTTGTTTACGCCATCCTCAGCGGTTACGTCCAGTGTTATGATGGTTTTGTTGTTTATCGGCGACACGGTGTCGTCATAGGTGAGGTCGAAACGTATCTTATCGGAAAACAGCAGGTTTGCGCCGTTTGTGCTAACGGTAGCACCCGGCCAACCCTTTTCATAGGACATCCAGACGGTCGGCACGCGATAGGGTACCGTCATCTCATACCGTAGCACATCGGGGCTAAACCCTTCCAGAACATTTTCCGCGTCCTCGGCATCGGTTTGGAATATATTCAGTGAAGACAGTGTGGCGTCAACACTGGGAGGGTCGCGCACTATAACAAGGGTGTAAGCAGTGGTTGTCATATCCTCGGCAGTGACGATAAGCTCAAACATCACCTCTTCGTCAAGTGCATTTGCAACGTTGATTGTGCTTGTTTCAATCCCGTTGACAACCGTTAGCGGCGAGGCCGGTCCCGAGGGGCGCGGTATCCTTTGATCCGTTATGTTCATCGTCATGTTGCGGTTGGCAAGCGGATCGTTTTGCAGTGCATAAAGCGAGACATTTTCCACGACATACGGTACATTTATCGTTGCTATTTGGTTTGGCATCATCGGCACGTCGATGGTGACATCCTTAAACTCGTCTTTCAGCTCGGGAGAGTTAAGACGCAACTCTTTAAGCGAGCTGTCGCTGCTGGGGGTGGAATCCTTAATGTTAATTCTACCCATCTCAATTTGGGTGTTCATCAGCTCGTCACTGGCATTATAGAACTTGATTATGTAAAGCACATCGCCGGGTTTTTTCGCCACAAAGTCGACGGCAAAAGTACCCTCACCCTCTGCGTTGGGGTTTTCTATCCTTTCGCCTATCGTGTGCGGCACACCGGAGTTTTCGATAAAAATGTCGCACGCATCCTGTGTACCGGTGTTGCTCTGCGCCTCAATAACCGCATAGGAAGCCGCGGCGTTGAGCTTACCGAAAGAGAACACAACGTTAAATTTAAAGGGTGCAAGCGGTGCGAGCGGATAGTTTTCAAGACCGCCCTCATAGACATCCATCGTACGCGGAACGGTTGTGTTAAGTGTAACAACAGGTGCATAAGGCGCCGTCGGATCGGCAGGATTAGGATAAACCGTACCCTGTGTTGTGGAGACAGTCAGTATCTCCGGCGGTATACCCGTACCTTTTATAGTAATGTCGATGTCGCCGGTGGCGCGCACTATGCCGTCGTAATCCGGCACTACAGTCGAGCCGGTGTAGTCATACGGCACTTCGTACTGCACGGTATAGCGAAGCAGACCGTCTTGGTCTTCAATAAGAGGATTGACGGTGGCGCTGTAGGTGTTACGTGCCGCCTCGGATATGCGCACAACGTTATAAAGCGGATCGGTTTTGTCGGTCACCTCGGCACCTGTATCATCAACAGGTATCCACTCCCAAATTATTTGCATTTGCTCTGCCGGAACGTTAAACCGCTCAATGGCGCGCAATAGTGTGAAATTTTTCTCGGATATGGCGTTGAGTGTGTCGTCCTCGCGCAGACCGATAAACGGCAGGTTGTTGCTGTCGGTGACCTCGGGGTTTTCTGGGTCATCGTTTATCGCCTCGGCTATGTCATTGACAGCCTGTTGCGGTGTTATAACCCTGAGTAGCAGTGAGTTAACGGTCGGTGGATTAAATGTCACCTGGAACTCCGTACCGGCAGTGATACCGGAGGAGACATTTGTGTCGGGATCGGTGACAAAGCGTTGTGTCGTGTTAAAGGTCAACGTTATCTCTTCACCGGCGGGGGAGATTATCTGCACATCCATTTTACGCGTGGTTTCAAGCTCGTTGCTGGCGATGATGGCATCGCCTCCGTTAAACCTTGAAAAATAACCTGTTGCACCGACTATTTCCTTAAAGGTTATATCGCCCTGCGTTGTTTCGGCGTTTACAACCGATAAAACAATTCTACTCGGCGCAGTAATGGCAAGCGTCGGTGAGGCAGTAACATCGGATATACGTGAAGAAGAGCCGTACTCCTCACGCACAGAACCTTCGCTCATGTGTGTCAAGAACTGGAATTGCAGGTCATATGTCGGGCGCGGTGGCGTTGTTGAGGTCGGATCGGTTTGACCGGTAGGCCATGCACTGCCCGAATAACCTGTTGCTGATCCTGGACCTGCACGCAACAGGTATTGATATCCGCTACCCACAGCAGTATAACTGAGTATATCGTCCGGCAAAGAGTTGATGCCCTGATAGGCCAAAAACGGCGGATCGGACACCAAAAAGTCTCCGTCAAGATCAACTTCAATGTTGACGGAGTTTCCCTCAATTATAGTAGTACTTGTGGTGTCTTCAGCGCCGGTGTCGGTGAAACTTGCCGTACCGTCCACACCATATATGTCGGATTGTAACACAAAAACAGTTGCCAAAACTAGAGGTAGAATAAGTAGATATTTTTTTGCAGTTTTAAGGGTCATAACTTTAAAACCTTATAATACATTTCTACATGTTATTATACAGTATTTTAATTTAAATGTCTACCTCATAGTTAATATTCGTATAAAATTTCACTTTTTTTGCAGGTATATGTATTTTTGTTGTGAAATTTGTGATTTTGTGCTATACTCAATTAGAGATATTCTTCAAGACAAAGCCCCTGTGACATAATGGCCTCGGCGTGGTTCGTACCGACAAAACGGTAATGCCACGGCTCGTAGCTGTAACCGGTTATTGCGGTCTTTTCCTTGGGGTAGCGCAATATAAATCCGTACTTTGCGCAGTTTTCCACAAGCCAATCAAACTCTGTGGTTTCCTCAAAGCTCTGGTAAAGGCTGTTGAAGTCGACCGCAAGCCCCAGTGAATGCTCGCTCGCGTCGGGCGGTGCAATAAAACGTTCGGTCAATTCTTCGGCTTCCGCCTGTGTTTTGCCCTCGTTTATGTACTGCTGTACACGGTTGTTGTAGTTGTTGGTTTGGTGCTCTATCGAGCGGTAAGCCGACACGATATACAGGTTAATCCCCTGTGCGGCGGCATCCGACATCATTGCCTTTAGTGCCACGGCACCGGTTGCATCAAACTGATAACCTTCTCCGACATCAACAAGGTTAGGTGCAAAGTCGGCAGGTATCGGGTTTTGTTTATTGACAAGCATAGGGGTGGCAGGGCCGGGGTAAGGATTTGTGTTTTCCTCTTCCTTTTCATCGTCTTCGCCATCTGTGGTGCTATCATCGCCCGAGGTGTCCTGCGACGAGGATGATGACGGTTCCTCTTTTGGCTCGGGTTCACTGTCAGACGCGCTCAGTGAATCGGAGTTTGCCGACACCGCCGTGAGACCGCTGGTGCCGACAACCGCTGCGCCCACACCGGACGACTCGGAACTTTGCGGCGGCTGCTCTGTCGAGGAGGACGTATTGCTGTCGGTGCTCACATCGCTCGAGCTATCCGTAACATCACTTTGAGGTGCGGCAACAGGTACCGCTTCGCCTGCAAAAAGTGCTTTGCTCAACGCGGATACGCCGAGATATGCAAGCCAAAAAAACGCCACACAACCTATTACAAGCAAAACCCTGTTCCTTATAACCTGTATGCGTGTAAACCTGCGTCTTCTCGGACGTCGTGCTGTAGATGTACTTGTTCTGTGGACATTTCGGTTGACATTGCGAACGTTTTGTCCTTGGACAACACGCCTGCCGTTTCTGTTTTCAGCCATAAATAATAACTCCATGTAAAGCAGGTAACAATCCCTGCGCACTCTCATTGCTCTGCCAACTAAAAAATTGGTTCGAAATTTTGTCTTTGGGTCAAGGGAAAGGTTATTTGATGCCGAATACGGCAAAATAACCGCCTGGATTGTCAGGCATCTAAATTGAAGAGAAATAACTAAACATATATTAAAAATTATAACATAGGTGTGTAAATTATGCAACAAAGAGATAAAGATTTCGCAGAAGCTCCACTTTTTAGATTGCTTATGAAATACTCAACACCTGCCATAATCGGTATGGTGGTGTCGGGACTTTACAACGTTGTCGACAGGATTTTTATCGGTCGCATACCCGAGGTCGGCAACCTTGCCATCGCAGGCGTGGGCATTGCCGCACCGGTTATGACGATACAGCTTGCCTTTGCAATGCTCATAGGCATCGGCACAACATCGCAGTTTGCGATAAGTCTGGGGCGCGGTCAGCCGGAGCGCGCGGAAAAACTACTCGGCAATGCATTTGTGCTCACTGTTGTTTCTTCGCTCGCCATCACGGTGCTCGGACTTATATTTTTGCAACCCATGCTACAGATATTTGGCGCAAGTGAAGCTGTCATGCCCTACGCTTACAACTATTCCGCCATTATACTTATCGGAAACATATTCTTTTCGCTTGGGTTTGCATTAAACCACAGCATAAGAAGTGACGGTAGCCCCATAACATCCGGCGCAACACAGGTTATCGGCTGTGTTGTAAACATCATACTTGATCCCATTTTCATTTTTGTACTGGACATGGGGGTTGCCGGTGCGGCTTGGGCAACTATAATTTCACAGACCGTCAGTATGTTGTGGGTATTATACTATTTCACACTCGGTCACTCCAAAGCAAAACTACGGGTGTCCAACTTTGCACTTGATGCAAAACTTGTCGGTTCTATCTGCTCTATCGGCATATCCCCATTTGCCATGCAACTTGCGGCAGCACTAGTCATTATGCTTGCAAACAATCAACTTTACCGCTATGGTGGTGATCTTGCCATATCCGGTTTTACCGCCGTCGCTTCGGTCATCACAATGTTCACCATGCCCATTTTCGGCATGTCGCAGGGTATGCAACCCATCGTCGGCTACAATTACGGCGCTAAAAACTTCAAAAGGGCACAGCGAACATTTTGGCTTGCGACCGCTGCTGCCACATTTATACTTATGTTCGGCTTTGTCGGCTCGCAGTTTTTCCCTGAGGCGTTGATTCGCATGTTCAGCAATGATCCCGAGCTGTTGGAGCTTGCAAGCGATGCCATGCGTATGCACATGCGATCAATACCGCTTGTCGGTCTGGCGGTTATGGGACCTATATACTTTCAAAATACCGGCCGCCCAAGGGTGTCACTGCTATTAAGTCTTATGCGGCAACTGATCCTCTTCCTGCCCGGTCTTTACATAATGCCATACTTTTTCGGTCTTTACGGCATATTTAACATACAACCTATATGCGATGTTATAACCACCGTTGTTATACTTGCACTGATTTTTAAAGACTTCAGCAGTACTGCGGATTTGAACGATGACAAAGCGTGAGTTTCGTGCCAAAGCAAAGTTGATTACAAAGACGTTGTCTTTGGAACATCGTCTGAGCTACGATGCATCCATAACCGACACGCTGTTCGAGTTGCCGGTTGTTCGCACTGCGCAAAGCATTTTTTGCTATGTCAGTGTAAAAAACGAGCCGGACACCTGTACATTTATTGCGTGGTGT
>CAYJFU010000002.1:0-9657 GCA_964369445.1 uncultured Oscillospiraceae bacterium | reverse complement strand
AAACTGTCGCTGTGCCACGCTGTTATGAGGGTGGTGAGATGAAAGCGCATGTTATTGAAACAACTAAAACTCTGGTGCAGGGTTACTACGGTCTGCTAGAGCCATCACAACACTCACCTATCCTGCACAAAGCCGACATTGACCTGTGCATAATGCCGTGCGTTGCCACCGACAGGCAGGGCAACCGGCTGGGGCACGGTGGAGGATATTATGATAGGTTTGTGCCCTTTATCACCGCACCGACCGTCTGCTTGTGTTACGGCGCGTTGGTGTTTGACAGCCTACCGACCGGCCCACACGATGCAAAACCCGACTTAATTGTTACGGAAATGGGTTTGCACAAAGTGGCAGCGAATAATGAGTGACTTTTTTTCACGATAGTGCCTGTCCTACTTGACATTTGTCGTTTAATGTGACAAAATAATAGTGACTGTTTTAGTAAAGGCGACAATGTAAAGGCGAAATATGAGTACAAAGAAAATTGATGTTCCACAGGGTACCGGCGATATACTTTTTGACAGACACATAAAAAAGCGTGTACTTGAGTGCAATTTGCTAAAGCTTTTTGCCGAGGAGGGTTACCGCTGTATCGAAACGCCCACATTTGAATATATGGACGTTTTTTCGTTGCAAAATTCTCATGCGGCGACGGATATGTATAAATTTTCCGACGACGAGGGTCGGCTTATGGTGCTTCGTCCCGAGAGCAGTGCGCCGATAGCGCGTGTTGCCGGCACGACACTGCGTAACAGTGACCTGCCGATAAAGGTGAGCTATAACCAAAATGTATTTAAAAAACGTGTATCGCTGGGTGGTCACCGCCATGAGTTGACACAAAGCGGTATCGAACTTATAGGCGGTAAGGACGAGCGTGGGGATGATGTCGAGATGGTCACGCTTGCCGTGCGTGCGCTTGCCGCGGCAGGGCTTTGCGGTTTTAAAATAGAATTGGGTCACGCAAAGCTGTTCTCCACCGTGGCTCAGCGCTTACCGCTAAGCGCCACCGAGCAGGATCAACTGCGTTCATTTATGCAGGTGAAGAACACGGCGGCGTTAAAGGATATGCTGTCACGTTACAAAGACAGTCACCCCGACGAGTGCGCTGTCCTTTGCGAACTACCGATGATTTTTGGCGGAGAGCCGATGCTTGACAAGGCGAAAACCCTATTTGAGCGCATCGACGGCTGTGCCGAAATAATAAATCACATCGCCTCACTTTACGAAACGCTGGTACAAGGTGGTCACAAGGGGCATGTCAGCTTTGACTTTGGTCTTGTACACGGCTTTGAGTACTACACCGGAATAATTTTTTCCGGCTACGGTGACGGCTTCGGTGAGGCACTTCTCGATGGCGGCCGCTATGACACACTTCACGCTGAGTTTGGTAAGTCGCGTGCCGCAGTAGGTTTTGCGATAAACGTCGATGCCGTGCTCGATGTACTGGAACAGCCAAAAACGGAAACTCCGCGCCCGTTGCGCATTGCACTGACTAAGGGCAGACTGCAAAAAAAGGCGTGTGAACTACTGGCAAGTGCCGGCATTGAACAGTCACAACTGACTGCCGGCACACGCAAGCTTATAATCCCCATTGCAGACGGCAAATACGAGTTGATACTTGCAAAGGCGGCGGACGTCATCACCTACGTCAACCACGGTGTGTGTGATGTCGGACTTGTCGGCAAGGACACCCTCAAAGAAAACGGCGGCAGCCATTACGAAGTGATGGACACGGGCTTTGGGCGGTGCAAATTTGCGCTTGCCGCACCAAAAGGATTTTCCCTCGAAAAGGCACAAAAAGCGCTGACAATTGCGACAAAGTACCCACGCGTCACCAAGGAGTTTATGTCGCAAAAAGGTCTTTACTGTGAGATAATAAAGATAGAGGGTTCGGTGGAGCTTGCGCCGTTACTCGGGCTTGCGGATGCCATTGTCGACATAGTCGAGACGGGCGAAACACTGCGTGCCAATGGCCTTGAGGTCGTGGAGGATGTGTGCGACATCTCAGCGCGTATTATAGCAAACATACCGTCCGTTAAACTGCGCAAAAACGATATAGGTGAACTGCTTACAATATTGGCGAGGGAGAGATAATGTTAAAGGTTTACAGGTATTCCGACTCACAAAACGTCATACACGCGGCACTGTCGCGCAACAAGATGACACCGCCAGAGGTGGTCAGCGCGGTTGCGGATATAATCGAACAGGTGCGCACGCAGGGTGACGATGCACTGCACCACTACACCGAGCAGTTTGACGGCATATCACTGGATAGCTTTGAATTTTCGATGGAGGAGGTTGTGCTGACCTCCAAAAGGGTTAAGATGAAAAACCCTGTGCTTTATAATGCACTAAAGTTGTGCGCCGAGCGCATAGAGGACTATCACCGCAACCAACTGCGCACGGGGTTTTCCTACACCTCACCGCGCGGCAGTGAACTGGGACAGCGCATACTTCCGCTTGACAAAGTCGGCATTTATGTGCCCGGTGGTACAGCGGCGTATCCGTCATCAGTCCTCATGAACGCCATACCGGCACGCATTGCCGGTGTTAAAGATATCGTTATGGTTGTGCCGCCTCGCCTTTTGTACGGCGACAGCCAAGAGGTCAAAGACGCGGTTTTGACAGCGGCAGATCTTGCAGGTGTAACGCACATCTATGCCGTTGGTGGCGCACAAGCCGTTGCCGCTCTTGCTTACGGTACGGCAACAATACCACGCGTTGATAAGATATGCGGCCCCGGCAACATATACGTTGCCACAGCAAAAAAACTTGTGTACGGCGAGGTGGACATAGACATGATTGCAGGCCCCAGTGAGGTGCTTGTCATAGCCGATGACGATGCAAATCCGGCATATGTTGCCGCTGATATGTTGTCGCAGGCGGAGCATGACCCTATGGCATGCTCGGTACTGCTTTGCCTGTCGGACAGGTTTGCAGACAGAGTCTCGCAGGAGCTGGAACGTCAGTTGAACCTGCTTGACAGACGCGACATTGCGCGACCCTCTATAGAAAATTACGCATTTGCCGTCGTGTGTAAAGATTTACAGCAGGCGACGGAGTTTTCCAACGAGTATGCGCCGGAACACCTTGAAATACTGACACAAAACCCAAAGGGGTTGTTGCCGCATATAAAAAATGCCGGCTCGGTGTTTTTGGGAAAATACTCACCCGAACCGCTCGGCGATTACATCGCAGGTCCCAACCATGTTCTGCCGACTTCGGGAAGTGCCAGATTTTTCTCACCGCTCGGTGTGGAAAGCTACCTCAAGCGCACATCATACATATATGCCTCCAAAGAGGACTTTTTTGCACTGCGCGAGGCTGCCGGCACGGTGGCACAGGTCGAGGGGCTAACTGCTCACCTTGCAAGCCTGACAATAAGGGAATAGTATAATATGATACCGGAAAAAACCAAAAATTTAAAGCCCTACAAAAGTGAAGTGTTCGGTTCGATAAACCTGTCGGCAAACGAGAGTTTTATCGAGTTTCCCGACGAGTTAAAGCGCAAGATGACAGCAGCTTTTGAGAGTGTTGCTTTCAACCGATACCCTGAGGGGCGAAGTGATGTTTTGCTTGAAGCATTTGCTGCACTGCACAATCTGCCGCAGGATTGCCTTACCGCCGGCAACGGCTCAGACGAGCTTATAGCAGTAATTGTAAACTCACTGACTGAAGAGGGTGACACCGTTGTCACCATGACGCCTGATTTTTCCATGTATACCATCTACTGCGGTGGTGCGGGGTGCCGTGAGATAAAGATGACAAAGCGCGATGATGACACTTTCGATCCCGATGAGCTCGTAGAGTTTGTCAAACAACAGGACGCAAAGATGCTGTTGTTTTCCAACCCCTGCAACCCCACGGGCAAGGCGATAAAGGCCGAGCAGGTTATGCACATCGTGACCTCACTGCCGGATACCGTTGTCGTTGTCGACGAAGCATATGTCGAGTTTGCCGGCGATGGTTACAGCATACTGCCGCAATCGCTACAGCATGAGCACTGTATCGTACTGCGCACCCTTTCAAAGTCGGTCGGACTTGCCGCACTGCGCGTGGGTTTTGCCATATCGGCACAGCCCCTGACCGACGCACTACAGGCGGCACGCTCACCGTACAACGTCAACTCTGTCACGCAGGCGGTCGCAACCGTTGTGCTGAAAGAGCACGCCATGTTAAAGGATTTAACCGAGCGTATTAAAAACAGCAAAGTAGCGCTTTTTAATGCGTTGCAACCACTCAGTGAAACATATGGCTTTGTGTTGAGCGAAACGGTCACGAATTTTATTATAATAAAAACCGACAAGGCAGCGCAAATACTTGACTTTATGAATAATAACGACATAACGGTACGTATGCCGGTGAAAGGCATGTTGCGTGTGACAGCCGGAAGCGATAAGGAAAATGCTGCTTTTTGCGCACTGCTGGAGCAATTTTGGCAGCGTTAATATATTATGGTATATTCACGAGTGGCTTAAACGCCAAATCTGCCCATTACAACTCATAACGACATTATCCAACTTAAAAAATTGGCTGTCAAGAATAGTATGATTTTACTCTACCGTAACTTTTAAAAGGAGAACAGCATGAGACAGGCGAGTGTCAGCCGCAAAACCAAAGAAACCGACATAAACTTAAGCGTGTGTTTTGACGGCAAAAGGGATATTAGCATCGACACAGGCATAGGTTTTTTTGACCATATGCTCACTGCGTTTGCATTTCACGGTGGTCTGTCGTTGACGGTCAAAGCGGTGGGTGACACCCACGTCGACATGCACCACACTGTTGAGGATGTCGGCATCGTACTGGGGCAGGCGATAAAGCAGGCACTCGGTGATCTTTCCGGTATACAGCGCTTTTCCCACATTTATATCCCGATGGACGAGGCGCTCGCGTTTTGCTGTTTGGACATAAGCAACCGCGCTTACCTTGTGTACAATGCGCCAATGCTTGACAATGCCGTAATGCCCGGATTTGACGCGCAACTTGCCGAAGAGTTTTTCAGGGCTGTTGCTGTAAACGCAGGACTTACGCTGCATCTGCGTGCAGAGTACGGCAAAAACCCACACCACATAATCGAGGCGCTTTTTAAAGCTTTAGGACGCTCACTTAATATGAGCGCTTTTATATCTCAAAACGGTCAGACATCGACAAAAGGGGTTCTATAATGCACATTTATCCGGCAATAGATATAGTAGACGGCGCGCCGGTGCGCCTGTTAAAAGGCGACTACGCCACGGCACACCGTGTTGCCGACAGTGTATCGGCGGCGGCGGCGGATTTCAGGCAGTATTCCGACCGACTGCATGTCGTTGACCTTGATGGTGCACTAAAAGGCACAACCGACAACTTTGACATAATAACACGCACTGCCCTCGAGTTTGATGGCTTTGTCGAAGTGGGCGGTGGCATACGCGACATGAAGACGGTTGAAGCGTATTTAGACGCCGGCATAAGCAGGGTTATAATAGGCACGGCGGCGGTCAAACAGCCGGATTTCCTGCACGAGGTTGCTCAAAAATACGGTAAAAACGTTGCAGTGGGCATCGACAGCAAGGACGGCTATGTTGCGATAAAGGGCTGGACGGAACAGTCGCAGTTAAAGTACATCGACTTTGCAAAACACTGCGAGCAACTGGGTATCGGCACGCTTATCTGCACCGATATTTACAAAGACGGTATGTTGTCGGGACCCAATTTAGAGCAACTCGGCTTGCTACGAGCGGCGGTTGGATGTGAAGTTATCGCAAGCGGTGGCGTGCATATTCTGGGGGATATAAAGGACTTAATCGCGCTAAAGGTTGACGGCGCTATTTGTGGAAAATCGCTTTATGAAGGCACACTGTCACTCAAAGAGGCGGTGGCTCTGTGCGAGGGAAAGGGAGAATGATGGATTTAAGCAAGTATTTTGAAAAAGCGGAACTTATACCGACAATCGTTCAGGCGGTGGACACAAAACAGGTGCTTATGCTCGCCTACATGAACGAGGAGTCACTCGGCAAGACTCTCAGTACCGGTTACACATGGTTTTACAGCCGTTCGCGGCAGGAGTTGTGGAACAAGGGCGCGACATCGGGTCACCTGCAAAAAGTGGTGGACATCAAAGCCGATTGTGACCTCGACACACTGCTTGTTACTGTGGAGCAGACAGGTGTTGCCTGTCATACAGGAGAGTTAAGCTGTTTTTTTAACGAGGTGAAATAGTGGTAATCAAAGATTTATACGAGGTCATAGAGCAACGTAAGACAATAAAACAGGAAAAAAGTTACACCGCCTACCTGTTTGAGCAGGGCGAGGACAAAATATTAAAAAAGATAGGTGAGGAGACAGCAGAGGCCATCATCGCATCCAAAAATAACGATGAGGACGAGCTTGTCAACGAGCTGTGCGACCTACTGTACCACTCACTTGTACTGCTGGCGCACAAGGATATACCGTTGGAAAAGGTGGAAGAGGAACTTCGCCGCCGCAGTGAAAAACTCGGCAACCTTAAGGATATGAAAAAGACGGATAAGAATACTTAAGTGGACGATTTGTGTCCACACACATATTACTTGTCATAAAAGCAAAGTTTATCCTTAACATAATGGCATCAGGTGCTATATAGCACCTTTTAGCGAGTTTTGCAACTATAGTTGAATGACTATAATTTAGGTGAGGTTATGTCACGATTAAAGTTAACATTTTCAATACTTCTGCTGTGTGGTGCATTGCTGTACAGCGGTTGTTCTGTGCGCCAAGAAGAGTCGGTACCGGCAGCACCGCCCGAACCACCGCCGATTTCCGAACCTGCACCTGAGCCCGAACCTCCTCCCGAGCCTGTCTATGAGCCGCCGGTCGACTTTGATGAGTGGCAACAGACAAACGAGCACATCTACTCGTGGATAACAATACCGGATACAAATGTTGACTATCCCGTGTTGCAGACATCGACGGATGACGAATACTATCTGCGACGTGACCTTGACGGTAATTATGACCTCGGTGGGTCGCTGTTTACGCAGGCAATGTTTAACACCATGACGTATGAGGACGCGCACACGATAATCTACGGGCACAACATGGCAGGCTATGGCGACACGATGTTCACCGATGTGCGCAAGTACGACGATCCCGACTATTTTGAAGCACATCGCGATGTTTACGTCTATACACCGCAAGAGCAGTTGCACTACCGTGTGTTTGCAGCGTATGTGTGGAGCAACGAACACCTGCTTTACACCTATGACACTGAGGACGAGCAAGCGTTTGAAAGCTACATCGATCTAGTGATGAACAATGCCGATCAAAATGCTATCATCGACACGGAAGTCGAGCTTACGGCACAGGATAAAATTCTCACCCTTTCCACCTGCGAGGACGCAAGCGGCGTCAGGCGCTTTTTAGTGCAGGCCGTGCTGATAGAGGATGAAGCTGATTAAGACTACTGCAAACAACCCCCGCCGATGGCGGGGGTTGTTTGCAGCATGTCGGTTATCTAAAACCTCTTTGCCAAAAAACCAAACGCAAACACCAATAACGCTACAAGCACAAGCAGTGCGATGACCTGAAGTATCATTGCGCTTATACTGCCGCTGAAAATTATTTCAAAGTTGAAAAGTCCACCATTATCGGCCGCCTGCACCGAAGTCGGGTAATAGGCGGTTTCGGTTGGGGTTGGGAGTTCGGTGATCTGCTCTTGCCACTTCTCATACAGCACCACCGTGTCAAGCTTGTCGATTTGCACGCGCGTTATAGCAGTTTCGCCAATCGGTGTGGCCAGTGCATCGTTGTGCGCCACCGCAAGGCGGTCTTGTGTGCTTTGCTGTTCGTAAAACGCGCCGACGCGATCGGTGTCCCAATTGTGGTCGCTCTCTATGTATATGTAAGCACTTTGCGACAACTCCGCCAACTGAGAGCCGTCAGCAAGTGTCACACCCACCGTGAACACCTTCACATTGCTCTCGTCATAACTGCCCCCGTCGGCGCTTAACAGCTCAACGACATCGCGCCATGCCGCGGAGCTACTTGATATCGGTTGCACCCAAAACTGCGTGCCGGAGGGTATCTCGCCACCTGTGTTATCAATGCCGTACAGCACACTTTTGCCGTCGTTATCGACACTTACCCACACCGTTTCACCCTCTTGTATTGGCGTGTATATCGTGCCGTCATCCCCCACCGATTGTGTACCCTCGACAGCGGACCTGTCAACATCTTGCGCGTCTGTGTCGTCGGTTGTGGCGTTGCCGCTTTGCACGCCGTCAGCACCAAGTTGCTCGTCCTGTGTATCACCGCTATCATCAGCACCTCCTGAGCCGATGGTCGGCACAAAGAAACTTTGTTCGGTGCCGCCATCTTCGTAGTCTGCACCGTCGTCACCACCCGAACCGCCGCCGGAGCCGGACGATCCGGAACCCGAGCCACCCGACGAACCCGAACCACCACTGCTGTTGCCTGTGGTGGAGCCGTCCTCGTTTATTATGAGTTTAGCACGCTTTGACAAGGTGTACTCGACATATTTATCATCCGCCGCAATAACCGCCTCGACGTAGTAGGTGCCCATTGCTGACGGGTTTTCTTTGAGTGGTGTACCACCTGAGGATTTGCTGTAATACCTATCGGTGACAGCGCCGGACGAGCCTCCCTTATCTATTTCCGGTGTTTCGGTGTAGGTCACAGTGTCGCCGGTATGTGCTATCGTCTGGTCGATGGGCGTCCAACTTGCATCCGGCTCAGCACCGTCGACAGTAAGCTCAAACGTTGTGGTTTTTGGGGCTTCGTTGCCGTCACTGCCGAGGGTAAAAAACTCTACTCCGAGTGGGTTATAACTTACCTCCACCTCAAACGTGCCCTTTGCAAGGGTATTGAGATAATTTTCCTTTAGCGTGATGATGGTGTTGCCGGAAGAGACTTTTAATGTGTAGTCGACACCGGCAATTGCCGATCCATTTACCTTTACGTCGTCGACGGTGTTGCCGCCGCTTTTTACGGTAGCTGTCACGTCTTTTTTATCTGTCTTTACAAAGGTCACCGAACGCGTCGAGGCGGTGCTATCGGAATAAACCACAACCGCATCAGAGGTTATGTAGGTCACATTGCCAACGTTGTCGGTGATTTTCGCATAGATAACCGAGGTAGCACCAAGTGATGGTTTGACACTGCCGACATAGCTTTTCCACTCAATATCCGATGTGGTAAGGGTAGCGGCGTTTGCCTTTGCCTCGCTGTCGATGAAATACTCCACCGTTGCGATACCCGAACCGCTGCCGTCTGCCGCGCTAACACTGACAGTGGGCAGAGATTTATAAAACAGGCTGACAAATGTTCTGGTGTTGTGAAGGGTATAGGTGTTATCTTTAATTTTTATACTTCCGGTGGGGGCGGTCATGTCGACGTAGTAGGTGAATGATTTTTGGGCAGTTATTTTGCCGTCGGTGGTGTCCTGTAGATAGTAGGTGACCTCAGCCGGTGTGCCATCTGCGCCGAAAGCGTCAAAGGTGAGGTTATCTGCCCATGTGTTGCCAAAAGCGGCAAAACTTCGACTTATCTTGTGTCCTGCAGGAGGGGTGATTGTTATCGCAGAGCCGCTTTTAAACCACAACTTACCGCTAAGGTTTGTGCCGGCGCTCACCGTGGCATTTAGGTTATCGCCGACATAGGACTTTATGTCCACCATCG
>CAYJFU010000001.1:82852-92922 GCA_964369445.1 uncultured Oscillospiraceae bacterium | reverse complement strand
AAACCTCGAGCAGATAGACGCGGCGTTTGAGGAGACCCCCGTCATCTACTACACCGACACGGCAAGCCTTTTCGCCTACGAACAGGCAGGTATACTCATAACGATGGACACCAGAGTGCAGTTTGACATGCCGACTACACAAACAGAGCAACAGAGCAACAGTCAACTTTGGTTTTTAAATGATGGCACCAAGATAAAATCCGAAGAGCTTGCACCGCTTATCAACTACGACGTAGGCACTAACAGCCTACAGCTGTTGACAGGTGAATGGTACTATGCCGATGGCACGACGGAAGAAGAGGCTGCAAGCAACAGCGCGGCAAGCGCCTCACAGAGCTCAAGTTCGTCACAGAGCACAGGTAGCTCGCAATCGACACAGTCAGAAAGTTCACAGAGTGCGAGCAGCAGCTCGACAACCACGACACCGCCGACCACCGTTGTAGGCCCTTCGGGTAGCACGGGGCAGGACGACACCGAGGACCTTGAAACACAGTCGTCACTGTACTTTGAGGTGGACACCGGTGTTTGGCAACCGGAAAGTGAGCTTGATAAGACAAAGATTCAAGCAAAACGCGTCACCGTTATAAGCGGCAGTATGCCGGACATATCAAGCTACGGCACAGCCCTCTACGAGGAGGACAGCGCAACGACAATGGACGACTGTGTGGCAATAGACTACCTGCGTTTGTCCTCACCGACACTGTTTTCAAATGTCGTGTTTCAGCTGGATAAGTACAGCACAAACGTCATTGGCGTCGACGCTATCGACTTCGCCTCAAAGATAGTAAAGCTTGCGCGGTACGAGGACGGTTTGACATACCGATACAACTACCAGACAGACGACCGCACGACGATGCAATACTTCTCGGTAGAGAGATAAGGAGGAAAAATTGGCAGAGTTTTCAATCATTGCCGATGTGAGCAACGCGGTACTGAAAATGCTCAGGGACAACGTCTGTCCCGAACCGGTGCAGGTGCCGGAAGCGGTACTGCTGACGCCGCCCACCGATAAAAACAGCGACTTTCAACTGGGCATATTCCTTTACGACATAAAAGACCTTGGGGAGTTTCGCTCGTCGGTGCAGACACGAAACGGCAACACAAAGCAAAACCCCGACAGGCCGCTGTCACTTTGCTACATGCTGTTTTTAAACAGCAAGGCGCAGATGACTATAGGTGCTGAGACGGAGCAGAGGATACTCGGTCGCTCGTTGCAGGCGCTGATGGACAATCCGTTTATCGACGTTTCACTGGCGCACCCCTATCGCACCAACGACACCGCCAACGCGGCGATAACGCTTTTAAACCTCACGTTTGACGATAAAAGTAAGATTTGGTCATCACTTTCGTTACCCTATCAGGTCGGTATATTTTTTCAGATATCACCTGTTATGCTGTCGTCTCGCAAGACAAGCGAGTTTGTCAGGGTCAAGTCTCTTGAGTTTAACACCGAGAGAATAGCTGAAGATTAGCGCATAAGTGCCAACATCACAAAGGGGGTGGTTTTAATGGTAAGAGCAGAAGTAAGCTTTGTACTGCGGCTTGTAGATGACTTTACAGGTAAAAATATCAGCGGTGCGGTACAGGGCTTTTACATAAAAAACGGCATGGTAAAGCCTGTAAGAAAACCGGAGGGATTTTATGTCTTTGTTGACTGCGAAAAACGCGCAGACTTAACAATAGAGACAACCCACTACAAAACCCGAATACTTCCGAGCAAGCTTTTAAATGAAGTATCGGCACCGGTTATCACAGTTAGGCTTTACAGAAAGGTCGGTGCGGTGTTTGGTGACTGCAAGTGGATAACCGGCGAGTCACAGGCAGAAGCACTTGTCGCAACACTGTCACACGAGGTCAGCGGCTTTACATTTTCGGGCATACAGCAACAAGATGGCAAGTCGGTTATGTATCTCAGCGGTTACAGCAACGAAAACCTTGTGGGCAACTGCTACACCCTCGGCGAGGAGGGTAACAAAAGCCTGTTTTACATATTAAAACAGGACGACGCAGGAGGTTATGTTATCTCCGGCGACGACATTCAATCACAACAGAAAGGGCAAAAGCTGCAGCGTGTCTTTTCTGATATAAGTGATATAAACGGAAAATTTGCAATACCTGTAAATGACACAACAAAAGATTCAACCGGTAAGACAACTGTTTTGAAAGTCGAGGTGAGTGAATGGGGGTGTTATCATGAGTTTTGACACAACAAAGGAGGTGACATGACGAAATGGGGTTGTTCGTGTGCAACGGCGCCCAACTGATGTGCAGTTTTGGCGTAGCTCCGTCACCGATGATGGTGCTACCAAAATCCAAGGTCTTAACGACCATGCCCGCGGCGAATATCATGGATAACATACCGCTTGTAAACATAATGCCTTTCGGTATATGTAAATCTCCGGCGAATCCGGCTACGCTCGGTGGAATAATCCCAGTTCCTTGTGTACCGGTCACGGCAGCCCCGTGGTTACCGGGTAAGCCCAAAGTTCTTATCGGTGGCATGCCGGCAATAGACAATACATGCAAGCTTATGTGCTCATTTGCCGGTGTTATCCAGGTTATAAATCCGGGTCAAACAAAAACACTTTGCAGTTGATAGTGTCATCATGAGTTGAAACGAACAGATTTCAAGTGATTATTTCGTCAGGCAAGGCGAAAAATCGCCAAAATCGAACGGCAGAACACTCGTGAGTATGCTATACAAAAAACATTCATTAAAATTTAGAGAAGGAGGAGTGGTCGAGTTTTACTCGATCCAAAGAAGAAATGGCAGAATATTTATCCCCAGGTGTATATGTCGAGGAATTTGAGTCCGGCATGAAAGCGATGGAGGGTGTCAGCACCAGCACCGCAGGCTTTATCGGTATGGCAGAAAAAGGTGCCGTTATCGGAACGCCGGAATTTGTATCCAGCTTTGGCGATTTTACCCGTAAGTTTGGTACATACCTACCTGAAAACGTCTATGGTGCAAACCGTTACCTCGCTTATGCTGTTGAGCAGTTCTTTGCAAACGGCGGCTCGCGTTGTTACATCATGCGTGTTGCACCGTCCGATGCAAAAACAGCTACAGCCGCAATGAGCACGGTAGCACTCAGCGCAAAAAACCCCGGTAAGTGGGGCAACAACATCAAGGTTACAGTGGCGACAAGCTCTGCTTCCAAAACACAGATAACCGAGATGGTCGAGGACGTTGCAACAGCCACCAAGAGCTATGTTGCAAAGAACGCTTCCTCCTTTGCAGCCGGCGACGTTGTCGCACTGCTGGAAAAAGAAGTAGCGGTTGCCTATAACAAAATTGCAAAGATTCAGGGTGACACCATCTACTTTGAAAACGAGTTCGAGCAGGACATCGTCGACAAAAACCTACTGCCGAAAAAGGTTATCGTATCCTGTGAGCTGGACATGGAAGTTCGTTGCGGCGATGCAAACGAAGTTTACACCGGCCTTACATTCAACCAGGCAAGAGCAGAGTTCATCGAGAACAAACTGTCTAAATCCGAGATAATCAGCTGCAAAGTAAATGCTGTTGACGACATCTGCCCGCCCATGCTCGCTATCTGCGGCGACGCGGCAGCCACAACAGCAACATTCACACTCAGCGGCGGTACCGACGGCGACTGCAAGACAAACGATGCATCCATTTTCATCGGTGCAGACGGCGGCCCGGGCAAGCGCACAGGTCTTTCATCCTTTGAGGAACTGAGCAACGTAAGTATTATGGCTATCCCCGGCATCACAACACCGGCTGTACAGCTTGCACTCGTTGCACATTGCCAAAACCTCGCAAGCCGTTTTGCGGTACTTGATATGCCCGGCGATCTTGCAAAGCCGGCTGATCTGCTCGTACACCGCGAGATAGTCGACAGCGACTACGCCGCTATGTACCACCCGTGGTTACAGGTGTTCGACATGGCCGCCAAGCGCGCCACAAACATACCGCCCTCCGGCGCTATCTGCGGTATCTATGCTCGCAGTGATAACACAAGGGGTGTTCACAAAGCACCGGCTAACGAAGTTATCAACAACTGCATAGGTCTTGCCTGCCTGTACAACAAGGCTGAGCAGGATATCCTCAATCCGCGCGGCGTCAACCTTATCCGTGCACTGCCGGGTCAAGGCATACGCGTTTGGGGCGGCAGAACCTGCTCCAGCAACGCACTTTGGAAATACGTCAACGTAAGGCGTCTGTTCATCTACCTCGAAGAGACCATCAAGGCAGAGACCAACTGGGCTGTTTTCGAGCCGAACGACGAAGTACTGTGGCTGAGAGTCCAAAGGACAATAGCATCCTTCCTGCGCGACATGTACCGCGGTGGTGCTCTTGTCGGCTCGACAGAGGACGAGGCGTTCTTTGTTAACATCGGCAGAGACACAATGACACAGCAGGATATTCAAAACGGTCGCTTAATCTGCGTTATCGGTGTTGCACCGAGCCGTCCGGCTGAGTTTGTCATATTCCGCATTACTCAGTTTATGAAGGATTAATTTTCCGATAAACCCAAATTTAATACGTAGCCTGTCCGGCGGCATGGCAAGGCCGTGTCTGCCGGTGGCTGAAAAAACAAACAATTAAAATTAAGAGCGAAAGGAAGGTTTTGTTAAATGGCTGATTTTGTTTATCCATACAAAAAGTATAATTATAGGTTGACTATCGAGAATATAGATGTTGCGGCATTTTCCGAAGTCAGCGGCTTTGATGCAAGCATCGAGGTTATCGAGTACCGTGAGGGCAACATGCCCACAAACTCACCCCGCAAACTGCCGGGTCTGACAAAGTACGGTAACGTTACCCTCAAATGGGGCATGACAGAAAACAGAGAGTTCTATGACTGGGTTGCCACCATCTCCGACGGTACACAGGAAGAGAGAATGAGAACGGTAGAGATCTACCTGCTGGACGACGCTCACACCGAGCTTGCCAGCTGGACACTGACAAATGCATGGCCGTGCAAATACACAGCGCCGGATTTCAACGCCACAAGCAGTGAAATTGCATTTGAAAGCGTAGAGCTTGCGTTCGAAGAAATGCGCCGCGAGTCCTAGATAGCATCGTCACTAGTTTAAACAAGCAGATTTTGAGTGATTTTTTCGCAAGGCGAGGCGGAAAACCGATACACTCCTTTGTGGAATGTGAGTTTTGACAACCAAGAATGGCGGAAAATCGCCAAAATTATCCGGCTGAACACTCGTGATTACACTATCTAGCCTATAGCATAGCAAAAGCATTTTGGTTTTAATAAAAAGGGGTGCGCTGTATAGCGACACAAGGCACTACAGAGCGCCCCTTTACCAAAAAAACAGCAGAAACGGAGCGAAAAAATGGACGATCAATTTTTAACGGAGTTTGAATTTGACCTGCCAAAGGGTTACGTCGACAAAGACGGCTCGGTGCACAAAAGAGGTGTCATGCGCCTTGCCACCGCCGCCGACGAGATACTGCCTCTGCGCGATCCGCGTGTGGTCTCAAACCCCGGCTACCTTACGGTGATACTGCTTGCACGCGTGGTAAAATCGCTCGGCACACTCACCAAAATAGATGTTAAGGTTATAGAAAAACTTTATTCCGCCGACCTTGCGTTTTTGCAGAGCATGTATCAGCAGATAAACGCTATTGAACCTATCGTAGACACCTGTGTCTGCCCCGACTGCGGTCACAAGTTTGAGCAAAACATAAATTTTACACGAGCGGAATAGCGGTTTACCCCGAAAGTGAACTTTATAAGGAAATGTCCTTTTTGAGTTACTACTATCACTGGGATCACGGCACCGTTATGACGCTTGATCACAAGACCAGGCGCAGGTATTGCGCCGAAATTTCAAAAATACACAAGGAGGTCAACAACACTCCTAAAAATGTTTTTGAACTTTAACCGGAGGATAACATGTCTTTTGTAGGCAAATTTATATATAATAATCAGCCGGAGCCGATACCGGGGTATCAGTTTACTGCCATAGTAAACTTTGTGCCGATGGGCTTTTCCAAGATAACCAACGTCGAGAGGACATTCGAGCTGGAGACGTTTCATGAGGGTGGCGTAAACGACCGTCCGCGCCTTATCAACATGCCCAACACGACGGAAAAGACATTGATTTTGGAGCGTGGCATTGCGTTTCGCGGTCTTGCGTATGATGCGGTGTCTAATCTGGAGCCGGGCGACAAGATAAAGGGCGATGTGGTATTGCTTGTCTTTAACCGCGACGGCGGAATTATGAAAGCTTATTTTGTCGAGGGCGCAGTGGTCAAAAAGTGGTCATGCAGTGATTTTGACGCGGCAAGCGGCGAACTGCTTATCGAACGCTTTGAGCTGTCCTACACAAAACTGGACACAAGCTCGCTAGCCAACGCGGCGATAACGGCATCCATTATATTTTAACGGCGCGACCCAATAAGGATTTATTATGTTGTCATTAACACATCAAAGCAGTCTCAGCGATGACCTGATAGCGAAGCACTCGACGTTTGTGTCCTCGGTGTCGCAGGAGGCGCAGATGGTGTGGTTGCAACCCACGTCCGGCGAGGCGCAGGCAAGCACCACCGTCAACAGGTTTGAGACGCATGTGCAGGACATTTACAACATAAATAACACGATAAAAAACGTCTCGGTGCAAAACATTGCGATGAGCATGTCGTTTTTGAACAGCCTTATGGTCAAGGTGGCGGACGTCGAGAGCCGTCTGCACACACGCACTGACACACTACTGTCAAAGCAAAGCACACTGCGCGAGCACCATGACACCGAGCGCGTCAAAGAGGGCGCCCCGACCGCACAGGCGCAAAACAGCACCCCCGTTTTCAACTACAAAACGATAAAAAACACGACCGAGCTGACACGCATCACCGCAAACGATGTGGTGGCGCTGTCCAAGGACACGATAAACAACCTAAGCACCATAATCAACAACAGCACCGCGCACATAGAAAATAATGCTCCGGGCGTGACGTACAACCTACCGCCCACCGAAATTGTACATGAGCAAAAGCCTTCAAAGGAGGCACAGGCAGAGGAACTGTCGCAGGTTATACTGCACAGCGACACGGTGCAAAACACCATAACAAACACCGTTAAAGAGCAGGTGCAAAGGCAGTCGGCGCAGACAGAACCTGTCACACAGGGCGATAAACCGATACAAAGCACCACGCAAAAGCCGGCAGATGTCGACACACAGAGTGCACAACCCACACAGGATGTGTTCACCGCCGCGACGTTGCAAAGACGCCCCACCCGTCAAAGCACGGCGCAGGAGGCGATGCAACGACCACAGCCGCACTACCGCAACAACAGCATTCAGACACAAAGGCAGGCGGAGGCCCCGATAGTCTATGATGCTTCGGGCAGGGTAGGCGAAAAGCAGGACGGTGAGGGCACAATCTCACGCACCTCGACCGACATAACCGTCAACAAAATCGTTAACGAGAGCGTCAAAAGTGCGCTGCAAAACACCGACATGCCGACAAAGAGCACGGCAATCGAGCGACCAACCGAGCCCGCAGTACGCAAAGTCTTCACCTCAGCGGATGTGACGGTAAAACAACCACAGACGGAACAGGCCGCAGTCGCAACCGATACTATAAAGAGAATACATGACACGACGAACATTCTCGGCAGGACGGTAAGCGAAATCACCCACGCAAGGGAAATAGCTTTACAAAGCGTCGCGCCGACGCAAAACATCACATCGGTGCAAAACGACATAACACACGCACAAAGCACGACAAACGTCGACAGCAGACAACAGTTAAACAGCGTCCAAAACATTGTTATGCCACAGGCGGTGCAGACGGTGCACGCTGACAATCGGCAGGCACAAACGGAACAAAATGCGCCGCAAGGTGACACACACAACAATGTTTTTAATATAAACAGCTTAAAGGCAATACAAAATGCCAAAAGCGTTACAAACAGCAACACACAACAGTTTGCCACCTCGCGCACCGACATACACAACCTGCAGTTAAGTCCGGTGCAACAGACGGTGTTACAGAGCATAAAGCATGTCGGCTATCAAAACACCAACATTTTCGGAAACACGGTTAATGCCGCCATCGCACCGTCAAACGGCGTAGCGGCACAACCGATGCCAAGCGAGATGACTTTACAACAGGGCACAGCCCCAAAAAGTATGACAAGCGCAGTGCGCAACGTCGCCGTACCGGAGGTCGGCATCGTATTTAAACCGGAAAACACCTCCGAAACTCGCACACAGAGTGCCGAGCAGCAGGAGATACTGGACGATATCGTTACGATAAAAAAGACGGTCAAGAAAAGCGAAAGTGTTCAAAATGAGACGGTGACAAATGTCAACGTGCAGGACATAAACAAAAAAAACCACACGGTGACACAGGTCGAAAGCGGTAAAAGTGTAAAGCTCGGGTCTGCGCAGATAGCAAATATAGCGGACAGGGTTTACAAACAGCTGGAGACAAGGCTGAGAAACGAAAGGTACAGAAGGGGGATGTAGCATATGGTATTATCGGAAAAAAGCGCTTCCAGTTCTTATATAAAAGATAAGCTGAAATACGGTCACAGACGGGTGTTCGGCTCGTCCAGACTGGAAAAGGCAAAGCTTAACATCCTTGACAACACCGATAAGGTTCTCAAGATAATCGACGTGCAGTTCAACCCCTCGGAGTACAGCATAAGCCGTAGCGTTACGCTGGAGCAATCGGGGGAGCTTGGGCGCGACACCGACGGCAAGTCGCAGGCGGTCAGGGGCGGTACAACCAGCCTGTCCGTATCGCTGTACTTTGACACGATAAGCAAGACAAAGCGCAGTTCGATGGACAAGCTGTACAGCGCGTTAAAGTCGGCTTTCGGTGGGCCGGAAAAGATAGACGGCGTCAAAAGTCCGGCAAAAGCGGCGGCTAACGTCATGGATTTGACGACCTACGAAGCGGATTCCCACTCGCCGCCACAGGTGCAGTTTGTATGGGGTCCGATGAGTTTCACCGGCAAGATTTCCTCCATGAGCACGACCTACACCATGTTCACTGCAAAAGGTGATCCGGTTAAAGCTAAGGTGGATTTAACCATCGAGGGTGAGGAGACGGCGAAGATACTGCGCTCCACCGCAAGCCCGTTCCAGTCGCCGGACAGGACAAAAAGTAGGGTGCTTGTACAGGGCGACCAGTTGTGGATGATGGCGCACCAAGAGTACGATGACGCCGAAAAGTGGAAGATTATCGCCAAGAGCAACAACATCCTCAACCCACGAAAGGTGAGCGTTGCCGCAAGCATAAAAGTACCTTCCATAAAATAACGGTTTAGAGGTTTAACGGGGTAAAAATGGACTTGATGACAAACGTGACGGACTATTCCTCACTGCAAAAAAAATATCGTGGCTTTACAACCCCGTCCTATCGCATACTTGTGGAGGGTAAAGACATAAAAGAAAAACTCGGCGCCGGTATAAGCTCGCTTGTCGTCGACCAAACTTGCGGCTACGAGGCCTCGGGCGCATCTTTCACCATCGTTGATCAGTACGAACTTCACAACACAAACTTTAAATCTAAAGGCGCGTTTAAGTCGTTGCAACTGGGTGCAAAGGTGGAAATTGAACTGGGCTACATAACCACCATCAAGGTTTTCAGCGGTCTGATAACCGAGGTCGTATATGACTTCGACGGCGAGACCTCACCGCAGATACATATAAGTTGCATGGATGCCAAATGCCTTTTGATGAAGGTTCAGCGCCTTGAAATTCGCAAGGAAAAAAAGATGTCGCAGGTCATAACAGCACTGCTCGGACAGCAGCCAATAAGCGGTTATCTCGACGGTAAAAAAATAGATCTAACCTCGCCGGAAGTGCCGGTCATTCAGGTCAACATGGAGAGCGATTACGACTTTATCGTCAAGCAGGCGCAGTACTTCGGGTGTGAGTTTTTTGTCATAGCCGGCAAGGCGCACTTTCGCAGTGAGGCGGCGCTCACCACCCCCATTATGACGCTTAAACCCAAAAACGGGCTTTTAAACATCCGCCTGTCACTGCGCGGTGCAGGACTTGTGGACAGTCTGGAGGTTGTCGGTATCAATCCGGAAAACGACACCGCCGTTGCAGGTAAAGCAAAGCTT
>CAYJFU010000001.1:0-82842 GCA_964369445.1 uncultured Oscillospiraceae bacterium | reverse complement strand
ACAAGCGCGGCGGATGCGAAAAAACGTGCCGCAGTTCTCGCGGACAGCATAGCCCGTGACTTCGGTGTCATGGAGGCGGAGTGTGTCGGCAATCCGGAGCTTGTTCCGGGTAGATTCCTCAAAATAGACGACATTATGGACGCGGCGAAAAAAAGCTTTTACATCAAAAAAGTTCAGCACATCTACAACGAGGAATCGGGTTACACTACACGCATTGAAGGGAGCATAAAGTCGCTATGAGTTCTATAACCGATCTTCTGACCGGCGGTCAATACACCTCAAACCCCGAGTTTAAGCACGTGGGCGACTTTGTGCAGGGCGTTGTGACGGATAACAACAACAAAGAGTTCGCCGGTATGGTCAAGGTGGAGTTTACATCCTGGAAAAAGGACAACAACATCGGCGACTGGATACCCGTCCTGCAACAGTACGCCGGCAAGGAGTACGGCACCTACCTGTTGCCGGAAATAGGGGATATCGTCATCGTCGGCTTTATGGGCACCGATAAAAAGCGACCGTTTATTTTAGGCAGTCTTTATCCTGCAAACGCGACCATGCTCAAAAACAGCTTTATCGATAAAAATACAAACAAGTTGCTCACGACAAAGGGTAAGGTCGAACTCAGCATCTCCGATGAGGATCAAAAGCAGTCGGTTAAGGTAATGACCCCCAAAGGTCTTTCCATAACCATCGCGGATGAAAACGATCTGATAACAATATCGGATAAGGAAGCAAAAAACGTCATAAATATCGACGCAAAGGGCGGTGAGATGAGCATTACCGCCGATAAAAAAATCACCATCAAAGCGGGAAAATGCCAGATAGTGATGGACGGAAGTTCCGGAAAACTCGACATATCCTGCGATCAATTAAACATAAGCGCATCAAAACAGGCGACGGTGTCGGGCGGACAAAAGATGGCTATCGACGGCGGCATGCTCAGCTTAAACGGCAAACAGACCGCCGAGCTAAAAGGTGGCACAATGACCACAATTTCAGGCGGCATGGTTAAGATAAACTAGGAGAAAAAAATGGCGGCAAATGATTTTTTAGGGCGCGGATGGAGCTTCCCCCCACGCGTGGACAGTGCGACGGGTCGGTTTGTCATGTGTGACGGCGAGGAGGATATTCGCCAATCCGTTTACATAATCGTCATGACCAAGCTCAAAGAGCGCGCCATGATGCCGGAGTTCGGGTGCGATATCCACAGCTATGTGTTTGACCTGCCGGACAGCTCGACAACCTCTATGGTGGAGCTTGAGATTCTCAAAGCGCTGTCCTACTGGGAGCCAAGGATTATAGAAGTTTCGGCGGAAATAGATACAGAGGACATAAAAAACGGTAAACTTGTTGTCAACATTGAGTATGTTGTGAGGGCGACAAACAACCCAAACAACCTTGTGTTCCCGTACTACCTGTTCGAGGGTGTCGGTACGGAATAGGGGTGTCGGTACCGAATAACAAAAAAGCGTAAAAGGGAGACGGACATTGAGTACGGATAAATTAGTGTCAGGCAGACATGATAAAATAGCAAAGCTTGCGGCATCCTATACACCAGAGTGGCGTTTTGACGAGCAAAACCCCGATGCCGGTACCACCGTTGCCATGCTTGTCGACGACATGCTTAGCCACACTGAGGAAAACTTCGGAAGGGTGATGGACAAGCACAGAATACAGTACCTCAACCTGTTTGACATGCTCAAAGAGGAGCCTATCGCCTCGGCGAGAAGTTACGTCAAGTTTACGGCGGTCACCGGTGCTGAGGAGAATGTGCTGGTGCCAAAGGGTACGGCGCTTCTTGCGACGGACGGTGAGGGGGACACCCCCATAACCTTTGAGACGGACTATGCGATAACAACAACGGATGCCAACGTCAGCGCCATTTACACAACCAACCGCGAGACGGACTATCTGACCTGTCTTTACAGCGGTGGCAACGCCGAGTACATGACAAAACCTATAAGGCTATTTGATGTCACGGGCGAGAACTCCTCTCAGCACCTGTTGCAACTGGGCTTTGGCAACACCTTTGCGGAGCTCAGTGACATGCGCCTCGGCCTTAAATTCGGCACGGTGGAGGAGGCGGATCTGCCGCCGGTGTTGCAATACCTTGCCGGCGAGCAGGTAAGTTACAGCTTTGCCGAGCAGGACGGCGAGTGGGAACTGCCCACCCCGACGCTTGACGGCGATATAATTTGGCTGGACATAACCGGCTATCAACCAAAGCTCACACAGATTGACGGCGAGGATTACTATGTGCTTAACATATCCTCGCAGGGCATACCGCCTGTCAAGATAAGTGATGTCGGTGTTGTATTTTCTATGAAAAACATACCGCCAAAGTCGGTAAACGTCAGCGGTGTCGACCAGAGCACGTTGAGATTTTTCCCGTTTGGCAATCCGCTTGCAATCTACGCCGAGTGCGGCATCGAGAGCGAATCAGTGCTGTCGCGGCGCGGCGCGGTTGTCGACATGACATTTAACCTTGATTTCGACGTCGTTAATCAAGAGTTACAGCAGTACGAGCTGGATGATGAACTTAAAATCGTCATGCGCAAGCAGGGCACGACACAAAACCTGCAAAAGGTGGACGTTCGCCCCGACTATGTGCTCATAGAGTACCTCAGCACTGCCGGTTGGAAACGACTGATACAAGAGGAACACATGGCGGAACTGTTTAACGGCAGTGTCACCGGCAATGTCAACATAAACTTTATTTGTCCGCAGGACATGGCAACACCCGAAGAGGCGACCGACGGCTATCGCCTGCGCCTGCGCCTTATGCGTGCCGACAACCTTTACAGCATACCCAACCGCGTATTTTGCCCTGTTATATCGGAGCTTAACTTCTCTTATTCCTATGCAGCGGGCGGTGTGACGCCGGACATAGCGCTGACAAAAAACAATTTCGAGACGAAAAACGTCACCAATATGCTCGGTAAAAAGCGCAATGTGGAGCTGTTTTACAGCAAGGAAGCGGACAAGCTGTGCATGTATTTCGGTTTTGATGCCAATCCGTCAGGAAGTCCGTCCAGCTTTTACTTTGAGGTGCAAAACAGCGAGGACATACCGGTCAACTACATGGTGCAATACCTAAACGGTGACGGTTTCACCCCGATACAGACGGTGGACTATACCGGAGGGTTCCTGTACTCCGGCAACATACTTATGCTGATACCGTCCGACGCGGCGCAGAGCGAGATGTTCGGACAAAATCTGTACTGGATACGGCTTGTGTCGGGCGACAAACTGCCCGGCGACAACATGCCCTTTATAAACTCGGTCTACTCCAACATGGTGCGCGCGCACAACTACCGCACACGCACGCAGGAGTTTTACATCGAAGAGGAGCAGAACAGTGTGCGTCTGCAACTGTCGGAGCAAAACCTCATCAACATAGATGTGTACGTCAATGAGTACAACGAGCAAAACCCCGAGGCGGACAACTGGGTTAAGTGGCACAAGCGCTCGCACTTTACACAGCGCGGCAGGCACTATGCCATCGACCTTGTGTTAGGTACGGTGGAGTTTGACAAGAACATATTTGCCGCCTATCCCGTCTCCAAGGTCGGCGCGTCGATACGCGTTGTGTTTCAGGCATATGAAGGCTCGCGCGCAAACGTGCCGGTGGGTGCCATCAACGAGACGGAGCAGTCACTCAAATACATCAGCAGTGTCAAAAACCCTGTGCCGGCATACGGAGGCTACGACGGCTACAACGTGGAGAGTTCCTCTAAAATCATAGCCAACATACTGAAAACGCGCGGACGTGCCGTCACTGAACGCGATTACTTTGACATAATAAGCCAGATATCCTACTGCGTTAAACAGATAAAATGCGCAAGTGGTGTCAACAAGCACGGCGAGCCGGACGAGGATTTGCTGACCGTTGCACTGCTCATAGAGGAGTACGAAAAGGGCAACCACATCTTCTCCTCCGTCAAGGACAACATATACAAAAAACTGCTTAAGACAAGCAACATACTGCCGATGGGCAAAAAGCTTATGCTGACACAGCCGCACTTTGTGCCGTATTCCGTTAAAATATGGGTGATGTGCAATGAGTACGACGACGTCTATGAACTGCAAAGCAGTACAAAGCAGATAATAAAGGACTTTATCGACCCCCTCAAAGGTGGCTTTGATGGCAGTGGTTGGAGCATCGGTACGCTGCCGACAGTAAAGCAACTGCTAGCCTACATCAAGATGAAGAGCAACAACCTGTCCGTCATAAGGACATCGGCGGCGGCAACGGTCAATGGCCGCGAGATTGCCGTGGGTGAGGACATCCACGACATAATAACAAACCCGTTTGCTATGGCGGTGAACGGTGAGCACACAGTTTATGTAGAAGTTAACTAACAACCGGAGGCGAAAATGCTACACGTTCCTCAACTGGACGATATGAATTACAGCAGTATGTTCGAGCGCGCGCGCCGAATGATACCGCGTATCAATGCCGAGTGGACGGACCTTAACCACCACGATCCGGGTATTACGACGCTTCAGATGTTTTACTGGCTCATCGACTCGCTCAACTATTACCTCGATGCGACCGGCGAACAGCACCGTTTGAAATATCTCAAACTGCTCGGCATAAGCTCCCTTGCAACGCCGGCGCGATGCTTTGTCGCCGTTGACGGCAATGCTATCCACCTGCCACATGGCACAAAACTTTATGCCGACGACACCGTTTTTGAGACGGTAGCGCCGTTTGACGCGGCAAACAACGAGTTGGTGGCGCTTTACAACGCTGTGAACGACACCAAAAAGGATATGACACGTTTTGCCGGTGTCGACGGAAGTTTTGCGGAGATATTCACGACGAGTGTAGTGTTTACTTTGGTTTCCAAAAAAAATTCAGCGCGAACACGTCGGTTTACTTTGAGGTGGCACCGACTGGGCGCAACGCGTTTGGCGACGAGTTTTCGCTTGCAAAGTGCACCTGGGAGTACTATGACGGCAAAAACTTCCTGCCTTGCACCGTCCTACAGGATGAAACTTGCGGTTTTTTACGCACAGGCTTTGTGCATTTTGATATAAACACAAGCGCAAAACAGTACAAATTGCCGGACATGGCAGAGGCTTACTACCTGCGCTGTACCATATCCGACAACGAGTACGACATACTTCCGGCGATAGGACGGGTCTTTACCGCCTGTGCTGAGGTGCGCCAGACAAACACACTTGCAAGCACGCACCTTGTAAGCTATAAAGAGGGGGAGAGTATCGAGCTTGATTTTCGCATCGGTGTTACCGACAGCGTTAAGATAGCAAAGCAGGAGGGGGATGAGTTTGTACTGTGGTACGACTCAGATGCCTACGACAACCTGTGCGAGTTGCAGGAGGGCAGAACGGAAAACGAGCGCCGCATAGTGTTTGACGGCGAAAAACCGCAGGCAGGCGACGTTTTTGCGGTGTTTGTCTGTGACAGCGATATTGAGTACGCTGTCGAGGTGGGCATAACGGACGGATGCGCCGGACAGCGACTGTTTTTTGAAGCCAACCTTGAAAATATGTGCGAAATGCAACTGGCACTGGTGCACGAGCAGGATGGAAAAACCTACTACGAGCTGTGGCATCACAGCGACGACATGACCTCTGAGGGTTATGAAAGCCGCTGTTTCGGGTACGATGTCGACACGAACTGCTTTTACTTCGGTGACGGCATAAACGGTCTGCAACCGGAGCAGGACAAACTTGTCGTTGTCGTCGGTGTCAAGACGTCGCTCTTTGAGGGCGGAAACGTTCTACAGGGGCGCATCGACCGCTTGGAGGACGGCTATGACTATGCCGTTACCAACATCGAGGGTGCAATCGGTGGCAGTCGGCGTAAAAACTCCGACGAGCTGGAGCAGGAGATTGAGGCAAAGATTACGGCGGTCACACGCGCCGTGACGGCGGAGGACTACAAAGCGGTTGTCATGAACACCCCCGGTCTTATGATAGACAGCATGAACGTCATCTCGATAAAGGATTACTGTGAAGCTTACAACGAACCGTATTATTCCAACACAGTTGTACTGTCGGTAAAACCAAAATACGGTGGAAGATTGCCGATTTTAAGCGAATCCTACAAGAGGAACATAGCCTCCAACCTGAAAAAGTACCGCCTGTTAACCACCGAGATCAGGGTGGAGAGTGCGCGTTACGTCGGTGTCAGTGTTTACGGGCGCATAGCACTTGTCGAAAACACCTCGCAGGCACAAAGCGAGCTGAAAGAGTTTATCACATCCGTTATCGACCGCGTAGATAGGGGAGAGTTTGGCAAGACGGTGGACTACGGAAGGCTGTTCTCGGCACTGGAGCTACACAAAAACGTCAAAGTGATAACCGACCTGTCGCTGGAATACAGCGGCAACGGCGGCTACAAAAACGAGCAGGGCGACATTGTCGTACATCCCGACAGCTTGAGTTATCTCAATGACATAGGTATTGAGTTTGTATAAGAGGAAAATATTCCCCGCATAAGTTGTTGTCATTCGACACGGGTGAGGACAATAGCAATTGATTTGACTTTTTGTGTTCCTTATCCCCCGCCTACGGCGGGGGATAAGGAACACAGGTTGCCGCTAAATCAACTCTCTATGCCACTTCCTTCGACACATAACCTCAAAAGGTGAAAGATGAAAACGCAATTAAAATACATAAATTTTTATAAGCGAGCACTGCAAAACGGTTACAAAAACGGGTTTGCAGCGGATGCCGAACAAAACCTGTGCCTTTGTGCTGACAGCGGTGACATGGCATGTTACATCACGCGCACATTTGACACAAAGGATGAGGACATGACCTACAACCGCCTCATACTGGAGGGTGAGTTTGCACATCTTCGGCTGGAGGTCATAGTGGCGGCAACGGACACCCTTGACATCTTCTACAATGATAAGCCGACGCGTCTTGATACGGTGCTGCACTCCGACGAAGTGCCGACGGAGGCGAAGGGTGCATTGCTGTGTGCGCTGCCACATGTAAGGGCAATCGACACGCAGGATGTAATATTGCACTCACTGATGGGGCGCTATGTGTTTGTGTATGTCGCGGCGGTGCTGAAAGACGGCGCAACCGCTAAGATAGACGGTATGCGGTTGGAGTTCCCCAAATACACCTTCACCGACTATCTGCCGGAGATATACCAAGGAGATGAGTTTTTCGACAGGTACATTGCCGTCATGCAGTCGCGGTATCTGGACATCGAGCGACGCATCGACGATCTGCCAAACTTACTTGACTACGAAAAGGCGGACGGTGAAAATGTGACAAAACTTGCCTCGTGGCTGGGCATTGAAGAGCACGCAAAGATGTTTACACCGTCGCAACTTCGCTATATGATAAAACATCTTGACGTGTTTCAGGGCGGCAAAGGCACGCGCAAGACCCTTGAAGAGGTTATAACGCTTGCGACCGGCATACGTCCGCATATTATCGAGAACTTTCAGTGGAGCCGCTCGCCCGGCAGTGCCGCCGCCAAAAAGCTTTCAATGGAACTTTACGGCGACACGCGCAACCACTTTGCGGTTATACTCAACCTGTCCGGCGACAAAGACACACTGCCGATAAGCGAAAAGGATCTCGAAAAACTTATAGAGAGCTACAGCGGCATTGGTACACGGTTTAAACTTGTCTGCCTGCGCAAGTCACACCACACCGACACATACTGTTATATGGGTGTAAACAGCTACTTGTCTGTACCACAGACAGCCGCAGTAGACAATATCAGTCTGGGTGGCTATGTCGTGGTAGGCTAGTATTTATATAAATTGATGTCATAGTTAAAACACATTAAAAAGAGGTTGTGCAGCGCACGACTTTGGTTTCGCGCAGCTTTTTGCCTATAGGAGGTGGAATGTCAACACTTTAAAGAAACGTTCACGTATACTTTCCAACCGTCATCAGGGAAGATAAATGGGAAACAAATCAAGGTTATTGATGATTAATTTGGTTAAACACTGGTATTTTTCTTAATTTATTGATATAATTAAATATATATGTCATTTTGGAGGCGTCATTGCAGCAGTCAATCCAGTGTTTAGATATCCTCACACATATAGCTCAAAAGTACAACGTCGATATCTCGACGCAGACGGTCGCACTACATGATGTGCAGACCTATTCCGTCACGCTACCAATTGTGGGTGCCTTTAACACCGGCAAAAGTTCCGCCGTCAATGCGCTGTTTGGCAGACCACTTTTACCCACCGGCATTGTGCCGGAGGTGTGCCCACCGGTGGAGATACGCTATGGCGACAACGAACTTGCCGTTTACCGCGATGAAATAATGCAGCGTACCGACCTGTGCGCCCTGCGCGACAGAAGCGTAGAGCTTGCCGGTGTGACACGCATTGTTCTAAAAACAGACAGCGAACAGCTTCGTGTCATTGAAAATATAACGCTTGTCGACCTGCCGGGCTACGACAGTGGCACCGAGCAACACGAGCGGTGGGTGCGCGACCACCTGCTAAACTGCTATGCCTATCTACTTGTCATAGCGGCGGACGAGCCGGTCGTCAAACACTCGCTTGTGCAACTGCTCAGCACTTACGCCACGACGCAAAAACCGGTCTTTGTCATGCTGACAAAGTGTGACAAACTGCCGCAAAAGGACATAAGCCGCAATATTGAATTTGTGCGCGAGACGATAAGGACATTTTTACCCTCAAAGACGGTGCATATAGCAAAGGTAAGCTCTGGGCGGGATGCCTACCTTGATGAACTGCATCAACTTTTAACTCAGATAAACGGTTATCTTGTCGGCGAAAAGGAACAGCAGGTCAAGCGGCAGTTGCTATTTATGTGCAACTGTATTAAAACCGTGCTTGCAAATGAGATGCTCTATTACCAACTGCCGGTATCGGAACGGCATCGACTGGTACAAAAGCATCAAAGCCAGTTTGGCGACTTTTTGGAAAGCCACAACAAAAAGACACGCGATCTCGCCGGACAGGTTGTCGGCGCGGTGGATAGAGCCGCACGCGACCTGTCGACGTTGACACAGGAACTGTGCGAGCCGCTACTGAACGTCACGTCGTCGGGACAGGATGTCAATACATTTTTGAGTGGCATTATACCGGCTTTTATCAACAAACTGTCCTATGCGCAATTTTACCCCATTTTTTTCGCGCATCAAAGGGAGCTGAACAGTCGCTTTGAGCTTTACGGTCTGCTGGAATGTTCAAATGAGATAAAGGAAAGCGATGTCACCGCCCCAATTTTGGAGGTGTCACTACAAAAGGAGGAGGACTTTAAGCAGGGCATAGCCGCCATTGTAAATCGTTTAGGGCGCAGGGTGAAAAAGCAGGACGGCGATGTGATTGTAAGAGAGTTGCTGTTGCCGGAGTTACAGCAACACATATTGGAGTGCATACGCACAGGGGTTCAACATTTCCTGCGAGAGTACAAAGTGTCGGGGGCAAACCAAATTTCTATGGCGCAGGACATTAAAGACAGGGTGGGTGCAGGACTTTGCAAGACGCAGGACGACGACGACGATAAAGATTTAACCTCCCTAAAAGCCGATATCGAGACGATAGAACATTTGACGGAACAACTCAGCAACTAAAGGGTGTGTGCATGATACATGACATAAAAGTGGCGCAGGATGAACAGAACAGGCGTTTTTTACAGTACATAGGGGATATACAATCTGCCCTAAATGTATACAGCAATTTTATAGAACTTGACGGACTCACCGACATAAAACAAAACTTCCAGAAAAAAGTCGAGGACTTTTATGACGAAAATCGCAAGTTTAACATTGCTGTCATAGGTCAGGTCAAAGCGGGAAAGTCTTCCTTTTTGAACGCATTGCTTTTTAACGGCGAAGCAGTGTTGCCGTATGCCTCCACCCCTAAGACATCAACGCTCACGATGGTTGAGCATAGCGAGCAAAACCGCCTGTGTGTGGAGTTTTACGACGTATTTGAGTGGGCGCAGTTGAAAAAGACGGCGCGCTCGACACTCGATACACAGCAGACACATGCGGCGCGCGATCTGATGGAAATGGCGCAAAACAGCACCGTCTCGATGAATGAGTGCTTTGAAATTGGGCGGCAAGACATAGCGATACAACACATCAGTGATTTTAATGAGTTGCTTGAAGAGTACGTCGGAGAAAAAGGACGGTACACGCCTTTTGTAAAATCCGTGACGATCAAGGCGGACATACCCGACATAAAAAACATATCCATAGTCGACACGCCGGGCCTTAACGACCCCGTACCGTCGCGCCGTGTAAAAACGCAGGAGTTTATTGAGCGGTGTGATGCGGCATTTTTCCTAAGTCGTGCAAGCTACTTTCTTGACAGCAACGACATGGCACTTATAAGCTCTCAGCTGCCGCAAAAGGGTATAAAAAAGCTTGTGCTAATCGGCAGTCAGTACGACAACGCGCTTATGGATGCACTGCGTGACGGTGACAACTACCGCACCGTAGACAGCGACCTGCGCGCGGCATTATTTAAAAGGGCGAAAAAAACCATAGGGCTTATGAGCAAACAACTTGCCGATTCAGGGTGCAGTGCACAGGTGATCGACGTTGTTAACGAGTGTCAAAAACCGTATTTCATATCGGTGGTGGCGAATAGAATGTTAAGCGTGCCCCCTGAGCGGTACTCGGAACTGGAGCATCATGTCGGTACACAGCTGGAGCAATATATGCAGTTGCACCACGATACGCTGAGTGAGGTGTCGGGCTTTGAGGTTGTGCGAGGTCTGTTCTCAGACATGGTATCACAAAAAAATGAGTTACTTGTGAGCAAAGCGGCATCATTTGCCGTTGTGGCAAACAGTGAGCTTAAACAGTATCTGCACGGCAAAAATATTGAACTGCAACAGCAGATGCACAAGATAAAGGGCGAATTTTTACCTAAGTGGGATGAGGATATAAGGCGTGTTACGGGCGAGATAAATGATATCAAGGCGCTTGTCGACACAGCGTTTGAGGAATGTTACGGTGCAGTGGAACAGTTGGCTTATGATAACGCATCAGGGCTTTTTGACAGCTTGCACAGCATAAAACCGACGGTAAAAACCGGCATAGATGTTGTCAATATCGGCGTAGATGTCAACGACAGCATGTGGTGGAACCCCTTTTCGTGGAGAAAGACACACAAGGAATACATAACGCGACAAAAGGCATACCGCTATTGCGATGTCAACGACGTGCTCGAGGAGATGAAGTTTATCGAGGACGGCACTGTTGAGTTGTACAAAGGTTTGCGCGCCGACTTGCTGTCTGCGGATAGCCTAAAAGAGCGGCTTGTAAAAGACCTGCTACCGCTGGCAAATGCGAGCGGTCTTGACATAGGCCACATTATTGGGGTGTCGCTCGACCGATTGACGATGCCACACTTGCAAACGGATTTTAGCGAGCAACGACAGCAACTAACTAAACGCTTCGGCACCGGCGTTGTGGATGAGGAGCACTCACAGCAACTGCTGGATTACTCACAGCAGCTTATCAAGAGCATGACGGATGCGACGACCGCCGCACTGCTCAAAAACGTTCGAATGTTTTCGGTGTCGGTCAAGCGCGCCAACGAACACATGTGCCATCTGCTACTTGACGGGTACTACACAAAACAGGCGGAATTGACACAGCAACAACGACAGGCGACAAAAACACTGCGCACTCGAGTGGAGGCGACGGAGGTTATTTCAAGATATCTTTAGGAAAGGGGATAATGCCCACATTGGAATTTTTTAATATTGTGGTATGCGATGACAACGATGACGACCGCAAGGCGGTGGCACAAGCGGTACAGCAGTGGTCACAGCAGAAGAGGCAGCCGATTGTTGTCAGTGAGCACGGTGTCGGCGAAGAACTTATCAAGCGCGTGCAGGACGGTTTTCACCCCGACGTTGTGTTTATCGATATATTTATGGGGGAGCTTAACGGCTACGACACAGCAAAGGCACTGCGTGAAAACGGCTGTGACTGCGCCATAGTATTTTTAACTACAACCGACGAATTTGCGATAAAAGGGTATTCGGTAAAAGCGTTCGACTACCTGCTGAAACCGATAGAAGACAATATTAAACGGCTGCATGAGATATTACAGGAGCTAAACCGCGACAAACACTCCAACAGCGAAAAAGTGCTTGATCTAAAAAAAGTAGGCAAGCGAATACCGCTCAGCAACATACTTTATTTGGAAAGTGACCTGCACAAAGTCATCATCCATACAACAGGTGGTACAAAACACAGTGTACGCGGCAAATTGTCCGACATTGACTATCTGCTTGACGACAGGTTTTTGTGGTGTAACAGAAGCTACATCGTCAACATGGACTTGGTTGTAAATGCCGGAAACTGTTTCACAATGGAGGACGGAAGTGATATTCCCATTAAGGTTCGGGCAAGAAAGCAGATGAGGGACAAATATTTTGATTGGGTGGGAAAAACGCAGTTTTAACGCACTGTTGAGCGTATTGTTTGCAGTATTAATGGGGCTTTCGGCGGCAACAGTGGTTGTTGTGGCGCTACGCGCCGCACAGTACAGCAGCCTAAACCCGGTGCATCGCCAAACGATACAAAGCTTGCAACAGCTGTGGGACTACAGCGATGATGTCGGCACAGTGGCGCAAACCGACCTTCCGGTAAAGGTGCCTTACGAAGAAGTGCTGAGAGAAATTACCCTCGAAAACACCCTGCCGGACGTGATAAGCCCCGGCGACGTGCTGTGGTTTTCCTCGGTAGCGCAACAGGTGGATATAAGCATAGACGGCGGACTTCGGCTGTCGTTCGGTGATGCAGACGCGCACCCAACCGAGCGTGTGCTCAAAAACCCAACACACTATATGGCGGTGCCGCTCGAGGCGGAAGATGCCGGCAAACCGGTCAAGGTGGTCATCTCCTCATGGCCGGCCATGACAGGCGAAATAAAGCTTATCTCCGATGTGCAAATCGGTGCGCGACACCTGTTTGTGCTACGCGATTTAGCGGATAATGTTCTGGTGCTTTTCACCGTAGTGTTTGCTATTGTGACACTGCTGGTGATGCTGTTTTTATTTTTTGCTTATCGGTTGCGCAAAAAGAGCACAAAAGTGTTTGTAACACTTAGCTTTGGACTAGCGATGTGGGTGATGTTCAGCGCCACCGATCTCACGGTGTTGTGGCACATATTCAACTACAGCCCTGCACTGTCGTTTTTGTTTGACGGTCTTTATTATCTGTTTGACACGCTTGTAGCGCCCATGATTTTTATGATGCTTGCCGCCTGCGATAAAAGGCTTATAGAAGGCAAACTGTCGTATTTCATTCTTGTGGTTTTTGCGGTGGCAATCGTTGGCAGAGCTTTGTTTTTACTGGATCTCAGCTCGATAAACTTAATGCGTGTATATGTCACAGCGCCCTTCATTGTAATAAGCGGTGCTATGGCTGTCAAGCTTGCACGTATGGGAGAGGTGCAAAACCGCACCTATGCAATAGCCTCGCTGGTGCTGATGGCAGGTTACGCTTTAGACTATCTAAAATATGCGTTATACACAGCATTTTTTAGCGGAGATGTGTTTGAAATGCTATATTTTAACACGCCGTACATGTTTTTTCAGCACATAGCGATAATCGTGTTTTGTGTTATGCTGTTGACCGAGACTATCAGGGAAGCGCTCACCTTACGGCTTAAAGCGGAGTCAGAGTTGGATGTCGTTAACCTGCAAATCGAGATGTACCGCAACCGATACGAGCAGGTAGAGCAGGGCGAACTTGCCACCCAACGCTACAGACATGACATAACCCACCACCTGCGAAGCGTCGCAGGACTGCTTGACAAAGGAGAAACGGCGAAGGCACGCGGCTACCTCGCCGATCTCGCGGAGGAGATAGGCGCGTTCAAGCAAAAATCCTTTTGCGATAATGAGATAATAAACATTGTTTTGTCATGGTTTGCCGACAAAGCACAAGAGCAGGGAGTGGAATTTTATTGTAAGTGCAACGTGGCCGTAAAGGAGTTTAATTACGATAAGCAGATTTGCGGTGTGCTGTCTAATATTCTGCAAAATGCACTTGACGCTCAGGAGGCTGTGCAGGGTGACAGATATATCAATATAAGCATAAAGCACCACAAAAACCTGTTGATTATCAACTGCGAAAACCCGTTTGACGGACGCATTGCCGGCAGTCCCGAACAGCTTTTAACGCGCAAAATCGGCAAGGGGCACGGTTTGGGTCTGCAAAACACCAGAGATTTTGTCAATGACAGCGGCGGCAGGCTGAATGTTACGGTGCACGAGTTTACCTTTAACGTTGAAATAGTGATAAACGGTGTTGTCAATAGTCAATAAACACAGAAAAGGGTTGAAGTTGGAAGTTTTAAATGCGCTGTCAAGAGCGCTTATGTTCATCTTGATAATTATGTTGGGATACATACTAAAAAGGGTCGGTCTTTTTGCAAAAAAGGACTTCCTCGTGCTGTCACGGCTTGTGCTTTACGTGACCATGCCAAGCGTAATTATTTCCAATTTCAGCCGTATTGAGTTTGATGTATCACTTTTTTCTGCAACAGCGCTCGGTATATTGGCAAATATTACGCTTACAACAGTCGGCATATTGCTTTACTTCAAAAAAACACGCACGGAAAAAGCGTTTGCATCGCTAAACACTTCAGGCTACAATATCGGAAATTTTGCAATGCCGTTTGTACAGAGCTTTTTGGGACCGGTGGGCATTGCGGCTGTAAGTTTGTTTGATGCAGGTAATGCTATAATGTGCAACGGTTTAACCTATGGTATCGCCAACACAGTCATAGGTTCATCAAGTGGCATAAAACTGAAAAGTCTTGTGCGCCAACTGTTTTCTTCACCGCCATTTTTGACTTACATAATCATGTCGGTTGTGGCAATTTCCGACTTTCAAATGCCACAATTTGTGTTATCCCTCACCGATACAATAGGTTCGGCGAACGCATTTCTTGCGATGTTTATGCTCGGAATCGGCTTTGAACTTAATTTGGACAGGGGTAAGCGTTTTGATGTGGTGAAAATCCTGCTTGGTAGATACATCGGTGTGTCGGTGCTTGCATTTTTGGTCTATACATTTTTGCCCTACTCGCAGGAGATACGAGCGGCACTTGTACTGGTTTTGTATGCCCCAATATCCGGCATCGCACCGACGTTCACAGCTAAGCTCGGCGGTGACATAGGACTTGCAAGTACCGTCAACGCCTTTTCTATTATAATAAGCATTGTCGCTATGACAACGGCTATTGTGATGTTGTTGTAAAAGATCTTATGTGAGGTTGTTGCATTTGTGTGGCTCCTTTTCAATATGAATAAAGATCTTGTGTGTTTTGAAGAACTACCCCCGCCGAAGGCGGGGGTAGTTCTTCAAAATTGTACACTCCTTTGTAGGACCCAGCAGGGCGAAAAAATCGGCTCAAACAATTTATACTGTATAAATCCCTGCTGACGTGTCGCCGCCTTTTCCCGTCCAGTTGGTGTGGAAAAACTCGCCGGACGCTTTGTCGGTGCGCTCGTATGTGTGTGCGCCGAAGTAGTCACGCTGAGCCTGTAAAAGATTAGCCGGAAGTGAAGCAGTGGTGTAGCCGTCAAAGTAGCAGAGTGCGGCGCTCATGGCGGGCACCGCCACGCCGTGCTGTGCCGCGGTGGCAACGACGTTGCGCCATGCCGGCACGGCTCGCTTGATGACGTCGGCAAAATACGGGTCAAGTATCAGGTTGACAAGCGCAGGGTTTTTTGCGAAAGCTTCACGTATTTTGCCCAAAAATGCCGAGCGTATTATGCATCCGCCACGCCACATAAGCGCTATTTCGCCGTATTGCAAATCCCAATCGTGCGTTGCCGCCGCCGCGCGCATTAGCGAATAACCTTGAGCATACGACATTATTTTTGAAACAAGCAGTGCCGCGCGGATATCCTCAATAAACGCCTGTTTATCGCCGTCAAACGACACTTTTTCAACGGAAAACAAGCCGCTTGCCGCCACACGCTCTTCTTTCAGCGCTGACAGGCACCGCGCAAACACCGATTCACCGATGAGCGTCAGCGGTTCGCCCTCGTCTAAAGCATTTATAACCGTCCATTTGCCGGTTCCCTTTTGTCCGGCGCGGTCAAGTATAATATCAACTGTCGGGGTGCCGTTTGGCTCTACATGCCCCAAAATATTAGCGGTTATCTCAATGAGATAGCTGTCCAGCTCCCCTTTGTTCCACTGCTCGAAAATCGGTTGCATATCTGCCGCTGACATGCCGAGCAGGACGCGCATGAGCTGGTACGCTTCGCAGATAAGTTGCATGTCGCCGTACTCGATGCCGTTGTGAACCATCTTTACAAAGTGCCCTGCACCGTCTGAGCCGACCCAGTCACAGCACGGGGTGCCGTCCTCGACCTTGGCGCAGATAGCGTGCATTATCGGTTTTACAGCCTCCCACGCACCGCGCGACCCACCCGGCATAAGTGACGGCCCGTTTAACGCGCCCTCTTCACCGCCGGAGACACCACACCCGACGTACAATCGACCTTTTTGCTCCACATAAGCTGTACGCCTTATCGTGTCGGTAAAGTTGCTATTGCCGCCGTCAATGATGATATCACCCTCGTCGGTAAGCTCCAGCAGGCTGTCGATAAGCGTATCAACCGCACTACCGGCTTTGACCATCATCATGATCTTGCGCGGCTTTTCTATACCGGAGACAAAATCGGCAAGCGTCGCACAGCCGACGATGTTTTTACCGCTCGCCCTGCCATGTAAAAAGTGCTCAACTTTGGCGTAAGTCCTGTTGTACACAGCAACAGTAAAGCCCTTTGACTCCATATTTAAAACAAGATTTTCGCCCATAACCGCAAGACCGATAACACCTATATCTGCTTTTTTCATGATAATTCTCCTAAAAATCATTGTCAGTTTATACAAAAAAATGATGTCCTTTTGATTGCTTCCCACACCACCGGCGGGGGATGCAATCAAAAGTGTAACAAATGCGACAGGAATTTCACCCGAATTGTTGATATTCATTATCAATAAGCTAATTGTACTACTTATATACTAATAAAACAATAGATTTGTTAAAATAGGTGTGTATAACGGCATGAATTACTCAAAAATGGCATAATATCGATATATCTAAAAAAACTCAAACCCTGTCAAAAGCGGACAAGCCGCTCTGACAGGGTTCGTTTTTTAAGTTGAACGTCTATCTCTAAACGATGTGACTTTTGTTTGCGAGATCGACATGGTCGCCGTCTACGCCGACAATCTTGTTGTTGCGGCTCTCAAAGAACTTCGGTGCAACCTGTGGGAACTGTGCGTATGTCAGCACGTCCTCCTCCTGGCGCGACCACTTTTGAGCCTCTTCTTTCAGCTTGTCAAGCTCGTCGGTGAGCAGGTCTGCCGGACGGCAGGTTATCGGCTCTTCACTGCCGAGAATCTTCTTTAAGAACTCAGCGGAGATGGGGGCAGGTGTCTTGCCGTATTCGCCCTTAACCATTGCCTTAAACTCTTTTGTTACCGTCTTGTAGCGCTCGCCCATGATGACGTTGAAAACTGCCTGTGTGCCGACAATTTGCGATGTCGGTGTAACAAGTGGCGGATAACCACTGTCCTCACGCACACGGGGGATTTCCTTAAGAACGTCCTCAAACTTATCGGATTTGCCGGCCTCTTTCAGCTGGCTGATAAGGTTGGAAAGCATACCGCCGGGAACTTGGTAAAGCAGTGTGTTTGCGTCAACGCCCATTACCTTCGGCGACAGCAGTTTGTTGTCAAGGTACTTATCGCGCAGTGTTGCGAAGTAGTCACGCACCTCGTTGAGCAGTTTCAGGTCAAGACCTGTGTCGTACTCCGAGCCGGCAAGCGCCGCAACAAGTGTCTCTGTCGCCATGTGGGATGTACCCATAGCCAGTGGCGAGATGGAGGTGTCGATGATTTCAGCGCCTGCCTCGATGCCCTTCAAGATGGACATGGAAGCAAGACCACTTGTGTAGTGACTGTGGATATCAATCGGGATGCTAAGATCCTTTTTAAGTGCCGCAACAAGCTCATATGTGGCATAGGGGTCAAGCAGACCGGCCATGTCCTTGATACAGATGCTGTCTGCACCCTCGTTTTCGAGATCCTTTGCGTATTTTGCAAAGTACTCGTTGGAGTGCACAGGGCTTTTAGTGTAGCTGATAGCTGCCTGAACATGTCCACCCTCTTTTTTAGCCGCTTTGATGGCGGTTGCAAGGTTACGCACGTCGTTGAGCGCGTCAAATATACGGATAATGTCGATGCCGTTGCTTATGCACTTTTGAACGAGGTAGTAAACGACGTCATCGGCATAGTGACGGTATCCGAGCATGTTCTGGCCGCGGAACAACATCTGCAATTTTGTGTTGGGCATCTCTTTGCGGATGGTACGCAGACGCTCCCACGGATCTTCATCGAGGAAACGGATACATGCATCGAATGTAGCACCGCCCCAAACTTCTGCGGAAAAATAACCCACTTTATCCATTGTGGACAGGATAGGTCTCATCTCATCGGTGGTCATACGGGTTGCAATGAGAGACTGGTGAGAGTCGCGCAGAGCAACTTCGGTAATTTTTACTTTTGCCATAGGTGTTGTCTTCCTTTCGTGACAGCTTGCGGCTAGTTGAGTACTACAAGGGCATCGCCGGAGTTGACGGTGTCACCTTTTTTAACATTGATGGCGGCTACTGTGCCGTCTGCAGGTGCAACGATGTCGTTTTCCATCTTCATCGCTTCGAGAAGAATAAGCACGTCGCCGGATTTTACAGCCGCGCCTACTGCGACCTTAACGTCAAGGATGTTGCCGGGCATAGGTGCTGTAACCGGTGTGCCTGCTGTCGGTGCGGCCGGAGCGGCTGCCGGTGCCGCGGCAGGTGCCGCAGGTGCAGCAGCTACGGGAGCGGCTGCCGGTGCAGAGGACGCGCCGGACTCTTCTACAGCAACATCGTAGGTTGTGCCGTTAACGGTGATTTTATAGTTTTTCATTTAACTTTACTCCTTATTATTTAGACAGTCGACATCCGTGCTTTACAGAGCGGAGCCGTATTTTTTCGGTTGACGGGTTACACGCTTTGTTGCAAGTATCGCAAGCGAATCGGCAACAGCACCGCGCACGGCGGAATCGTTGCAACGAACCTCGCAAATGCCGGCATTGTCAAGTGCGTCAGCGTTGCAGTATGTCGCAATATATTCGGCAGCGTATTTTTTTGTGTCCTCGGGGATGTTTTTCGAAGCTTTAAGCTCCTCAGCGTACACAACTGTAGCGGCGGCTTCCGGTGCAAGCGGAGAGACGACAGCGCCGTCTGCGGCGATTACAACGTCACATGCGCTGAAAGCTGTGTAGGCCGCGCCGATAGCCTGTCCCGCAACGACGAGAACCTTAGCTGTTGTGGCGTCGGAGTATGTCGAGGCAAGTAGTGCGGCGTTTCTGATACCACCGGCAATGTCGTTTTCGCTGGATTTTGTAAATCCGCATGTTGCAAGCACTGTTACAACGGGAATGTTGTACATGTCACACAGACGGACAAAACGTGCGGCCTTTGCCGCGCCGAGTGTGCAGATACCCTTGCCGTTGTCGGTGGCTACAAAACCTGTTACGGTGCCATCAACAGTGCCAAGAGCTACGTATACCGACTCAATGTTGTCGAACAGCGAAACAAGGTTTGCACTGTCGGCTAAACCGGCAACAGCCTTTTCGGGGCTGAAAGCAGCGCTCTGAAATGCGCCGGAGGGAGCGGACTCCTCAAACAGTGACGGAACGGTGAGATTGTTGGAGGGCAGAAGCTCAGCAAGAGCCTGTGCCTTTAAGACTGCCTCAGCGTTTGTCTTGACGACGATGTGTGCAACACCGCTGTCGGCGGCGCTTGCCGCAGAACCTGCGCCGGCTGTCTTTTTGCCGGTTGCCGCGGCTGTGTATGGGGGTGTTAAAAACAGTTCACCCTCCTCGCTCATTACACAGATGTCGGATGTTGCGGCGAGAAGTGCGCTGTTGCCGCCGCATGTGCCTGTGACGACCGCTATCTGCGGTACTACACCGCTGACGTTGGCGCTTGCCTTTAAGATGTCGGCATAGCCGGTCAAAGGTGCGACGCCACCATCAAGCACTGCGCCGGACGATGCATAGAATGTGAAGAGCGGTACGCCGATTTTGCCGGCCAGCTCAATTGCACGTACCCACTTTTTCATGTCGGCGGCGCAAAGTGCATTGCCGTTTTGTGCAACGCTTACTACTTCACTGCCACAGACAAAGCCGACCCCGACAGATATCGAAGCGCTTTTTTGTGTGTACATGGTGGTGTATTTGCCCTCGTCGAAAAACGTTGCAAACACGTCCATAGATGTTTTTGCCATAGATTACCCCCGTTGTTGATTGTGATTGCACCCTCGTGCAAAAAATTCCTCTATGTTATAATTGGTGTCTTTCTCTAAAGAAAAACTCTCACCCAATATTATAGCGCTTTGTGTTGAAAATGTCAATGCACCTTGTCGCATTGTGTGAGAAATTGTTGCGCGAACAAGTCCGTCACGCACCTGCGCTTCCTGTGCGTCAACCTCTAAAATCTCTGTAATATCGCCGTTTTGCTGTGCTAACAGTACTCCTACGGTGCCGTTTGCGCTGCTTGCCAAAAAACCAAAAATTTCTGTATCAAAACGTCCTTTGTTAAAGTGGTCAAGCATAAAAGGCTCTAAAATTTGCGTTATCCTTATCATTTTTTTCCTTTTCTTGCGCTGGCTCTCAGTGAATTCACCTCCGACGGTTTAAGCTCGCGTATCTCGCCGGGGCGAAGCATCGACAGTTTAACGGGACCTACCTGTTTGCGCGATAGGCGCGCCACCTGCAAGCTCACAGCGGAACACATGCGCCGTATCTGGCGATTTTTGCCCTGCTTGATGGTAAACTCAAGGACGGTGCGGTTAGGCTCGTCAGCAAGCACCCTTATATTGCAGGGTAACGTCTTACTGCCATCGTCCAGTACAACGCCGGAAGAAAGTTCCATTATCTGCTCCTCGGTGGCGTGGGGGGTGACGGTCACGCGGTAGACCTTGCTTATCTCAAAGGACGGGTGGGTGAGCATGTTGGCAAAAGCGCCGTCGTTGGTCAAAAACAACATGCCCTCGCTGTCTTTGTCAAGGCGGCCGACCGGGTAAACCCTCACCGGCAGACCCTCGGTGAAGGTGGTGATGTTGCGGCGGTCAAGCTCGTCGGAAAGGGTTGTTATGTAGCCGCGCGGCTTGTTGAGCATGTAGTAGTAAAGCTCACTACGGCGCGGTATATGTACACGTTTGCCATCCACCATCAGCACGGACTTTTGTGGATCTATCTTGTCGCCGACACGTGCCGGATGCCCGTTGACCTTTACCTTGCCTGCCGCAACAAGCCTGTCCGCCTCACGGCGTGAGCAGACCCCCAGTTCCGACAGCAGTTTTTGTATTCTAACTTCATTCATCTTCAGTTTCGTCTTTCTTTTCTTTTTTTATAAGTGAGCCGACCTTGTCGATAAGCTCCGGCATCATGCTGAGCAACCTGTCAACGTTGTTGGAGGTGTCGGCAAGCTGTAACAGCTTTACATCATCGCCGGTGCATACCAAAAATGCCACAGGAACAAGCGATACACCTGCGCCTGCGCCACCGCCGAACTTGTCTTTTGGGTGCGCTGTAGGCAGATCACTGCCGCCGGAGGCCATGCCAAAACTCGCCTTGGAAACCGGCAATATAATCGTTCCGTTTTCCATTGCGATGGGCGCGCCGATGGTGGCGTTGCTGTGCACCGATTCGTTTATGCGCTTGATGGCAACGTCCAGAAGGTCAACTATAGGGTGATCATTCATCTTTTCAGTACTCATGTTTACCTCTTTTCAGTTTGTTTTTTTGTGTGTTGTATTGTCTTTCTTTGTGGCTTTTTACGTACCCTCTTATAAAACCAAACGGCGACAATGATAAGTTTTAGTATGCTTGTCGTCGCGGTGAGCGAAACCTTTGCCCTGTCTTTAAAAACGCCCGCAAAGTCCGGCACAAACTCCACCTGTTTGAATGTAAGGTTAAATGGTGGCGATACGGCGGCAACCGCCCCTGAGAACAACGCGTAGTTCCTGCCCACACTTATGGCGGTGTCCGCTGCGTCCTCGCTGTGGACGTAATGGACAATGACAATGTTGTAAATCTTAATGCTTGCGATGATTTTGTAAATAAGCGTGGGGAGCTGTTGTATCTCTCGCCGGTACTTTTTGTAAAGTCGTTTAAACCTCTTGAGCTGACTTTCAGGCGGTTTTGTATCCTCTTGTTTTTTCTCGACCTTTTTCTTTGGCTTTTTGAGCTTTTTCTTTTTGGGTTTATCGGTGTCGAGTGTGAAACTGAACAGCCATACCTTTATTTTAACAGCCGTCTGTGCACTCAGCCCGTCGTAGTTGACCACCACTCCCAAAGGAATTATGAGCAGTATAAGCACAATCAAAACAAGCGATGCCAGTATTATAAGTAAAATACCCCAAAACCCCATGAACTATTCTTCCTCTATGTAACCGGCAAGCAACCCCTCGTTTTGGTCGGATAAACTGGGTAGCTCGTCGAGTGAGGACAACCCGAAAGCGCGCAAAAACACATCGGTTGTGCCGTAGGCTATCGGTCTGCCCGGCAGGTCAAGCCGTCCCTGCTCTTCGATGAGACCTTTGTTTTGCAAGGTTGAGATGCCGCTTGTGCAGTCGACACCGCGCACCTGCTCGACAAAAGAGCGCGACACCGGCTGATTGTAAGCCACAACGGCAAGTATCTCAAGCGCGGAGGGTGAGAGTGGTGTGTTGCGGCGGTTGTCGAGTATGCCGCGCACATAACCCTCAAAGGACGGATCGCTGGACAGCTGCCATCTATCCTCAAAGCGAAGTAGCACAAGTCCGCGCCCCTCACGCAGGTAGTCGTCCTGAAGCATATTCAAAAGCGCCACCGTGTCCTGCTCGGATATCTGCAACACTTCGGCAAGTTTGGCGGCGCTGATAGGTTCGGCTACCGCAAAGAGCATCGCTTCAATAGCCCCTTTATATTGCTTCAATGTCCGCTCCCTTTTCGTCGGTAAGTCTTATGTACATGCCCTCTTCAACGGCAAGACTGTTGCTGTGTAGCAGTTCCAGTATCGCCAAAAATGTCGCCACATTGCAGCTTTTATCCTGTGAGTTGAACACGTCACTCAGCCTGCAACGACCGTTTTTCAGCGTCAGCCGTAAAAAATCTATGCGAGTGTTTACCGACACCATCGGCTTTGCAACAAGTGGCTCAAACTGTTCCTGCGTCGGCATACGAATCGAGCGTTTTCTGTCATACGCTGAGTTGTATGCCGCGATAAGCAGAGTTATGTCGTGTTGATTGGAGTAGGTGGTGTCAAACGGCACCGTCATCGGCTCTCGCACCGCGTAAAATCGTCCCTCGGACATACAGCGCAACTTCTGTGCCACATTTTTGCACAGAGCGTACTCCACAAGTCGGCCGGTGAGTTCCTGCTTTATCTTTTCCGCCTCCTGCGAGCGCGGAAGTAGATGAACCGATTTTAAAAGCACAAGACGGGAAGCCATGTCGATAAACTCGCTTGCGACCTCAAGGCGACCGGACTGCATATCCTTGATAATCTCGAGATACTGATCAATGAGCGCTATTAAATCTATGTCGAAAAGGCTCATCTTGTTTTTTGCCGCAAGCGCAAGCAATAGGTCTAAAGGACCCTCAAAGTCCTTGGCTTTAAAGGTCAGCTCCGTCATAGAAATATCATCGAAAGCAGCACCTGAACAAAGTTTGTCAGCCACAGCAGTATATCAAGGATAAAGTTACTGGCAACCGCAAGTGGGTAATCCAGTACACCGAATATCAGTACGATAAACAAGCCCATGAAAATAAAGCGCTCGTACTGCATGACTTTAAAGTAATATTTTTCCGGCAGGATAAGGTTAAAGATACGCGAGCCGTCAAACGGTGGTATCGGAATGAGATTGAAAATTGCAAGCAGTACGTTTATCTGCGCCATCGTTATAAAGATGTAGTACAGCACATAAACGATGGTTTGAGCCACACCGCTCACAAGCCCGAATGAGAAAAAGAAAAATGCTATCCTGCCCAAAAGCACCGCAACGAGCGCTACGAGAAGATTGGAAATAGGGCCTGCCGCGGCGGAAATGGCCATGCCGACACGCCTGTCGCCCCTAAAGTTATAGGAGTTGATGGGCACCGGCTTTGCCCAACCTATGCCGGCAAGTATCATACACGCAAAACCCATCAGGTCAAAGTGTACGGCAGGGTTTAAGGAAATACGCCCTTGAAAGCGCGCAGTATTATCGCCCAGACGGCTTGCAACGTAGGCATGGGCGGATTCGTGTATCGGGATTGCGGTCAAAAGCACAAGCGCTCTTGCGACAAAGGAGAGAATGGTTTCCTGCATAGTTTGTGGTAATCCTTTTTTGGGAATAGTCTTTTTTTCATTATACCACAAAAACGCAAAACTGCAATAGGCGGTTTTGCGATAGTTGTGTGACAATTTTTCTGCAAAAACATAAAAAATGTAGTAATTTGACGGTAATTAAAATTTCGAATTTTTGCTGTTGCAATATATAAAAAACATTTCAATGATAAAACCGGACATATCATCCGGATGGTCGATACCGACCTTTTCAAATTCTTTAGCAAGTGAAGTATCACCGTAAATGCAATTGTTGCGTATCCATGTACCCAGACTAAAATGATAGTCCATGAGCATACCGAAATTATGATGTTTAAATTCTGCTAAATCTCTTTTCTTAAACTGCTTTTCTATGTCGGGATATGTTTTTTCTATTTCTGTAAATAAATTCATATGTGACCTCAGTATAAACTATAGCAATGCAATTATATCTCAAAACAAGATAAATTTTAATATCTTTATTTCAGATAATGTATTCTATTAAACACATCAAGGAGAGGTTTTATGAGAACAGAGATACTAAAATTTGAGCGCATAAGAAACCTGCGCATAGACAACGATTATACACAAAAGTTTGTTGCAGATTATATTAACGTAAAACAAAATACATACTCACAGTATGAAATAGGTGTTTTGAATTATCCGATTGATGCGCTGATAAAGTTATCGGTGCTTTATGATACAAGTGTCGATTATTTGTTGGGTCTTACGGATGAGAAAAAAGCAAATAAGCGCTGGATGTAAAAATAACCGACAATGAAATCCCATCATGCTGACAAACGGCGGTATGATGGGATTTCATGCGTTAAGTTTTCGACATTAATCAAAATTAAAAAGTTTGGCGGGCGGTATGTTCAGCGCCTCGGCTATCGACAGAAGTGCCGCGACACTAGGTGTGGCTTTTGCGGTCTCTATCTGTTGTATGTGGTTGCGGCTGAAGGATGTAAGCTCCGCAAGCCTATCCTGTGTTATGCCCATGCGTTTTCTGTAAAACATTATGTTTAAACCGATTTTGGCAAATTCCTCTTGATGGTCTTCCATACAACACCTCCCATTACTAGTGCTAATATAACAATGTCAACAATTAAAAGTAAACGAGAATGTGCCTCTAAGCTATTGACCTTGTTAACACTATCTAAACACACAATAATTTTAAAGTATTTTTCACCAATATAGGAGCAACTATTATGGTGTAAATACACATTTATATATTGTATTTACACCTTATATGTGTTAATATGTAACTAATGGTACGGGAAAGGGAATGAAATGGATAGCAAAAAAGCCATTCGGAATTAGCAAAACAACATGGAATATCTGTTAAACAGATGCGCAGAGAAATGCAAGAGGCGATAAATGAAGCATATCGAAATGTACCGAAAAATAGTACAACCTCAAATTATCAAAAAATGGTGCATCATAAAGGTGAGACACCGACACCGGAAGAAATTATTGATTTTGTTGCCAGAGAAATAAAGAAAAATCGGCAATAAAACAGAAATGACCTCATGCCGATTGCATGAGGTCATTTCTGTTTTTAATCTATATTCAGTTGAATTTAAGTATGATGAACCCTGAGTTTGCCTTTTTCTTTTCTTGTCTCGACAAGCCATTTTGTGGCCTCGGGGTTGAATGTACAGCAACCTACTTTGCTCTGCTGTATCAAAAGCTCCAGGCAGTTGTCGCAGACGGTGCAGTACTTTATGTCTGCCTCGTTGCCCTCGCGCAGTTTTTTCGCCATGAGCGGATCTGCGAAAGACTGGCGACCCAGACCTATCATGTCGACAGCGCCGTTTTCAATGCACCATGCGCCGTAGTTCAAAAGACTGCTTTCCTCCTGTGTCACGGCACACAGACCGTTTTTGCCGTTTCTGTAGGGCGAGAAGTTGGAGCCGATAAGTACCGTCTCCGGCTTTAATGCCTTTTTGAATTCCTTTGCCCAGTACTGGTGTAGGTAGGAGTAGTAGGGGATGTGTTTGTCAACCTGTGTTAGGCTTATGGTGATGGACGGGCTACCTGCGGACTGGATGATGTAGCTTGCGCCGCGCTCTTCAAGACCTTTTATCAACTTGATGGGCTCGTCAAGGCACATGATAGGGGAGTCGGGTGCTTCGGTGCCAAAGCCACCGGGGAAACCTTCCCATGCGGATATTTTGGAACCGATAATAAAGTTCGGATCGTTAACCTCTTTGGTTATGCGCTCGATAAGCTCAAACGCAAAGCGGCTTCTGTTCTCCCACGAACCGCCGTATTTCCAGTTACGGTCATTGTACGGACGTAGCATCTGCGAGCCGAGATAGCCGTGGCACAGTTTAAGGTCAACACCGTCTGCGCCGGCGGCATGTGCTATTTTGGAGGCAAGCACAAACTTGTCCATGATCTTGTCCACTTCGTCCTCTGTCAAGAGGTCGCCACCAAGTCCCGGAAGCGGTTTTGGTGTAACCCTGCGCGAAAATGCCGGGTTTGACAGCTCGCCGGAATGTGTCAGCTGAAATACAAACAGGCTTTTCGGGTTTGCATCATGCACTGCCTTGACAAACTCGGTCAGAGGCTTTTCGTTTTCCGGCATGATCATAAGCTGATTGTCGCGTGAGCGGCTCTCGCGTGTGACGGAAATAGCTTCAAGGGAGATTAAGCCTGCCTCACCCTGTGCAAGTTTACAGTATCTTTCGGTTGTGGACGGTGAGGGGTTACCTGTCTCGTCCTCGTCGTTACATTCCATCGCCTGTATAAAAAATCTGTTTTGAGCTGTGCGGTTTCCGATTTTAATCGGATCCAGCAATGTCTCTTTGTATCCCATGTCTTAAACTCCTTTTTTTAGTTTTGTGCCCTTAGCCACGTGCAACACACATGAAAATAAAGACGAAAGGTGAATAGCTACTTTTACTTGATGTAAAATACTTTATTTCTGTTGAATATTCAAAAGATTGAGGTTAGTCAAAATCAATATAAGTCTTTAGCCATCGTTTGTAAGTGTGTTTTGTGCTTATCTTATATGTCCTGTTAGATAGTGTCGTCAAGAGTTGAAACGCGCAGATTTTGAGGGGTTTATCTTTAGACAAGGCGTAAAAGCGCCAAAATCGGACGGCTTAACACTCGTGACTACACTACCTAAGCTAAAACAAATTAATTTATCTTCATTTTTCTGATAAACTACCGCTTCGCTTTTTACGGCTGGAACAGGTACTCGTCTTTAACATCCCACCACAGCGCAAACCACGTCAGTGTCTCGTTGTCGCTTGCTGTCATGGTGTGCCAGATATCTACCGGAATTTCAATGACGTCGCCATCTTTTATCTCAGCCTTTTCATCGCCGATGATGACATAACCGCTACCGCCGGTAACTACATAGCACTCGCCGGTCTCATGGGCGTGACCTTCCATTGTTTTGCCCGGCTCGAGGTAGCCGTACTGGTGCTCAAATGGGGCTGTCATGCCGGGAGGGCAGACTTTGTCAGCCTTGATGGAGCCATCGTGTGCATCGTATGTTGTTTTGGAGTTGACATCAAAACGCTTGACACTTATGCCCTCGGGTACAACACGTCCCTCGGGGATAACCTCCCACCAGTAACATGCCCAGCAAATCGGGCCTTCGTCACCACATGACATGGTGTGCCACACGCCTGCCGGTATGTCGATAACATCGCCTGCGCTAACCTCTCTGTTTTCGCCGCCAACGATAACGGTACCCTTGCCGAAAACTACATGATATATCTCATCTGTGGGGTGTGAGTGACCGAGCATGGTATGGCGGTTTTCAAGGTATCCGTACTTGTGGTTGAACGGTGCACGGTGTCCTTCCGGAAGGATTTTATGTGCAACAACGGTACCCTCGTGTCCGAGGTCAGATCTCTCTTTGTCAAATCTTCTAATCTTAATCATTTTTTACCCTTTCTTATTTTACTCTAATGTTTTAAACCTGTGTCTGTGTTTTATTAACCCTTGACAGCGCCGGAGGTAAGTCCGGAAACAATTCGACGTTGCAGTAACAAAACTATGCACGCAATGGGGATTGTGACGACAACTATCGCCGCTGCATTTTCTATCCACGGCATTTCAAACTCGCCTCTGAACATGGTGATACCGACAGGAATAGTTCTGAAATTGTCATCGGTATTGATTGTCAAGGACAGCAAATATTCATTCCAAGCTTGAATGAACACCAGAATAGCAGTTGTAAATGTGCCCGGTATCGCAAGTGGTATAATAACCTTTAAAAGCGCCTGCACCGGTGTGCATCCATCTATCTTTGCCGCTTCTTCAAGTTCAAAAGGTATCGTTTTAAAGAAAATTGTCAGATACCAAACCGATAGCGGCAGTGCGAATGCAAGGTAAGGGATAACAAGTCCCCAGTAGGTGTTTCTTAATCCCAAATCGTTGATAAATATGTAGATAGGGGATAGTACTGCGATGTGCGGGAACATACTACATGACAGTATTAGCCCCAAGACGATAGCTTTGCCTTTAAATTTCAGCCTTGCCAGTGCGTAGGAGGCGGAGCTTGCAAGCGTTATACCGATAACGGTGGTTAGACCTGCAACAATAAGGCTGTTTATCATGTAACGACCAAAGTTATTTTGTGTAAAAATCGTCACATAGTTGTTAAGCGAAGCGGTAGCAAAGTTTGGCCACATCTGTACGTGTGTCAGCTCAACAGCCGGTTTTAACGAGGTCAAAAGCTGCCAGTAAAAGGGGAAGAGCATAACGCAGATAAATATAACAATTGCCGTGTAAAAGCCAACGTTTTTTGCAAATTTTATTGCCGGAGCACTATTCATATCACTTCACCCCCTACTTATCAACTTTGATGAGTTCGACCCCGAACACTTTTATGTAAAATATGCAAAACGCCGCAAGACATACAAATATTATTACCGAAAGAGCGGAGCCGGCACCGAACATCATGTTGCCGAACATCTCTTTATATGTGTAAAGCGTAATTACCTCAGTTCCGTTTGCAGGGCCACCACCTGTCATAACCGAGACAAGGTCGAACACCCTGAGTGCATCCATAGTACGGAACATAACCGCAACAAGTATCGATGGCTTTAACAGCGGAAGAGTTATCCTGAAAAACTGTTGTATTCTGTTTGCGCCGTCCACCCTTGCGGCTTCATAGTAAGAAGCGTCGATGGACTGAAGTCCTGCAAGCAACAACAGCGATACATAAGGGCTTGTTTTCCATACGTCGGCAAGTATAAGGCCGGCCATTGTCGTTACGCCATCGGTAAGTATTTGACCCCTGCTCTCAATGATGCCCAGTTGCTCAAAAAATCCGGATAGCACACCGTATTGCCCGTCGTACATAAAACGCCATATAAGTGCGGATACCGAGGCAGGTATAGCCCATGGCACCAAGACGGCGGCGCGCACAATTCCACGTCCTTTGAAGGCTCTGTTCATCAACAGTGCAATACTAAGTCCGATCAAAAACTCAAACATTACCGCAAAGACGCCGAAAACAACCGTGCGTGCAAGCGCTTCCCACATCCTTGAGTCCTGAAAGTATGATATGTAGTTATCAAGACCGATAAAGTTAGGGGATATGATGGAATAGTTTATATCATCGAACACCTGTGAGGCAAGCTTTACCGATTGCCCGTCGGTGGCTGTTTCGATATAAGGTTCTAAAATCCCTTGCAACCTAAGAAGTTCCGCTTGAAATGCCCCTGCTAAATTGTTGTCAATAGTATAAAAGGAATATTCCAGTGGGACGGTATCCATGTTACTTTGTAAATCGTATACAATGTCGTATTCGTCGCCGGAACTTGTTGCCTGTAAAAAGTCTGTAAAGTAGACTTCATAATCCAACTTGACCTGCTCCAAGTCCTGCTTTGTATCGGTATTGGTCTCAGCATCGATAGCGGCATTAATTATTCTGTTAAAACGATAGTTGGCATCACCCACACGCTCAATATTGTAGCCGTAGTCCAGCTGTGTGACATTTTTTGTGGGGTGGTTAAGCCTTAAATCAAAAAGGCTCAAATAAAATGTGCGCAAAACCGGAAAAAACGCAAGGCTGAATATGATAAGCAGTGCCGGAAAAAGCAATACCCATGCCAGCTGTGTCTCGGACAAACCGTTTCTGTGTACACCACCCTTACCAAGACCTGAAAGTTTCATTATTTCACCTCAAAAAGTGCGGGGCATCCTTCAAAGATATGATGTTTTTCAAATTGTTTCCCCCACCATCGGCGGAGGAAACAATTTGAAGTTGCAGTCACTTCAGTGTGAAAACCCCTGTTCTGCTATTAAGTATTGCTGTCTATGGCTTCCTGCATCTGTGTCTGCATGTTTGCAGCGGCGTCGGCAGGTGTTGTAGAACCTAAAAGTACGTTGGTTGTCTCGATCTGAATGATTTCGGAAATTTCGGTGTAGATAGGTGTAACCGGACGCTTTACAGCATCGCTCATAGCCTGCGCCATGTTATCAGCGAACATCGGGTTTGCTTCCAGAACGTCTGCATCCTCATAAAGCGGCAACAGTGTCGGAAGCGATGCACCTTCTACAGCAAATATCTTTTGTCCTTCTGTACCGGCGATAAACTTTACAGCTTCCCAAGCCTCATCCGGATGCAGTGTGTTTGCATAGATCATTGTGCCCCAGCCGCCGAGTGTTCCGGCAGAGCGCTCACTGCCCGAGGGTAGCGGTGTGTATGCAACCATGTCAACTACACTGGATTTTTCGGGATCGGTCATATCTCTCCAAGCGGACGGCCAGTTGCGCATAAATACAGCATCACCGGCAAGGAACAGCTCAGTAGAGTTTGCCTCTTTGTGTGTTGTAACATCATCGGGAAGTATGCCAGAAGTTACAAACTGTTGCATAATGTCAAGAGCAGCAATTGTGCCCTCAGAGTCGATAACCGGAACGCCGTCGCCGTCAAGTACTTCGCCGCCGTATGCTGCAATCATATCAACGGTGTTGCAGGTCAGACCTTCGTACTGTGCCGCCTGAATGAGGTAGCCGTATGTTGTGTCGTTTGTGCCCTGGTATTCCTGAGCCATGCTGAGCAACTCTTCCCATGTGGTGGGAGCTGTTTCAACGATGTCAGTTCTGTAGTAAAGAAGAGGAACGTTACCAAATGTCGGGATACCCCAAAGTTGGCCTTGGAAGGTGTAGCTGTCAACATAACCCGGTACATATTGGCTCATGTCGATGCCGTCACGCTCGATGTAGCGGTCAAGTGCCATTGCATAACCTGCCTGTGAGAATTCACCGGGCCACGGCACGTTGGAAGTAAAGATGTCGTAGTCGTTGGAGTTGCCAGAAAAGCTGGTTACATATGTGTTGTGCTGTTCTGTAGCATCAGCGGAAAGCTCTACACCAACCAGTTCTATAGCGTCTTGTGAAGAGTTAAAAGCCTCTATAATCATTGCTTTGGAATCATTTTCAAGCGGGCCGGAACCCCAGATGATCTGTACAGCCTCGCCGGATTCTGCGGCCTCTTCTTCCGCTGCCGGTTCTTCTGTGGCCTGTGAGGCCTCTTCTGTAGCTGCAGGCTCTGCAGGAGCTGCGCTACATGCCGCAAATGTTGCCACAAGCGACAGTGCTAGTAGGATACTGAGTAGTTTTTTCATAATTTTGCACCTTTCTTATTATTTTTATGTACAGAGATTTCAGTCTCTATAGCCAAAGTTTGTTAATTTATCTCCACCACTTCGTTTACAAGCGGCGACACGAATATCCTTGTGATCTCTTTGTCGTCGTGGCTCTCCTGTATGGCGGCTGCTAGATCTTCAAGTGGAACCACTTTGCTAAACAGCGGTGAGGGATCCACTCTACCGTACTCCAGCAGTCTTATGACATCGCCCCAGTCGTTGCCGATACCGGCACAGCTGCCCGAAACCTTTTTCTCGCCGAGCACGAACTCATAAGGTTCTACATCGACGGTTTTGCCCTGTTGTACAACGCCGAAAGCCTCAACAGTACCGCCGCGACGCACCATTTCAAATGCCTGCTTGTAGGTTGCCGGATGTCCGACCGCCTCTAAAACGTAGTCTGCGCCGACACCGTCTGTAAGCTCCATGACCTTTGCGACGGGATCTTTAACTTCGTTGATGTTGATGGTGTAATCGACACCCATGTCCTTTGCAATTTTGAGCCTGCGCTCGCTGTCGCCGATAACTATAACCGGTGCCGCGCCCCTGAGTTTGCCGAGTGCGGCATGCAGTATGCCAAGTCCGCAACCGATAACTACAAGGCTAGAGGCAATTTTAAGGTTCATTTTTTTAGAGCCCTGTAGTACCGCTGTCATCGGCTCGATGAATGTCGCAGTGTTGTCGTCGATGCAATCGGGGATTTTGTAGCAGTTTTGTATCTGTGCCTTGACATACTCGGCAAATGCGCCATCGGTGTGGATACCGAGCTGTGTAAATGTCGCACACAGAAGTTGGTCCCCTCTGCGGCAGAAATAACAGGTGCCGCACGGCATACACAGATCAACCGACACCCTGTCGCCAACCTTTAAGCCCATCGAGTTTGCGCCGACCTCTTCCACAACACCCCAAAACTCGTGACCCGAGATGAGCGGAAGATACTCGCTGGCATACTCGCCGTGAAGAATTTTGTAGTCGGTGCCGCAGATGCCGCACATATGTACTTTAATTAGAGCCTCTCCGCTGCTGATTTGTGGCACCGGAACCTCTTTCATAACCATTTTACCGACGCTCTCAACTACCTGCGCCCTCATCATTTTAGCCAACGTTCTACCCTCCGTCTAATCTTTATTGAATAGTTTATCCTGTCTGCCCTCATAGGGGGACTTTATGATAAGCGGTTTTAAAAAGTCCGCTACCTTTTCCACTCCGTCCATGCGGCTCATAGTCACGTCTTCATGCTCATAGCTGAGTGGGCCGTCGTAACCTATTAAGGAAAGTTCGGTTATGACCTGTTTCCAGTTAACCTGTCCCCATCCCGGTATGCGGAAACGGTAAGTGTGGTTAAGTGCACCCATGTCGCCGTGCATCATGGTGCCGCCCATTGCGATGTTGTGTGCGGCAAGCTCGGCATCCTTTGCGTGTACGTGGTAAATCCTGTCTTTAAGTGTGTCGATGACAACGGCAGGATCTATCATGAGGTAAAGGGTGTTTGCCGGATCAAAGTTGTAACCCAGTGCCGGGTGATAATTTACAAGCTCCAGTGCCTTGACAGCGGTATGTATGTCATACACAAAGCTGTTTGGGTGAATTTCTATCGCAAACTTAACGCCGTACTCTTTAAATTTGTCAAGTATCGGGGTGAAGCGCTCAGCGAACTGCTCTTCGTACTCCGCCCAGCCCTCGCCGTAAGGAAAGAAGAAAAAGCGTCCCCAGTTCTCAACGCCGGGGTAACCGACCACAACGGGGGCTTCCAGCGCGTTTGCGGCCTGCGCCGTGCGGATAAGACTTTCGGTGCCGTGTTTTATCTTTTCCTCGGCTGTTCCTTTATATATAAAGTCCGTCTCCTTGCCGGTGGGACCCATTATCAAGAACGAATCCGCGTGGTTGCTGAGTGCTGTTATGTGCAACCCGTAAGATGCAACCATCTTTTTAATGTTTTGGGCGTTGTTGCCGATCAATACGTCTTTTGTTTCAAGTTGACCGTTTCCCTCATAAGCGGGTATCTCCAGAGACTCATAACCATATCCGGCTACCATTTTTGCCACTTCTTCTAGCGGCTTTTCTGTGAAGTTAGCGGTAAAAAAACCTAAATGCATTGCGTTTCCTCCCCTCTTTTAAATGTGTTAATGTTTGTTTATGTTTGTAAATAGCTGTTTTGGTGTGGGATATTTTGTGTTTATGTGTTTTATGAGTTTGAGTATAGCATAGAAATCGGCATATTTCAATGCTTATTATGCAAGTTTTGCAATTTTTGGACGAATACATAATAAAAACCGTTAACAATTGTGCAAAAAGTAGAAGATAATTTTTTGTTCCGTTTGTGTTGATTTATTTCCGTTTGTGTTATATAATGATTGTGTAACAATTTTGACCGGAGGTGAATTGATGGTTCACACACTCACCCTAAACCCTGCAATTGACAAACTACTATATGTACAGAGCCTGACAAGAGATTTTACCTGTAGAGTTTCTAGGATACAGGACACAATAGGCGGAAAGGGCACCCATGTATCTATAAACTTACAGCTGTGCGGCGTCAAAAATATAGCTTGCGGCGTGGTACACGGCCCAACCGGTAAACAAATTGTCGAAATGCTTGAAGACTTTAACATCAAAACCGACTTTGTTTACAGGGAGGATGAGGACAGCCGAACCAACTACCTGCTTATTGAGCCCACGGGTGAATGTACTGTCGTAGCTTGCAAAGGTCCCGACCTCACCGACGCGGATGTCGAAGATATCATAGCGGTTCTTACCAAAAACGTAAAAAGCGGTGACATACTTGTACTTGCCGGCGACGCCTCAAACAGCGCAGACATTTACGTCTATAATAAAATTTGTAAGGCCATGCGCGACAAAGAGGTGAAGATAATACTGGACGCCAGTGAAGCGTATCTCATGACCTGCATCGAAGAAAAGCTGTTTATGATAAAACCCAACCTGGACGAGATGTCGCAACTTTGCAAGCGTAAAGTAACTACCGATGAGGCAGATGTACTGGCGGCGATACACTCGCTGGATAGTTATGATATCGATTGTATCGCTGTTTCGCTCGGGAAAATCGGATCCATAATAAAAACACCACAAGGTATTTTTAGGGCGACAACACCGTCTTACACGGTGACCAAAAACACTGCCGGTTGCGGCGATTGCTACCTTGCAGGTTTGATTTATGGGTACGAAAACGGCTTGTCCGTTGAAGAGGGCTTGCGCTTTGCAACGGCAATATCAAGCTCCGCCTCGGAGTCTGAGCTGAGTGTAGGCTATGATTTGGAACGTGCAAAAGCACTGTTAAAAGACATTGTCATAGAGCAACTTGAATAGAGTTATCAAAAAACAAAAAAGGCAGGTGCAAAACGCATTTGCGACTAACAGCTAAAGACTAACGGTGAAAGATTCAAGTTGTTTCCGACTAAAATAATTTACTTTAAATGCAAAAGAACTTGAATTTGCTACACTGCAAATTAAAAGTAGTCATTCACTATTCACCCTTAGTTATTAGTTCCACGTGTTTTGCACGAGGTTACATTAAAATATAAAGGAGAACAGAAAAAATGAGCAACTTATCTTACGTAGAGATGCGCCGCGAGATGGTAAAGGTGGCAAAACTTATCTGGGAGCGTCGCTTAACCAACGCGGCAGGCGGTAACTTTGCAGTACGTGTTGACGACAACCGCATACTTATTTCGCCGTCGCTTATGTCCGAGACAAAATTTTGCGACCTTGTAGAGGATGATTTCCTTCTTATCGATTACGATCAGAACATATTAGAGGGCACAGGCAAGCTGTCGCGTGAAGGTCTCATGCACGCCCTGATACTTAAAAATATCAAGGAAATAGGCTGCACTATACACGCGCACCCATTTTACTGTATGCCGTTTGTGGCACAGGGCAAAGACATACCAAACGTAACGGAAGCAACACTCGGAAGAGGATATGTCAAATGCCTACCCTACACCAAGGCCTACACCGATGAGCTGTCGATTAACGTTTACAACTACTTTGAAGAACAACGACCGCTGTCAGAGCAAAAACCGCTCGGTGTCATACTTACCTTGCACGGCGTTGTAGTTAGTGGCCCCGACCTGTACAAAGCGTACAGCATGTTAGAGCGCATCGAGTGTGACGCGTACTGCTCAACCGTCAAGGACTGTATATAGGTTGCGTTGACAAATAGGACAATTATTGGTAAAATAGAACTATATAATCGGGGTGTATTGGCAATATTGCACAAAATCCACACTGCACAAAAATTGTCAGCACACTCTGTATCGGTTTAACATGATTTGAAAGAATTATTATGTTTAGTATAGAAAGAAAAGCGGCCATTATAAATATTTTGGACGGTGAGGGAAGCGTTGAAGTCAACGAGTTGGCGCAAAAGTTCAACACCTCCAAAGAGACGATTCGACGCGATTTAAGAGAGCTTGAGATAAAAGGCTCGCTTGAGCGTACCTATGGCGGTGCAGTGCCGGTAGCTAACCCTACCGCAACTCAAGAGCCGACGGAGTATCCTATCTCAGTGCGCGGCAGGCAACAACTCCAACAAAAGCTTGAAATTTGTCGAAAAGCCGCCTCCTATATTAAAGATGAAGATACCATTTATGTCGATAACAGCTCGACCACCGTTTATCTCAGCAGATTTATCGATCCTGATATTCACGTCAATATTCTCACAAACTCAATACAGTTTATGTTGGAGGCCTCTAAGAATTTCAACCAAAAACACACGATAATTTGCCTTGGAGGAATATTGCACAGCAAAAATCTGTCTGTAAACGGTACTACAACCATCGCAAACGCCGAGCAGTATTTCCCCAACAAGGCTTTTTTATCCTGTGCCGGCATAAGTAAACACAACAAGCTCGCAGATGCCAGCTTGCAGTCGCTTGAAGTAAAGCGAACGATGATAGAGCGTTCGCAAGAAACTTTTATACTTGCGGACAACACAAAATTCAACAAAACAAGTCCGATATTTTTGTCGGAATTTAGTGCGGTGGATTACATCATAACCGATTCAAGCGCCGAGGTTGCAAGCCTTGACTTTTTGAAAGATACCGAAATAAAGGTTGTGGTGGCACCGGCAAGATAGATAACTGTAAATAAAATAAATTAACTGTAACACAAAAAGAAGAACACTTCGCCGGACGGCAGGGTGTTTTATAGATATGCCTTATTTAGGGGTGTATTGACAGCGAGAGGAATAATTTTATGAATGTTGTTGCTTTTGACCTTGGTGGTAGTGGCGGCAAGATGTTCTTGTGTAGCTTTAATGGCGATAAACTCGACATCAAAACTATTCACAAATTTCAAAACTACCCTATAGAACTGCAAGGCGGACTTTATTGGAACTTTTTAGGGATATTTGACAACTTGAAAACAGGCGTGCAAAAGGCGCTGAAAGCTACAAGTGAGCCGATTGTATCCATCGGCATGGATTCTTTTTGCAACGACTTCTCTTTTATAAACAAGCAGGGAGAATTGCTGTCACCGGTGCGGTGTTACCGTGACCTGCGCACAAAACGTTACGAAAAGCAGATAAACGCTTGGATAGCACCCAAAGACCTCCACACGATTACCGGCAACCAGTACGCGCTGTTTAACACGTACATGCAACTTGCCGCGATGAAAGCCGCCGAGCAGGACTACATCTACAAGAAAGCTTATAAAATGATGTTTTTGCCGGACCTGCTGACATATTATCTAACCGGCAATGTCGTCAACGAGTACACCGTGTCCTCGGTAAGCCAGCTTTATAATATAGGCGAGCACACACTGTCGACACGCATAGCCGGCGTGCTCGGGTTGGACGCAGGGCTATTTGGCGAGACGGTACGCCCGGGCACCATTTCCGGAAGTATGACCTCACAGTTTTGCCACGATGTAGGTTGTTCGCCGATGGAGGTTGTCAGCGTATGTGAACACGATACCGCAAGTGCGTTTGCCGCGTCGGTTGCGGATGAAGACACTGTTATAATAAGTAGTGGAACGTGGTCGCTTGTCGGATTGCTGTCGCGTGAGACCTACATAAACGACTATGCCTATGAACAAAACATAGCACATGAGGGTGGTCATGACGGTTACTACCGTATACTGAAAAACGTCATGGGTCTTTGGATATTGCAGGAGCTTGTGCGTGACCTAAAGCGAAACGGTGTTGAATACGATTTTGCACTCATCGAGCAGATGGCGCAGAGCGCACCGTCCGAGGGATTTGTCATCGACGTTGACAGTTACGAATTTTTTGCACCGGGTGATATGCACGCGAAGATAAACGCGGCATGTCTTGCGACCTACGCAAAGGCACCGTCGACACATGCCGCACTTTTTAGGTGTGTTTATGAAAGTTTAGCGCACAAATACAAGCAGGCGGTACAGTCGTTGCAAACCCTCACCGGAAAAACGATAACCGCGATAAACGTTATCGGCGGAGGTTGCAAAGATGCCTTTATGTGTCAGCTTATCAGTGACTTGTGCAACCTGCCGGTTATGGCAGGTCCGGCGGACGCAACAGCTATCGGTAACATTTTGTTGCAACTGCACGCACACAAGGAAATAGCGTATTCCGACTTTAAAGAGGTAGTGCGCAACTCGGTCGATATAAAATGTTACGGTGATAGATAGTGCGTTTGATTACTGTTCAAAGCACATCTTTTGGCAATTTTCTGCCAGCATTCGCTACATAAACTTACAGCGCACAAAGAAGTATAATTTTTTTAATTTACCGGTCAAAAATTTACCTAAAATCTGCACTATTTAAATGGCGTCAACGTACCCTAGATAGTTGACATTTTAGGGCGATATTTCGGTTTGCTTAATTTGCTAACAACCGTAGCTATCTATGGACGCAAAAACAGGGATATACCTTGCAAAATGCTTGGTATATCCCTGTTTTGTGCTGTTTTTTAAACCACCAAAAGCGGATCGATAACTCTTCTTGCCTTTGTGCGATGATAAAGACCCAAAAACTCAACGGCGGCGCAGTAGGTATCAACGGCGTTGACGATGAGGCTTTCCACGTAGCGAGGTGTGCTCAATATGCTTATCGGCCACATGTGCTTGCGAATGATGTCCTGCTCACATTTTGTGAGGTCAAAGCGGTCTACTGCATTTTTTAGAGCTAGTTTCGGGTGTTGCGACAGCCATAAAAAACGCTTCCAAAGCTTAAGGCGCCCATCTTTAAATTCATTAAGGTGCAGGTCGTGCAACAGACCACCCCTTGCGGCGGCACGCGCGTTTAACTTTAAACGCTTGCATAAAACAAAGCTAACGTAAGATACATAAAGACTGTGGTCATAACAACTGGCATCGTCGGAGTGGTGCGGTACGTTTCTCATATGTAGCACATCGGGGTTGTCGACAAGGTCGGAAATATGCTCGAAAAATTCCATCTCAAAAACGCTCATATAAAATTTACCTTTTGATAAGTCTTGCATTAGGGTCGTAAAATAGTAAATTCAAATCAAAATACAAAAAATGTTAGTGTGACAGCCCTATGCGACAATAGTAACACAAGCAAACTTAAAAAGATAGCACGATAAGTGAAAAAAGTGTGAAAGTTTTACGTAACTAACTTAAATTGTTATTTTTAAGCAAGTTTTTGCATAAACCTGAGGATGTCTTAATATATTTATCAATATAAAGTATTTGTGGCGCATTTGTGTATGTTGATGTGTTTGGATGGTTTCCCCGCCGTGGACAGGGGAAGCCATCCAAAACGACCACAGTAACGTAGCGGTACTAAAACGAAGGCTTTGTTAATTTAATAAGGAAAAATATTTATCACCCGTTCATTCCTCCCCGCCTTCGGCGGGGAGGAATGAACGAAAAGAAAAACACTTGTGTTTTCGGGGTTACTGTGATATTTCATTCACTTTAACTTATTGCTCCACCAACTAAACTGCGGACAATCTTGACGGCGATTTTACCCGTATTGCGGCGTCAAAGAACCATTTTTAATGCACAAAGCATTAAAAAGAACCTTTTCCTTGCACTACAGGCAAAATCACTCGCCAATCTTATCCACTGTTTAATTGGCGGAGCAATAACAGTGACAAAACTAATAGAAGGAGGTTTAAAGCATGTGTCTTAAAAAAAGTTTGCGACGCAAAAGGTTGTTGCACGGTGCGGTGCTGCCTTGTGCGCTGCTATTTATATTGGCCGGCATTGCAAACCTCACATCACTGCTTTTTACACCGGTGGAGGGCACATCATATATAGAACAATCTGTTTTGGAAAGCACACCGTCGGTGCAGGCGGATAACAGAGGCTTTTGGCAAGCTATACCATCCATTGACACATCACAGTCGCCAGCAGCCACCGAACAGACACCGGCGCACACACAGGCGGTACTTTCAACGGACTTTCAGGTTACACCTCCGGTCGGAATGGGGCCGATAGAACAGCTAACGATGACAGCATCGATGGATAACCGAACGATAGGTCTTTCTGCCGGATACATATGGAACTTGACTTCGGTGCCAAACAGTGGCGTTGCCGAGGCGGCAGCACAGCAGCCGTCGTTTTTTGTTGAACCGTATTCTGATGAGCCGCAGGTGCTGATATACCACACCCACGGCACCGAGAGCTATGACCCAGAGGATTTAGGCTACTATGACCCTGCCGTGGGTAGTCGTAGCGCCGATAAAACACAAAACATTGTCGCGGTCGGTGCTGTTATGACGGAAGTGCTCAACAGCGCCGGAATCAACACGATACACGACACTACACTGCATGACGAGTTTTCCTATAATGGCAGTTACGATGCCTCGGCGATGACTGTGCAACAGTACCTTGCGCAGTACCCATCAATAAAGGTGGTGCTGGATGTGCACCGCGATGCACTGCAACAGAGTGACGGCACAAGACTAAAACCGGTCACCCTTATAAACGGCGAAAAGACAGCGCAGGTCATGCTCATTTCAGGTGCTGACGACGGTACGATGGGTATGCCGAACTATCTGCAAAATTTGGCATTTGCATCGGCATATCAGACGGCGATGGAGTCAATGTACCCGACTTTCACGCGCCCTATACTGTTTGACTATCGCAATTATAACCAACAGCTGTCCACCGGCGCACTGTTACTGGAGGTTGGCGGTCACGCCAATACGCTGGACGAAGCGCTAAGGGCAGGGAAATATGCCGCACAGGCACTGGCGGAGTTGTTGCTTGTTGGGTGGTGATAATGGTTTAAGGACAGTCCTTTGCCCACCGCTCAAAGGTCAATGTCTTGTAATATACCATGTCTTCGTCGGGGATATTGGGAAAGATATAGCTGTCACACATACCTATGTAATTTATTTTGATTTCATCAAATACACAATGTTCATCTTTGTAATACAGGCATTAGTCACTTTCACATTTTATCATAAGTCACCTATTTTTAATACACCACACGGTGTACAATGTCAATAAAAAAGAGGTGAATTTTGGGTTGCTATCCGCGTATACGCGATTTAAGAGAGGATGCAGACCTGTCACAGGCGGAGATGTCGGCACTGTTGCACATGCACAAAACGACATATGTCCGCTATGAGAGCGGTGAGCGTGAGATCCCTTTGAACATCGCTGTGCTCATTGCACGGTATCACAACGTTAGCCTTGATTATCTTGCGGAGCAAAACTGACTACTATAAGCAACATCCCGTGTTTAACCTCGATAACCGCAGGTTTTCCGCAAAACTCGTTGCTGACACCGAGCGGTAGGTCGGGCACCAGCTGTGCGTTTTGCACCTCGTATTTGAGACCGTTGATGCTCACCCCTTGCGCCGCACCGCTGTAGGCGAACACCGACACGATGCCCTCTGCCTTTTGCGGCAGGTGCAGGGTGTCGTTTTTTATTACCGTCATGCGTGTGTCGTCACCGACAAGTGTGGCACTGCCGCCACGCTCAACTATATAGGCGAGCGTTTGGATGTTTGCGAAGGTGTGGCAAAATCTGCCACCGATACCCCCAACAATGACAAAGTGACGATACCCTTTTTCCATGCCGAGTTTTACCGCCAGCATGGTGTCGGTGTCGTCCTTTTCTTTGGCGTAGGTCAGCACGTTGTCGCCGTGCGGTGTGTAGCCGAGCGAGTCAAAGTCACCGAGTACAGCATCGGCGCGCAACCCTTTAAGCTGTGCAAAACCGCCATCGACAGCAATGACAAAGTCGTCCTCTTGCGGCGCTATTTCAACGCATGTCGGCATAGCCGCTACAATGTAACAGGTCATAGACTTTCTCCTTGTATTTATTCCGGCACTGTTAGGTTAAAATGTTTGAAATATCACAGTAAACCCGAAACCACAAGCGTTTTTCTTTCCGTTCATTCCTCCCCGCCGAAGGTGGGGAGGAATGAACGGGTGATAATTGGATTTCAAGTTAATTGACTATAAATTAACAAAGCCTTTATTCCGGGTGCGGATAAGAAATGCAGGTTGCTACTGAATTAACTTCCTATTGCGTACTATTATTTTTCCCGATTACCTACCATCCGCCATCGGCGGGGGGTAGGTAATCGGGAGTATTTCCTTTAAAATGTTGACTTTTATTCGGCACCGGCATTGATATACAGACGAAGTGCCTCCAGTGCACGATTTGCAACCGCTGAGTAGCGCAACTGTTTGTCTTTGATGCGCTCGGGTAGCGGTGGCAGTAAACCCATAGCCGCACCCTGTGGCTGAAAGTCTTTGCTCTCGGTCAATATGTGGCGCAACAGTCCACCGCACATCGTTTCAAACGGCGGGTGTGTTATCGGCTTGCCGTTTAGCCGTGCGTGCACAAAGCGCGCCGCAAGCAAACCGCACGCCACCGACTCGCTGTAACCCTCAAAGCCGGTTATGCCGCCGCAAAGTATAATGTCGGGATGGCTTTTTAGTGACAGATCAGCGTTTAGCACCTGCGGTGAATTTATAAAACTGTTGCGGTGCATGACACCATACCGCACGTATTCCGCACCGCTAAGCGCCGGTATCATGCCGAACACTCGGCGCTGTTCGCCAAACTTGAGGTTTGTCTGAAAACCCACAAGGTTCAAAAGCCGTCCGCCCGTGTCCTCCTTACGCAGTTGTAGGTTGGCAAATGGACGCTTGTCGGTCGAGGGGTCGATTAGTCCCACCGGTTTAAGTGGGCCGAAACGCAGGCTGTCCACACCGCGTGAGGCAAGCACCTCCACCGGCATACAGCCCTCGTAGACCTTGTCAAAGTCGTGCACAAGCGCGCGCTCGGCATCCAGCAAAGCCTGCACAAAATCGTAATATTGCTCGCGCGTCATAGGGCAGTTGATGTAGTCGTCGGTGCCGCGCCCGTACCGCGATGCACTGAAACAGTGCTGTTTATCAAGGCTGTCCGCCGTCACGATAGGTGCCGCCGCATCGTAGTAGGACAGGTTGCCTCCAATAAGTTCAAACAGCGAGTCCGCGAAAGCGCCGTCGGTCATGGGGCCGGTGGCGACCATCGTCAAACCGCTGTTTGCAATGTCCTCAATGTTGTCGACGCGCTCACGGATAAGCAGTATGTTCGGCTGTTGTTGCAGTGCCGAATTGACAGCGGCGGAAAAATCGTCGCGCTGTACCGCAAGCGCACCGCCTGCCGGAACGCTGACACTGTGGGCGATGTCAAACAGACTGCCACCCAAAAGCGTTATCTCCTTTTTGAGCAGTCCGCTTGCGCTGTTTTCACGAAAAGCACCGAAAGAGTTGGAGCAGACAAGTTCCGCCGGCAGGTCGGTGCTGTGCGCGGCGGAGCGATGTATTGTTTTTTGCTCGTAAAGATTTACCTTTATTCCTTGTTTTGCAAGATAAAGCGCGGCCTCGCAACCGGCAAGACCTGCGCCGACAATATTAACGCTCATCATCGCACACTATAGGGGCGCACGTTAACACCTTTATCCGCAAGGTGCGACTTAAGCTCCTCTATCGTGTAGTTTTTTGGCAGTCGCGGTGAGTATAACATACTGCTTATGATGCAAGCTTGCGCCTGTGTCTGTAAAAACAGGTCGCTCAGATGCTCCGGCTTGCCGGCACCACCCGAGGCGATAAGCGGTATGCGTAGCATCTCTGCCGCCCTCTTTGTTATGTCAAGATCGTAGCCGCTTACCATGCCGTCATTGTCTATGCTGTTAAGGCAGACCTCACCGGCACCAAGCTCCTGACCGCGCAAAACCCACTCGAGCGCATCAAGTCCCGTTGCAACCGCCGCACCGTCGATAAAAACCTCATAACCGCTCGGTATGCGCTCGCTGACACCACCGCGCTTTACCTGCGTGGACAGCACTATGCACTGACTTCCGAACGCCTTTGCGCCCTGCGTGATTATTTCGGGGTTGCGCACCGCCATGCTGTCGACGCTTATCTTTTCCGCACCGGCTTTTAACGTGTCGTACATGTCATCAAGTGTCTTGATGCCGCCGCCGACGGTGAAAGGTACAAAAACGCGCTCGGCAACCTGTTTAACCGTCACAAGGTCGATGCGGCGCTTTTCGGCGCTCGCCTTTATGTCGTAAAAAATTATCTCGTCGACACCGCCGTCATACATGGCACCGGCAAGCTCGCGCGCAGGTGCAACGTCTATATTATCCTGAAACTTTTGCGCCTTTGTCACCATACCGTTTACAATGTCAAAGCATGCAATAAGTCTTTTAGTAAGCATGTGTATCTCCTTTAATCCGTGTGAAAATTGTCTTTAGTGCGACAACCCCAAATAGACAAGCCATTTGCAGCTTTTAGGTTGCATTTGTAGCACAAAAACCTTTCAACAGCGCAAGTCCGGCCTCGCCGCTCTTTTCGATGTGGAACTGAGTGCCGTATATGTTATCGCGATTGACCGCCGCCACAAAACCACCGCCGTAGTTTGCCACAGCCCACACATCGGTGTCCGTATTCGGGCAGACATGGTAACTGTTGACAAAATAAAAGTAGTCGTCTTTCGCCTCAAATGGGGTGTCCTTGACAAAGCTGACGTTGTTCCATCCCATCTGCGGTATGCGCAAATCTTCACCGGTAAAGCGCTTTACATCGCCGGCAAGCCACCCAAGGCAGGTTGCATCCTCTTCCTCGCTGTGCTCAAAAAGTATCTGCATACCGACACAAACACCCAAAAACGGCAGATGATTTTTAACCACCATCTCACCCAGTACCTCGATAAAGCCACTATCTGCAAGAGATGTCATTGTCGCGCCGGCACTGCCTACACCGGGCAGTATTATGTGCGTCGCGCCCTGCAACTGTTCGGGTGTAGCGCACAGCTTTGACTCGATGCCAAGCCTGTCCAGTGCACAGCGTACGCTCGGGGCATTGCCCGCCTTGTAATCTATTACTGCTATCATAATTTCCTCTTTATTATAATACCTGTGTTATATAGTCATTCAACATGAAACCCACAACACCTTCCGGGTAGAGATAACGTCTATCTTCGCCAGCGTCAATCGCGATGCACAAAGCATCACTCAATTTTACGCGTTGACAGGCGAAATTTCCGCATGGAAATCTTGTGTCGTTTTTTTAAGTCGAACAACTATATTGTAACAGAATTTGCAGATTTTTGCAACCGTGTTAATTCGATGCTAATTGTTTTTAATAGCTCCCACGCCTTCGGCGGGGGAGCTATTAAAAACACATCATTGAGTTTATCGCCTATTAGGAACGACCTTGACAAAAATAATTATTAAAGCTATTATTAGATAGTATCACCTAAGGCTTTTTTTACGTGGTGCAGGTATCTCGTCCTCGTCCTCCGTTTCCTGCTCGACAGGGGGTTGTTTACGTGTCATTGTAAAGAGGCCTGCTAAGAGACCACCGACAAGTGGTGCCGCTATAAACAGCCACACCTGTGACAGATAATCGCCGCCGTAAAACAGGTTGCTTGCAAGACTGCGCGCCGGATTTAAACCGCCGCCGTCCAGCGGTATCAGCAGCATGTAACACACAAAAAACAGCAAGCCCTGTGTTGCCGCAATAACAACACTGTTGTCCTCGCGCTTTTTTGCGCCGCAATACGAAAATGCCAAAAAGAAGGAGAGCACAACCTCTATCGCTATAGTCATCGGCATGGAAAGCCGCGCAGGTGACAGCTCGAAATATCCGTTTTGTGCAAGCCCTGTGTACGCGACACCGCCAAGCCCCGTCGACTGCACAACAAGCACAACAAGCAACCCACCGACCAGCGCACCGGCAAACTGTCCTACCACGGACAGCAAAAACGACTTAAAGTTTATGGTTCGGTTGACGGCAAGCGCAAGGCTGAGCGCAGGGTTTGCGGTAACCGCGAGCCCTTTGCCGAACATCAGCAGTGCCACAAAAAGAGCAACGCCGAAACTCAGTGCCACACCGAGCGTTCCGGCCGTCGCACCACCAAGGGCGGCTATGCCAAGACCGAGCAACACAAATAAGAGTGTAGCCAAAAATTCCGACACAAGTGTAATCATATGTGCATCTCCGATGACTTTTAAGTGAATGGTTCTCACTGTTGACAACTTAAGCAATTGAATCAACTTGTGTCAACACTATCCAAGCTAATTATATCAAAATAAACGAAAATTACAAGTAATAAATTAAGGAGGAAGAAAAATGAGCAACAAAACACCCACCGCCCACATAAGCGCAAAACTCGGGGATGTAGCACCTACGGTACTTATGCCGGGAGACCCTTTGCGCGCAAAGTTTATTGCCGAGAACTTTTTAAGCGAAGCGGTCTGCTTTAACGAGGTGCGCGGTATGCTGGGTTATACCGGCAAGTATAAAGGCAAATCCGTCTCGGTCATGGGTAGCGGCATGGGTATGCCGTCCATCGGCATCTACTCGTATGAGCTTTTCAACTTTTACGACGTGCAGAACATCATACGCGTCGGCACGGCAGGTGGTATGAGTGAAGAGGTTAAAATACGCGACGTTGTGCTTGCGATGGGCGCCAGTACCGAGTCAAACTACGTGTCACAGTATCGACTGCCCGGCACCTTTGCCCCCATTGCGGACTTTGACTTGCTCAGCACCGCCGTGGAGCACACAAAAAAGCAAGGTGTGTCTTATCGTGTCGGCAACGTCTACTCCTCCGATATATTCTACAATGCCTCGCCTGAATATGCAGCACGCTTTGCAAACCTAGGTATACTGTGTGTCGAGATGGAAAGTGCAGCGCTTTATATGAATGCGGCATTTGCCAAAAAGCGTGCCCTGGGTCTTTTTACCATATCCGACCATCTGCTGACCGGCGAGAGCACCACAAGCGAGGAACGTCAAAGCTCCTTTACCGACATGATGGAGATAGCGCTTAATACCGCGGTGGATATGTAAATAGTATTGATAACCGAGTGTAGGACGGGGTTTTACCCCCAAGGTCAACAGATCAAGTAGGCAAATTTTCTCTCGAACAGTCCCCGGCCACCGGCGACTGTTCGAGAATATTTTTCAAGGCATCACAAAGTTAACCCTTTTTTTGAATACTTCAGTTTAGCTAAGCCAAGACAGAGGGTAAACAGCAAAAACTCGTCTTTCAAATGGTCGGAATTAATAGGCCAATACATTGAAAATAACAAAATGCTTAATAAAATTTTTGTTAAACCTACGAAAATTAATAAAATTCATTGTAACGGCTTGCGCTTTATAGCTATTTTGTATATAATATAGGTAATGGATGAGAGTTTTCTCATCCGTAGCATAGCATTTATGAGGTTTTGTTATGAAAATGATTACAGCTATTGTCAATAAGGACGACGCAGGGACCGTCTCACATCTGCTTACAAAGGGTGGTTTTTCTGTAACACGCATGGCGACTTCCGGCGGTTTTTTGATGGCCGGAAACACAACGTTGCTGACAGTAACGGAAGATGATAAGGTAGATAAGGCTATAGAAATTATATCCGGCTGTGCAAAACAGCACACCGAGGTTGTGCCGAGCGGCGCGTCTTATGGGCCGGGTGTAGCGGCCGCCTATCCGCTGGAAGTTATGGTTGGCGGTGCGACAATATTCGTTACCAATGTGGAGAAGTTTATTAAGATTTAATGCAGTTTTTAGGAAATGACAGCTTTTTAGAGGACATCGCTCGGCGTAAACAGCAGGGGACCCTCGGTAGGACGACGCTCATATGCGCGCCGGACGGCTGTGGTAGGTTTGTGGCGGCAAAAATACTGGCAGGGCTTTTTTTGGAGCACAGCGGTCACTCGGACATGTCCGAGCTCACCGTCGTCGAGGGAGAGGGCGCTTCCGGTGAGATTAAGATAGAAAAAATCCGCGAGGTGCGACGTGCCTCACAGGAGACAGCGCTCGCCGGTGTCGGTCGTGCCGTTATTATAAAAGACGCGCACCGACTAAACGCAAGCTCTGCAAATGCCCTGCTTAAAATACTGGAAGAACCCCCAAATGGGTTACTGTTTGTACTGACCGCAAAAAGCACCGCCGACATACTGCCGACGGTGCGTTCGCGTTGTGCGGTTTACACACTCGCGCCGGTAAGCGATGCCGATTTTAATGAGTTTTTGCACAAACAAAAATTGCAACCTTTGGAAAAACAGTTGCTTTTTTGCGCCTTTCGCGGTAGAATAGGACTGTTAAAGAGTTTTGTAGCATCAAAAAAACAGCGTTCACTATTGCTTAGAGCATCGCAGGCGGTGCAGTGCGCATTTTCGTCTGACGCATACGGCTTGTTGCTTGCGTTAGTGCAAAAGGGCACCGACGACAAACAGGCGGTACAATGCCTTTTACTGTGCCTTGCACACCTGTTTGGTGCCGCCGCACAGGGTGATTTTACACCACTAAGTGGCAGTTATCCGCAGGCAAACGCCGCTGTGTCCGCAGTGTACGAGGCGCAAAACGCACTTGGACGCAACGTGAACCAAAAGCTTGTTATGACACTTTTGTGTGAAAAAATATTAGAGGAATGCAATGTTAACTGTAATAACAGTAGAGTTTAAAAAAGGCGGCCGCCCTACTACTTCGATCCGGGCGATAAGCAGATAGAGACGGACGAGTGGGTTATCGTAACCACCAACCTAGGAGAGTCTTGTGCGCGTGTCACACACGGCAACCACGTGTTGACACAACCGTTTAACAAACCGATAAAAAGGGTTGTGCGCATAGCGGACAGCGTGGATAGACGTCGTCTTGAGGAAAATCGCCGCAGAGAGCGTGAGGCATATAATGTCTGTGAGGAAAAAATTCTTCACCACAAGCTCAAAATGAACCTTGTGGATGTTGAGTGCAACTTCGAGCGCACCAAGATGTTATTTTACTTCACCGCGGACGGCAGGGTAGATTTCCGTGAACTTGTTAAGGATTTAGCATCGGCTTTTCACACTCGTATTGAACTGCGCCAGATAGGTGTGCGCGACGAGAGCAAGATGGTCGGCGGCATATCGGTGTGCGGTCAGGCTTTTTGCTGTAACAGATTTTTGACCGACTTTGTGCCGGTGTCGATAAAGATGGCTAAAGAGCAGGGTTTATCGCTAAACCCCACCAAGATAAGCGGAAGTTGCGGCAGACTTATGTGTTGTCTATCCTACGAGCAGGAGGCATACAAACATCTAAATAAAATTACACCGACAGTCGGCTCGACGGTGAGCACCGCTGACGGTGACGGCTATGTTACCGATGCAAACGTCCTGACCGGCATTATTAAGGTAAAGCTACCGCACAGTGTCCTTCCAAAGACCTTTGACAGGGAAGAGGTGACGGTACTACAGAGCGTAAAGCGCGGCAAAAGGCGATAGGATTTTGTTGCACGGAAAATCATTGTCAGTTTGCACAAAAACTTGATGTGTTTTTAATTACCTCCTCCGCCATAGTCGGGGGAGGTAATCCAAAATGAAACGAAAATTGTGCGATACTACTTTAGAGCAAGAACCTGATTTTTGCCGATGGCAAAATCGAAACATGCTGTATGTATTGCGATTGAGACGGGCGAAGATAGGCGGAATTTCTGCCGGAAAGATGTGGTGGATACTAAGATGAATGAGTACAAATACGACTTCCGAAGTGATACGGTGACCGAGCCGACGGCGGTAATGCGTCAGGCGATGGCGACGGCGGCGGTCGGTGATGATGTGTTCGGCGATGACCCGACGGTAAATGAACTGGAACGGCTTGCCGCGCGTCTTGTAGGCAAACAGGCGGCGGTATTTGTGCCCAGCGGCACGTTCGGCAATCAACTGGCACTGCTCACCCACACAAAAAGAGCGGACGAGGTGGTGTGTAGCGGTCGCATACACATAGTGGAGCACGAACTGGGTGCGGCGGCGCTCATAGCAGGTGTGACGATGCGCACCGCCGACAATGCAGACGGTGTTTTACACGGTGACGATATCCGCAGACTGCGCCGACCGGACGGCTTTTTGAACGCCGAAACAGGGCTTGTTTGCGTTGAGAACGCGCTCTCAAACGGCATAGCCGTGCAGCTTGACGTTATGCGCGACTGTTACACCGCCGCAAAGGAAACCGCACTGCCGGTACACCTTGATGGCGCGCGTTTGTTCAACGCGGCAACGGCGCTCGGTTGTGAGGCTGCAGAGGTTGCACAGTACTGTGACAGCGTGATGTTTTGTCTTTCCAAAGGTCTTGCGGCTCCGATGGGTTCGATGTTGTGCGGTGAGGAGCAGTTTATCGCAAAGGCAAGAAAAAACCGCAAACGCATGGGCGGCGCATTGCGGCAAGTAGGTGTTGTGGCGGCGGCAGGCAAAGTCGCACTAAACGAGATGACAGCGCGTTTGGGCGACGACCACAAAACAGCAAAGTTGCTCGCAAGCGAGCTTGCAAAGCTTCCTTATATAAGCGTCATGGACGATGTACACATCAACATGCTGTTTGTCAAAATCACACGGGAGTTTGATGCGCAAAAGCTGTGCGAGCACCTACTGCAAAGTGGATACAAAACTTTGCCGGCAAACGGTGGAGTTTTAAGGTTTTTAACCCATTACCAGATAGACGAAAAAGCCGTGTATGGCCTTGTCAAGGCGATTGATGGTTTTTTTGCAAGACCGCTGCACTAATTCAAAGCAAGAAAATGGGGGTGTGGACAATAGCACCCGATTTTATCTTCGTTGTCCACTTCCGGGCTTTGTTAATTTAACATGGAAAAATAGTTGTTACTCTCTCATTCCTCCCTGCCTTCGACGGGGAGGAATGAACGGAAAGATAAGTAGATGTATTTTCGAAAAAGGAGCACACAATGAAAAAGTCAATTGCAATTCTTCTTACTTTGATTGTTTTATTATTTGCAAGCGCATGTTCAGGTAGCAATGGTGCAACCTCGTCAGAAACAATAGCTGAGGATGTGACTGTGGATCAAAATGTTGACGCACCTCAAGAGCAGGCGGTTAGCGATTCCACGGTAGTTGACGAGCAAAAATACAGTGAGCTGATTGATGGATTGATTAGCGATTACAAAAGTGGCAATATAACAACATCGGATAAAATTCAGCAGATGCCGCAGAATTTTATATTTCCGGACGATTTACCACTAATAACCTTTGATGTGGATGAAATGGGCTATTATGTTGGACAACTGGTATCCGATGATGGCTTATACAGTATGTGGATTTCGATAGACGATACTATCTATGATGAATCAAAACCGGAGGACAATCCTAAAATAATTGGGGTAACTTTTGTTGGTGTAGAATAATAGGATTACATCGGCTTGGTATTATATAAGCGGTGCAAACACCCTCAAAAAGCTACCCAAAGCCTTTGTATAAAATGAATCCTTTTTGCGCAGTTGCTCTGTCATCGGCAGGCACTGCGCAATTGTTTGTTTACAGTCCCTTTCTATATCCTTGATGACGGGGTGACGATAGAAAAGCGCCGCACACTCAAAGCTGTGGCAAAGACTGCGGTAATCAAGGTTGATACTGCCCACGACCGCCGTTGTGCTGTCGCTGACAAAAACCTTTGAGTGGATAAACCCCGGCAGATACTCGTAAATTTTGACACCACACTCCATAAGACGTTTGTAGTAGGTGTGACCCAGTGCGTACACAAACCATTTGTCCGGCGTGCGCGGCAATATTATCGAAACCTCAACGCCGCGCTTTGCCGCATAGCACAGCGCATGTTTCAGCTCGCTACCCAGCACGAGATACGGCGACATTATATAAAGTTTGTGTCTGCTTGAGTTTATCATGTCAAGATAAACCTGCTCGCCAACGCGCTCCTCGTCGAGGGGACAGTCCTCGTATGGGAGGATGTATCCCTCGCAGGTGGTGGGTGACTGCCGGTTTAAATAAGGCGCAAAATCCTCGGGTTTGCTGTCGATATTCCACATCTGCAAAAACATAAGGGTAAATGCATTGACCGCCTCGCCCTCCAGCATGACCGCCGCATCTTTCCAGTGCCCAAAGCGGTACTTTTCGTTAATGTACTCGTCAGCAAGGTTTGCGCCGCCGGTAAAGGCGTATTTGCCGTCCACCACCAAAATCTTGCGGTGGTCGCGGTTGTTGTAATGGGTAGAGACAAGTGGCCTGAACGGCGAAAACACCTTGCATTTTATACCGAGCCTGCGAAGCATATCGGGGTAATTGTACGGCAATTTTGTTAGGGAGCAGGTGCCGTCATACATGACGCGCACGTCAACACCGGCGCGGCACTTTTGTGCGAGTAGTTCCAATATTTCGCCCCACATGCGCCCCTCTTCTATAATGAAGAATTCAATAAAGATAAAACTTTCAGCCCACTCTATTTTGTTGAGAACATCCTCAAACATCGGCTCGGCTGTGGGATAGTACCTAGCAGGTGAGCCGCTATAAATCGGCGACACCGAGTATTTGCGCGTGTAGTTTGCAAGGTTGTAGATGCCGGGTGCGCCGCGTTTTAGACGCGAGTAAACCTCACCGTCCTGCTTTAAAAGCGGACAGGTGCTGTCCTTTATGCTTTGCAGGCGGCGGTATATGCTTCTGTGTCCGAAATTGCTGCGTGTTTCAAAATACAAAAGAGTGCCCATTATCGGAAAAACCATCAACACCAAAAGCCATGTGATAACGGTCGACGGACGTTCATTACGATTTATCATAAATATTCCCACCGCGACAGACAGTGCCGTCATTGCCGCCCACCAGTAGGAAAAGTATATCTGCACTATAGCTATAGCCACACCGTACAACAGTACCTGTAACAACAACAGCAGTATTACAGCGCCGGCACGCCCAAAGATTATGTTTGTAAGGCGGCGCTGTGCCGCAAGTATCCTCATCTTTCTTGTGCGTCTCACCGGACGGGCGGTGCTATTTTTTTTCTCCATAACTCACCCGCTAAACAATCAAAGTCGATAATTATTGTATGCAAAAATGTCTTGTTAACCTATTAATTACAATTAAACAGTATCATATTTGACGAGATATGTCAATTAAAGTAATATTACAGAATTCTTAAGATTTTTGTGGGGATGTCGCACTACATTTAATTTGCTTTGGACTGCTACTCCTGCCGAAGGCGGAGATAGCAGTCCAAACATCAGTCTTTTGTGCAACCCGACAATAATTTACACCAACGAGACAGTTCGATATTGCGCATGAAAAGCAGCATATCTTTTTTATTGTTGCCTTGAAATTACATTTGGTATCGCCACAAGCAGTATGCCACCGAGCATGTTGCCTATAATGACAAAAAAGAGGTTGTAAAGTCCGCCAAGTAAAACGTTTACATCCGCAGATATGAGGGTAGCTGAAGCAAAGGTCAACATGTTTGCGATGCTGTGCTCAAAACCCGATGTCACAAAGGCGAAAAGACACATTAATATAACCAAAATCTTGCCGCTCTCCGACGACATGCGCCAGCTACACCAAACAGCGGCACACACCAAAAAGTTGCACAGCGCACCCCTGAAGATAAGCTCCACAGGGGACAGCGACATCTTTGTGTATGCCACCTCTATAATATATTCGCCAAGTGTGCCGTCCGTTAAACCGGAAAGCACAAACATAACCGTCAAAAGCACAGCGCCCAGCAGATTTCCAAACAGATTTACAGCACCCAATCGCAATGTGTTGCCCAAATTAACGGTTTTTTGCATTATTCCAACCGTCATTATCATGTTGTTGCCGGTAAAAAGTTCGCCACCCGCCATCACCACAAGGCTCATGCCGACGCCAAAACTCAACCCTTGAACAATGCTGGTGCCGTAAACCTCGCTAACGGGCAGGGCAACCCCCACCGTCGTGGACAGTATGACCGATATGCCCACATACATGCCTGCAAGTGCGGCTTTTATCAAAAAGCCTATTGGATTTTTTTTGTACAATATAGTTTTGTCGGATGCCGCTTTCGCGACGACTGTCACCGTATCATTACTATTCATCATCACCTATAACAACTTTTATCTTAACTCAACGCGCCTTATCTTACCACTTATAGTCTTTGGCAACGACTCTCTAAACTCCACTATCCTCGGGTACTTATAAGGCGCAGTGTGCGTTTTCACATAGCTCTGTATCTGCTTTTTTAACTCCTCTGTTGGCTGAGTGTCCTTTACAAGCACAACTGTTGCTTTGACAATCTGCCCCCTATCCGGATCGGGCACCGGCGTTACGGCACATTCCAGAACAAAGGGAAGTTCCATTATTACGCTTTCTATCTCAAACGGGCCGATACGGTAACCCGATGACTTGATAAGGTCATCGGTACGACCCACATACCAAAAGTAGCCGTCCTCGTCGCGCCATGCCGTGTCACCGGTGTGATAGACACCGCCCTCATGCGCCGCGGCGTTTTTCTCATCGTCATTGTAGTAGCCCTCGAACAGGCCACAGGGGCGCTTGTCACCGTAGCGTATAACGATTTCACCGGTCTCGCCGACAGGGGCACTGCTACCGTCCGGCATGATAATATCGACATCGTAGAGGGGGTTTGCTTTGCCCATCGAGCCGGGTTTTGGTGTTGTTCCGACTGCGTTGTAGATGGCAAGCGTGGTTTCGGTCTGCCCAAAGCCCTCCATCAGGCTCAAACCGGTCGCCTTTTTCCACTGCTCATACACCTCGGCGTTTAGTGCTTCACCTGCGACGGTGGAGTGTTCTATCGTCGTCAAATCGTATTTGGAAAGATCTTCTTTTATGAAAAATCTGTACATGGTGGGTGGCGCACAAAAGGTGGTGATATTGTATTTTGCAAACATGCCGAGCAGGTCATGCGCGTCAAATCTATCAAAATCATATGTAAACACGGGTGCTTCGCACAGCCATTGACCGTAAAATTTGCCCCAAACAGCCTTGCCCCAACCGGTGTCTGATATGGTGAAATGCAGTCCGTCGGGGTTGACGTTGTGCCAGTACTTGGCGGTCACATAATGCCCCAGACCGTATTTGTGGTTGTGTGTGGCGATTTTGGGATAGCTGGTCGTGCCGGAGGTGAAAAACATCAGCACCGGCTCGTCGCCGCAGGAACTTTGCTCAGCGCGCTCGTGAAGGTCGCTGTGCTCTTTGTACTCGCTGTCAAAGTTGTGCCAACCGTCCTTAGTACCGTTTGCCATAATGAGTAACGGTTGCTTTTTGCACTTGCTCGCCGCTGAGCGTGCCATGTCCGACACGTCGCCGTCGCCGGTGCACACAAGCGCATCGACCTCAGCCGCGTCAAATCGGTACAGGAAATCATGCTCCGTCAACTGGTTGGTTGCCGGTATGGATATAGCGCCAAGTTTGTGCAGTGCCACCATGCAGGTCCAAAACTGATGGTGGCGCTTGAGCACAAGCATCACCTTGTCGCCCTTTTTTATGCCGAGACTTTTAAAGTAGTTGAGTGCACGGTTGGATTCGATTTTTAACTCCCCAAATGTAAAACGTCGCTCCTCGTGCTCTCTTGAAACGTGAAGCATAGCGAGTTTATCGGGATTTTTATCGGCTATGGCATCGACAACATCAAAGCCAAAGTTAAAACTGTCATCGTTTTTAAATGTGATGTTTGTCAAAACACCGTTCTCATCCACCGTCGTGTCGATAAACTTCTGTGCGACGGTCGGGACCTGCGCCCTTTTTATGTATTTTTGACCTTGTGTATCATGTTCGGCACTCGGCAGGTTTTCGCCCTTTAACATTATGGCATAAAGCTGACATTGCTCACCGCCCACCGCAACTACACCGTGCGGTACCGAGCAGTTAAAATACACCGTGTCGCCCTCAGATAGTAGCTCGACATGCTCGTCCAGTTGCATTCTCAGGCTACCCTTTAATATGATGAACATCTCCTGTCCGTCATGCGAGGATAGCTTTATCGGTGCGTTTTCCTCCTCTTTAGAGTAAGGAATGGTGACGAAATACGGCTCGGCAACCTTTTGCTTGAACAGTGGCGCCATGTTAAGACACGGCAACCCCTTGCGAAGCATGGGCAATCCGTCACCTTTGCGCGTCACGGTATAACTGGAAAGCGTGGGGCCAAGGCCTTTTAACAAATCCGTCGGGTCGATGCCGAATATATGGGCACAGCGGTAGATAAATGTAACGCTGAACTCCTTTTCACCGGACTCACACAGGAGGTACTCCTGCACCGTAATACCGGTTTGTTCCGCCATTGCCTCAACCGACAGCCCTACAATTTCTCTCATAGCGCAAATTCTGTTTGCAACCTCGGATAACTGCTGTTTGAAATTAAAATTACTCATTATATGTTTCCTTTAAAATAGATTGTAAAACAATAATTACATTACATTATAACAATTGTTACCAACTTTTGCAAGTGTTTGGTTTAGGTGGTGAGGGTTGCCTATAAGTGGGTTTTGCAAATTTTGTAAGTTTTTTGCTCAGTATTGAAAAAATCTCTTGCGTGTTTAAGGCAATTGTGATAAAATATACAAGCAAAGATATACAATATTTAACTGGAGGTTTTATTATGGCACACGTTATTAACAATGATTGCATTTCTTGTGGCGCTTGTGAGGGCGAATGTCCCGTTGAGGCAATATCTATGGGTGCAGAGCACTACGAGATAAATGCCGACACATGCATAGACTGTGGCGCTTGCAAAGGTTGCTGTCCTACCGATGCAATTTCCGAAGAATAATCATAATACTTTACTACTCAATCTTTTTAAAACAACAAAAGCGCACCGGTCTTTTAATGAAAGGCTTGGTGCGTTTTACTTAAATATAGTTGAATGAATATGTTATGACACAAGAAATATTAAGCGGCGGCACGGTGCTATTTATCGACCAAAACCACAGGTTTGGTACCGATGCCATGATACTTTCACATTTTTGCAACGTTCGGCGTGCGGAGTCCGTTTTGGATTTGTGTAGCGGTTGCGGCATTATGCCCTTTCGGTTTTATGATAGCGGCGTGAGGGGGCGCATTGTGGCGCTTGAGATACAGCCTGATGCCGTACAGCTTATAAAGCGCGCCGTAGCACAGCAAAATATTACAAATATAGAGCCTGTGTGCCGTGATTTAAAAGGCTACAAAAGCGAAAAACTTTTTGACGTGATAAGTTGCAACCCACCTTATTTTACAAGTGGTCAAAAGGCGCAAAATGACAGCAGAAGCACCATAAGGCATGAACGCGAGGGGTTGCTCAGCGACGTTGTTGCGACGGCGGCTGCAAATTTAAAGCACGGTGGCAGGTTTTGTATGTGCCATCGGCCACAGCGCATAGCGGATATATTTTGCATCATGCGCGCGCACGGCATAGAGCCGAAACGTTTAAGGTTTGTGCGTCCAAAATCCGGTCGAGCACCTTTTTTAGCGCTTATAGATGGTCGCAAAGGCGGCGGAGTGGGGCTGCACCTACTACCTGATTTAGTGGTGGAGACACGAGGGGGAAACCACACTGCGGAACTTATGAGAATATATAAATCGCACTCACACTCACAATCGAAAGGGGAAAATGGCTGAGCAGATAACAGCGGCGCTGTATGTTGTCGCGACCCCGATAGGTAACCTCGGGGACATAACCTACCGCGCGGTACGGATACTCGGTGGTGTGGATTTTATAGCGGCGGAGGACACGCGCGTCACAGCGAAACTGCTAAACGCACTGGAAATAAAAAAGCCCCTTACGGCATATCATGCGCATAATCTTGTTTGCGGAAGCGCAATTTTGGACAGAATACAGCAGGGAGAGAGTTGTGCCCTTTGCACCGATGCCGGTACACCGGCGGTGTCTGACCCGGGTGAAATACTGGTGCGAGAGGCACGCCAGAGGGGTATAAAAGTTGTGGCGGTACCGGGTGCATGTGCGGCGGTGACTGCATTGTCGGTAAGTGGACTTTCAACGGGAAAGTTCTGCTTTGAGGGTTTCTTGTCGACATCGGCAAAATCGAGGAGTGAGCACCTGCTTTCACTGAAAAACGAACGTCGCACGATGATTTTTTACGAGGCGCCACACAAACTGTTACGTACGTTAAAGGACATGCACACAGCGCTCGGCGACAGGAACATAAGCATACATCACGAACTGACAAAGATTTACGAGAGTTGCGATTATACAACGCTGGACGAAGCGGTAAAGCTTTACACCCAAACAAAACCCAAAGGCGAGTACGTGCTTGTCATAGAGGGGGCAGGGGAGACGCAGGCGGTGGACTTTGACACGGCGTTGCAACAGGTATTACGGCTGGAACAGCAGGGGATGGCACTGTCACAGGCGGCAAAGGAGGTGTCGGGGGCAACCGGCATTTCAAAAAACAAACTTTACAACGGAGCATTGGAAAAAAGATGACATACTTAGTCGTTTCAGACACACACGGCAACACAAAGCACCTTGCACATCTGTGCGAGAGTGCTAAGGGCGCTGACGGCATTTTTTTTCTGGGTGACGGTATTAAAGACATAGTTGGTTTTTGTAAAGAGTTTCCGGCACTACAATTTTACGCAGTGCGCGGTAACTGTGACCGTGAACAGAGTTACCAAACCGACGGCCTTGTGACGATTATGGGTTACAGGATACTTTACACCCATGGCAACCTGCTCAATGTGAAACTATCGCTTGCGGAGACGGTCGAGGTGGCAAAACAACAGGACGCGGATATTGTGCTTTTTGGCCACACACACCATCCGTTTGATCATATAATAGATGACATACATCTTTTCAATCCCGGCGCACTTGGGCGTGCGTTTGAAGAATATTCTTACGGAGTAATGCATCTTGAAGAGGGCAAAAAACCACGCTTTGAGCATGTGATTTTGCGAATATGATTACAATTATTTAACTTATCCACCACAATCTTCCGGCAGAGATTCCACAGGTTTCTCTCGCGTCAATCGTAATACGACAAAGTTGTTTAGGTTTTGCCATCAGCAAAATTAATAATCCGGTGTATTGTTAAAAGAACAACGCACAGCGCGCGGACTCTCAGCCATGATAGGCGAAATTTCTTCTCAGCAATTTTGTGAAGATTTCAAGTTAAACAACTTTAAGATATTCCCAAATGCTTCCACCGTCGGGGACGGGGGTAGCAATCCAAAATGAAAACGCAATATGAATATTCACCCTTTTTAATGTCAATAAATATACTGTACAGGGAAGTGGCTAATGGTTTTGACTAGTTTTTCCGTGCAACTCATTGAGGTAGGCATGGAGTTGTCGGAACACTTTCTGTCACACAATCATTCAGTTTAACGACATTATAGGGTGAATTATGAAAAAGTGGTTGATTCTCGGTTATTGTACCGCTGTGGTTATGGTGGTAAGCATAACGATACAGCTTTTGTACTCGGTGCCGGTGAGCGCCGAACAGACAACACAAGAGCCAAGCTACTCCGATTTAAGGACAGAGCCGGTTGTCGAGGACGTGTCACAGCACTCAAGTGAGCCACAACCGCCCACACAGCAAGCACAGGATTTTTATCACCTTGCGCCGCTGGGGGATATGGTAGCGCTGTTTGATGAGTCCGGAAAGGTCGTCGAGGTTTACGATATATACCTTGATGTACTGCCGCCAGAGGATGTCGCCGCGCTGTCTGAGGGCATAGTCGTGAAAAACGAGTCGGAACTTAGGCGCCTACTGGAGGACTTTGGGGGGTAGCCCAGCCAAGCCGATGCAATCCGGCAAAACTCACCTGCACAAAGCCCGCCTATCAGGCGCCTGTGATAAACGGAAAACATGCAGTGAATTTTGGTTTGACACCGCATATTGACTATTCGGTGGATTGTTAAGGAATCATCACGTGCCGGCCATGCTTTCCGTCCTGTTAGGCGAAACTTCCACTCGGCAATACTATTTCGTTTTTCAGTTAATTGGCTTGTATTTTACTCAGCAATTTCCGGGAGGACAGCTTGCAGGTCATTTGCGGCAGGTGTGGAGGTGGCAGCAATTTCCACACCGCGCAGTTTGCGCTGTATCTGCCGTGAACGCACACCTACAAGGCTTTCCAGCTCGTCCTGCGCCTGACGCAGTCGGTTTTGCGTTGAGGTTAGCGCCTTGTTGAAGTTTTCAAACTCCGACTTGACGGCGGCAAGTACCTGCCACACCTCCGAAGAACGCTTTTTAATCTGTAGCGTTTTAAAGCCCATCTGCAAGCTGGACAGCAGTGCCGCCATCGTTGTGGGGCCTGCAACAATTACCTTGTATTCCGACTGTATCTTTTGCGATATTCCACAGCGCACCACCTCCGCAAACAGACCCTCGGTCGGCAAAAACATGACGGCGAAGTCGGTTGTGTAAGGTGGTTCTACATACTTTGTCCTGATGTCCTTTGCAAAACCTTTTATCGTGCGCTCGAGATTTTTTTGTCCTTGTGCCACGGCGGTGGTGTCGGCGCGCTCGTATGCGTCGACAATCTCCATATACACGTCCGCCGGAAACTTTGCGTCGATGGGCAGTAGCACGTGCTCGCTCTCGTCACCGGGTAGTTTTATGCAAAACTCCACTCTCTCGGAAGAGCCGGGCTTTGTCGGCACATTTTCGCAGTACTGCTCAGCGGTCATTATCTCTTCAAGGATAGCGGAAAGTTGCACTTCGCCTAGGATACCCCTTGTCTTAACACCGGCAAGTACCTTTTTCAGGTCGCCGACACCGACGGCAAGTGTTTGCATCTCGCCCAACCCCTTGTAAACCTGCTCCACCCGCTGGCTGACAAGTGAAAAGGAACGGTTGAGCTTTTCGTCCAGTGTCTTTTGCAGTTTTTGGTCGACGGTGTTACGCATCTCCTCGAGCTTTTTCTCGTTTTGCTGTGTCATGGCTAGCAAGCGCTGTTCCATTGTGGCACGAATGTTTTCGAAGTTTTGGTTGTTTTGCATCATGAAGTTCTGAAAGCTTTGTGCAAGATTTTTTTGCTGTGCCTCAATGCCTGACTGTAAAAGCTGCTGGCGTTCGCTCATGGCGGCGGACATCTCGCGAAGCGATGCGTTCTGCCTTTCGCTTATCTGCCCAAGGGTGGCGTTTTGTCGATCGCTTATCTGCCCCATTGCCGTGTTTTGCATGTCCGTCTGTGAGCGCAGTGCAAGCGCCAGTGCATTCGCCTGCTCCTCACGTGACAGGCGAAACTGCTCTGCCATAGCCGACGGGTCAAAGCCGTCACGTTTTGAAAATTTTATGTTTAGTATTAGCACCGCTATATTTATAACTGTAAGCAGTACCAAAACGCCCAAAATAATAAAATCCATAACATCTCCGTAATATTTTCATCTTTTCTATAGTATAAATGAACAGAGAGGGAATTGCAAGGAGTAAAGTCCTATGTCTCTGTTCGAGTTAAGAAAAAATATCGGTTGCCTGTCTTTCCTCACCGCCTAAGTAGTGAAGAAAGACAAAAAAAGAAAACAGTTGTATTTTCAAGAGCGCTATGATATTTCATTCATTTTAACTTAACAGTACCGGAAAACACTAAAGGAGCAAGCTATGTTAAAACAACTGAACAAATCGATGTTTGATGAGGTGTACAAGATTTTAAAGGACAGTTTTCCTCCTGACGAACTGCGCAGTAAACAGGGGCAACTTGCCCTTTTGGAACGCACGGACTATAAGCTATTCGGCACATTTTTGCAGTCAAAACTTATAGCAGTAATGGCGGTGTACGAACTGGACGGCTTTGTGTTTCTCGAGCATTTCGCCGTCAGCAAAAAGGCGCGCGGAACAGGTGTGGGAAGTGTTATGTTGCGTGAGTTGCGACAGGCTTACAACTGCCCTATCTGTTTTGAAGTGGAGCTTCCAACCGACGAAGAAACGGCAAGGCGCATAGAGTTTTACCGCCACAGGGGGTTTTATCTCAACGGTTTCCACTACATAATGCCGGCGCTGGAGGCGGATAAAAACCCCATCCCCATGTTGCTTATGCGCAACCGTGCACCGATGCAAAAATCGGAGTTTCTTCAGTATAAAGAAAAAATTTACCGCGATGTTTACGGTTTTGATGGTTAGTGATTTAAGAGAATGTTTCCAAATGGCTTTGCACACTAACGGTTCGTTTTGTATTACCTCCCCCGCCACCGGCGGGGGAGGTAATACAAAAATATTCGTCGGTTAACCTCTTCAAATTGTTGACAACACATTAAAATATGATAAAATAAATTTATCGCATTAAAAACACGAGAACAACAATGAACTACAGCCTCGCAGACGGCGCGCGCAAAGAGGGGGTGACAGTGCCCTCTTTGCTATTGAAAAAAATGTCCACCATGAGCGAAGCGCGCCTGCGTGTTGCGCTCTGTCTTTGTTATAGCACCACCCCCATGTCAATACACCAACTCGACAGCGAGCTTGTCGGCAGGTACACCCCCGCTACGATAGAAAAGGAACTGCATTTTTTAGAGGGACTGGGGCTTATCGTCAGCAGTGGAGATACCGAAAAGTCACCATCCAAAGACATAAAGGATTCCCCCGTTAAGATATCGCGAAGTGATGCACTGCTCGCCGCCGCCGATAACGAGGACATACGCTCGCTTGTGCGACTGGCACAGGAGATACTCGGGCACACCCTTTCACCGGGGGACGTTTCCCTTCTGGCGACACTTGTGCTGTGTGACGGTGCACCGACCGAGATGTTGGCGCTTGCCATTGCACACTGCGCCTTTGAGCGTGACAAGCCATCGATACGCTATGTCAACACGATGGTCAAAGGTTGGCTTCAGACCGGCATAACGACGATAGCGGATGCCGAACGTCACCTCGAACGCCGACATAAGGTGGCGGAATACTGCAAAACCACTGCCGCGCTACTTGACATACCGAGCGACTCGGTGACGTTTGCTGAGTCCAAACTTGTGGAAAGGTGGTTTTTGGAGTACGATTTTAATGAGGCAGTTGTAAAAGAAGCGGTCATGCACGCCGGCGACAAGCGCAAAATACGCTATATAAACGGCATATTGACGCGATGGCACGGTGAGGGCAAAAAGACGTTAAAGGACATCCGCGCCGCGTATTCCGGCTCTAACATAAACCCTACACCGTCAAAAGCAACAGCGCCAAAGGACGACGTTATGATAAAAAATCGCGCTACCGTGCCGACATTTAAGCGCAGAAAGGACAGTTGATGCTCTCATACCAACAGTACAAGTCTAAGGCGATATCGCGCATAGCAACACGGCGACAGCGCGCGTTTGCACGTCTGCAAAAAAAGACGGAGCAGATGTACAAAAACAACCCGAACCTGCAACATCTGGAGGCTCAGCGGCAGGAGTTGTCGCAAAAAGTTGCACAGGAACTGTCCGCTGTCGGCGCACTGCACAACCAGACGGGGCGGCACATCGCCACCATGAACAAGGTGCTGGAAGAGCGGTATCAAGCTGCCGGCGTTCGCCATGAGGACTTTTTGCCGGACTTTGAGTGCACGCTGTGCGGTGACACAGGTCGATATAAAGGGCATATCTGTGGCTGTGTGCACGCGCTGATAAACGAACTTATCCGCGACGACCTCGCAAAGGCGACCCCCCTTGAACTTTCAAACTTTGACAGCTTTGACATAAAGTACTACACCGAGACATTTGTGCCGGAGCTTGGCAAGACATCACGCGCACACATGCAGGACATCTACGACTACTGCAAAGAGTTTGCCACCCATTTTTCTCCCGACAACCGCAGTATATTGATGATAGGGGAGGCAGGACTTGGCAAAACCCACCTCGCGCTTGCCATTGCAAACGAGGTGCTGAAAAACGGCTTTACCGCCGTGTACGTCAGTGCCGGCAATATATTTGCAGAGCTTGAAGCCGAGCGCCGAAGCGGTGCCTCACATGTGCTCAACTTTTTGACCGAGACGCAAATGCTCATCATCGACGATTTGGGCAGTGAACTTGTCAATGCGCCGATGCTCAACACGCTGTACAACATACTGAATCAGCGTTTGAATGCCAAGCGTTGCACCATATACACCACCAACATAACAACACAGGATATGCTCTGTGCGCGTTACACCGAGAAAATCTCTTCGCGCCTGCTCGGAAGTTGCGACCAACTGCACTTTGCCGGCGAGGATATCCGCATAAAGAAGGTCTATGAGTAATAACAGTCGTTGCTTTGCCGTTGTAAATCGCACCAAACTGCGCCATAACTGTGATGTTATGCGCGGCTTTGCAGGGCAAAAAAACCTCATGGCAGTGGTCAAAGCGGACGGTTACGGCCACGGTGCCACCGAGGTGGCAAGGACGATTTGCGACAAGGTGCAGCTTTTTGGCGTCGCGACGGTACAGGAGGGCTTTCGCCTGCGCGAGGCAGGTATAACAAAACCCATCGTCGTGCTCGGCTACATCTCGAGCGAGCACATTGTCGAGGCGGCACAGCGCGACATCTGCGCCACCATGTACGACTACGACTACGCGCGCCGTCACAGCGAGCGGCTTGCACAGCACGGACTTTCTATAAAGTACCACCTAAAGGTCGACACCGGTATGAACCGTCTCGGCTTTAAGCATGACGACAGGCAGGGGATGCAAAAGCTGTTTGCTTTGCCGTCGCTGATACCGGAGGGGATTTTCACTCACTTTGCCGTTGCCGACTGCGAAAACAGCGACGACACCGAGTTTACGCACACACAGCAACAACTGTTTGTCAATTTGGTGCGCGATTTTGCGGTAAAGGGGCAGAACTTTACCTACATTCACAGCGAGAACACCGCCGGCACCGCCTTTGGTCGCTTTGATGTGTGCAACACGGCGCGTTGCGGCATAGGTCTTTTGGGTTATCCTCCCGGCAACATCGACATAGACGGGCTGCAACCGGTACTGAGCCTACACGCCACCGTTGCACAGGTGCACACCCTCACGGCAGGCGAGGCGGTAAGCTATGGGCGAACCTACCGCGCCACCACCGAGCGTACCGTGGCAACAATTACGGTGGGCTACGCCGACGGCTATCCGCGACACCTTTCGGGGTGCGGTATCGTGTCGGTGGGGGGAGAGCCGGCACCGGTTATCGGCAACGTATGCATGGATCAGCTGGTTGTGGACGTGACTGACATCAATAAGCCGAACATAGGTGACAAGGTTGTATTGATGGGCATTTATCCGGCGATGGACGCGATGGAAATAGCACGCAGAAGCGGTACAATTGTTTACGAGATACTCTGCAACATATCCCCACGCGTTGAGAGAATATACACCGACTAAAAAGGAGACATCATGACAAAAGCACAGGCAGTTAAAGAGTTTTTATTACGTCACGGCATAAGCGCGGACAGCTTTGATCTTGCACTCGAGAGCGAGCGCTACGCCGAGTTTTTGGGCACAAGTCTTGCCGGCAGTGACGATTCGGGGCTGTGTGCCATACCGACATTTGTCAGCGCCGACATAAACGTCAAAGAGGGTGAAAAGGTGATTGTCGTCGATGCCGGCGGCACAAACCTGCGCGTTGCGACGGTCATATTTGAGGGCGGTGGCGCAAGGGTGGAATACTTTCAAAAGTACGCAATGCCCGGCACCGAGGGCGCTATCGAGTATGAGCAGTTTAACGAGACGCTGTGCGATTACCTCATGCCGGTGATAAACGAGAGCGACTACGTAGGCATATGCTTTTCCTACGAGTGCAACATAACAAAGGAACGCGACGGACTTATCGTTGCACTTGCAAAGGAGGTCTACGTCAACGGCGCAAAGGGCAACCTTGTGTGCGAGGGCGTGGCAAAAACGCTTGCAAAGCGCGGTATTACCGGCAAAAAGTACTGCCTTGTCAACGACGCGGTGGCATCGCTGATGGGTGGTGTCGCGTGCAGTGACCCCAGCAGATACGACGGCTACATCGGCTTTATTCTTGGCACAGGCACCAACCTGTGCTACAGCGAGCCGACCGAGCTTATAACCAAAAACCCCGAGGCGATGGCGGTTGGCGGCAGTATGATTATCAACACCGAAAGCGGAAAATACATCCGTATGCCGCGCGCCGAGCTTGACATCACGCTAGACAACGGCACGCTTATACCCGGCGACCACCTCATGGAAAAGATGACCGGCGGTGCTTATCAGGGCGGCATGTTTTTGCTGTGGCTCAAACAGGCGGCGCAGGACGGACTGTTCAGCGCAGGCACGGCGGCAAACATAGCGGCTATGCAAAGCCTACAGGCGATGAACATTGACAAGTTCTGCTTTGACCCCCTCAAAAGCGGCGAGCTAAACGATCTGTGCACACAGCCGGACGACATCGAGACGATACTATTGCTTGCCGATGCCATGTTTGAGCGCATAGCTAAGCTTACGGTATTGCAGTTTGCCGGAGTGCTTATCCGCACAGGACGCGGCAAGAGCAAGGTGCGCCCCGTGTGTGTCGTTGCGGAGGGCACGACATTCTACAAGTCGAAATACTTCCGCCCGAAACTCAACTACTACTTTGAGCACTATCTTGAAAAGCAGCTCGGACGCTATATCGAGATTATCAGCGCCGACAATGCAAATCTGATAGGAACAGCCGCGGCAGTGGTTGCACCGAACTGATTTCAAACAGAATAACACCCCATCGCCGCCGGCGAGGGGGTGTTATTTAACACTATAGCTCGGCTAAAACAGATATTGTCAACGCACCCCTGTCAATCCCAGAATGTAATCGACACTTGTGTCGTAAAACTTTGCCAGTTTGATCAGCACCTGTGTCGGTATGTCGTTTTCATAGGTTTCGTATTTCGAATAACCGGTTTGTGACATGCCTAAATACTGTGCCACTTGGCTTTGTGAAAGGTCTGCATCCTCGCGCAGATCGCGAAGTCGGTAGTTGTGGGTCATATCATCACCGCAAAATTTGTGTCTTCATTGTATTTTAGTATGACACAAACAAAATTAGGTGTTGATTTTTAACCTGTTTCAGGTTAAAATATAGATGGAGGTGATAATATGAACATTTACAAAGAAATGTATTTAACTTTAATGTCAGCTACATGTCACACACTTGACCAAATTGGTGAGGGAGACCTTGTCAAAGCAAAGCCATTATCATTAATGCACACATGAAATGTGAAAAGTTGTTTAGCGAGTGTGACGAACAAGATATATGCGAATAATTGCCAATTGGGGTGTCGACATATAGCGCTCAATTTGACTTCCCATGTTTCTTATCCGCCGCCATCGGCGGGGGATAAGAAACATGGGTTACCGCTAATTGAAGCTTTCAATATTCCCTAGTTGTATTTTGCACTTACACAATGAACTTTAGCTTCCTAAAATTTTAGTCAAACTTTGTTTTTTCACATCTCCATAACCATTGCCGCGGCCGCTATGGCGGCGGTTTCGCATCTCAGCACGTTTTGGGAGATGAGCACCGCTGTGGCACCCTGTTGCTCGGCGAGCGCAAGCTCTTTGTCGTCAAAACCGCCCTCGGGACCGATGCACACCGTCACGTCATCGGTCACTGTTATCTGCGAAAGCCGCACAGTTGCCTTTTCGTGGCAGAATATCACACTGCCGTGCGCACTGCCCAGTGCCGCGGCAAAATCCTTTGCAAAGTGTATGTTGCACAGAGTACTGCGTCCGCACTGTTTTGCCGCTTCTATAACAATTTTCCTGTAGCGCTCTGCTTTAAAGTCAAAGTTCTTTAGTGTTGCATCGCCGTTGGCGGATTTGAATATCACTATGTCCGCCGCGCCGAGTTCCGTCAGGCGACGTATTGTCGTTGCAAGTTTGTCCTGCTTTGAGGCGGCAAGTAGCACCGTCAGCCGGCGACGTTGCAGGGTCGGCGGCAGTTGCGCCTTTTGTTCGTATAAAAACGGCGACAGGCTTGTCACTACACAGCTGTAGTCGTTACCCGCTCCGTCGGACAGACGAAAAACATCCCCCACACGGGCGCGCAACACACGCGTCATGTGACGGATATCCTCCTGCGACAGTGCGCCGCTTTCATCGGTAAAGTATATTCTGCTCATTTGTTCTTGCTACTGCCGTATTTCGGCTCAGTGTGTTTGATAAGGCGCACGAGGTTCGAGCGGTGCATAAACACCACAATACCCGAAAGCACAACCGACAAAAAAAGTTCGACAGGCAGAAGCTGTACCCCGACAAGCATGGAATAAAGCGGATGTAGTATCGGGAAAGCCACCGTGCCGGCTATACTGCCGACGGAAAAGTAGCCGGTGCTCTTAAATGCTATAAAAAATATGATAAGCAGTATCGGCGCGACGACGGGGTTGACACCAAACACACAGCCGACACCGGTCGCGACACCCTTGCCACCCTTAAAACCAAAGTAAAGTGGGAACATATGTCCGAACATTGCGCCGAGCGCGCCCAAAAATGTGCAGAGCACCACCGTCAACTCATTACCGTCAAAAGCACTGCCAATCTGCGATGACACGACAACCGCGACAGTGCCTTTGAGCAGGTCGCCGACAAATGTGCCGATACCTGCCTTTTTGCCGAAGTTACGCATCATGTTACTCATGCCGGCGTTTTTACTGCCGAGGGTTCGAATGTCCTGTTTGTAGATCCCCTTTGAAATCAAAACGGCAAACATGATGCTGCCGACAAGGTATGAAATTACAACGGACATTACAATTGGTAATAAGTTTACATCTGCCATTATGTCTTTTTATCTCCTAAATTTGTGTAGTACAATGCCGGCCGCCACCGCCGCGTTTAGCGATTCAAAGTCGCACAGTTCAATGCGCACTGTAGAGTCGCACTGCGATATTACGTCGGAGGTAAGCCCTGCGCCCTCGTTGCCGATAAGCACCGCCGTGCCGTCCTGCGCCGCGCAATCGTCCAGCGTTATGTCACCGGCCGAAGTCATCGCTATCGTGCGCAGATTTTCCGTTTTTGTAATGGTGAAAAATTCATCGCTACTCATGCGCATCGTGGGCAGTACAAAAACCGCGCCTGCCGCCGCGCGCACCGTCTTTGCGCCTGTCACGTCGGCACAGTTGCCCACCATAACCGCGGCATCAAAGCCAAACGCTGCCGCACTGCGCAGTATAGCACCAACGTTTTCGGGGTTTTGTATGTCGCACAGTACCGCGTACCGCCCGGAGCTTTTTAACGTCGGCGCAATCGGTAAAGTGCACAGACCGCACACCCCTTCCGGCGATTTTAACAGCGTTATGCGCTCATAAACGTGCTCCATAACGATGTTTACCGGTATGTCACCAAGGTCGAAGCACAGGTTTTTGCCGAGGCATTTTTCTGTGATAAACAGCTCGCGCAGTACGCCGGCGGCAAGCGCGTCTTTGCACTGGCGCACCCCCTCGACGGCGAAAAGTCCGCCCTCGTCCTTTATTTTGCCGCGCAGTATGTCGGCGGTGCGCACGACGCGCTCGTTTTTTCTGCTTGTAATTATGCTTTCGTTGTTCAATTTAAATCTCACTTAAATATGCGTGTATATCTTTAAAATCAGCGCCCACAGGCAGGGTGTTTTGCGCCTCGTTAATAGAGGCAAGGTTGTGGGCATCACTGCTCGTGATGATTTTGTACCGCTGTTTTACATCGGTTGAGGTAGGGCGCGCAATAAAATTCTCGTAACGTTTCACCTCCACCGCGCCGAAAAACAGTCCTGTGGCACTGTGCCCAGCACCGACAACATACCGTAACTCTCGCGCTCGATGTGCGCCGGCACAGCCACACCACCGTAGTGGTATAATATGTGGTGCAGGTTTGTGACGGAGATGTCGGCGGCGGTCAGCAGTAGCGTCTGCTCCTCACCGACGATGTTGTCCTGCGCGTCCATCAGCAGTTGCCGCCCGTATATGTCACTGCGGTTTTTTACGGGCAGACTGCGGCTTTTTACATAGTTGCCGAAATATCTCGCCGCGTCGACGTCCGGCAAAAGGCAGACGACATGTATCTCCTCGGAGGTGCACAGCTCCATGCCACACAGCACGGTAAGACCGGTACCTTGCGCTGCGTTTACAACCGCCTCGCAGTTGGCGGTGGAGTTGTGGTCGGTGACGGCGATGACATCCAACTCACACAACAGCGCCATGTTGACGATGTTGTTGGGGGTCATGTCGTCGTCGCCGCACGGTGACAGTGCCGTGTGGATATGTAGGTCATAAAAACAACTCATGTCAGTGCTTGCTCGACAAGCTTTGCCGTCTCAAACACCGGCAGTCCGCTTTTGAGCAGTACGACGCCCTGTTCTCGCGCGGCGCTCAGCGCGTCCTCGTCCGGCACACTGCCGTCGGCGATGATGACGCATGCTGTATCGGTGAGCGATGCCACCGCCACGACGTTGCGGTTACCCATAACGGTTACCCACACACCGTCCTGTGGCGCGCGCACCATAGCGTAGCTCAAAAGGTCACAGCAGTAGATGTCGGGGGTTATAGCGCTGTCCAGTCCGTCACCGTCACAGATTATATCAAATTTACAGTGGTCGATAAGTTGCTGTACTGTCATGGGTGGTGCTCCTTGTTAAAATTTAAAGTTTATGCCACATTGCTTTAATATTGCATTTGCCGTGTGACGCGATTTTATGCGAGTATCAACAGTTATAGTCCTTCAACTTGAAAAACACCACATCTTCCCGGCAGAAATCCCGTCTATCTGCGTTGTCGTCAATCGCAATACTTTAGTATTACTCAATCCTCCGCCTTGATAGGCGAAATTTCTGCTCGGCAATCTCATGTCGTTTTTAAAGTTGAATGACTATATATGTCGTCGAGAAATAGGACTGTACCAATTCCGCGCCTTACAAAAGAGCAATTATTCTGCAATAACAGTTTGCGCACCTTTTTTTCATATTCTGCCATTACATTTCTACCCGAACGTGGCGGTTAGTGACAATATTTAGGTCACAAAAACCGCATTTGCTACTGTTTAACTCCAATAATTCGGGTATTGCATATCGCAACCTTTCAACCAAACCGTCAAAAGATCCCATCTCAAGCACAAGTCCGGGGATGTCGTCGCTTGTGGCTACCCATACACAAGCCTCGTTGTCCCATAGCATATTGATTGTTAAGTCCATGCAACCCTCACAGGTGAAAATCCTAACTCTACAATATCACAAAACATAATAACTTGTCAACCGAGTGTGATTACCCCTCCCACTCGCCGGTTTCCTTCAACTGAGGGAACATCTCGGACAGTTCCGACAGCTTTTGTGCCGCCGAGCGCACCCTGTCTTTCATCTTGTACATGCAAAATTCCTCGGTGGCAAAGCCGCGCACTATGTCCTCAGCGAGCGCCTTGCAAGACGGTGCGCCGCATGCACCGCAATCCATGCCATACAGGTGTGCCTCTATATCGCGCAGTTGTTGCATCATTGCGTGTGCCGTGCGCCTGTCGGAGTTGAGCTGTAGCACCGGCAGGTGTGTAAGCTCCTTGTCGTACCTTATAACCTCGTCGGGACATTGCAACACAGCGTGACCCATCACCGGCATGTATTGGGTTAAACTTTTCAAATTGGTGTTGCTCATGTAAGGGTTTGCAACGGTTAGCACGCCGCCGGTACAGCCGCCGCAACAGGCATTGAGCTCGACAAAATCAAGTCCGGCAAGCTTTTCGTCCTCCAGATTGTCCAGCACGTTTATAACGTTTTCGATGCCGTCCGCCGCAAGGTAATTGTTGCGCAACAGTGCCGCCGCCTCGCCGCCGCTGCTACCCCAGCTCAGACCTATGCGCCCTGCTTGTGAGTACAGTTCCGCATCATCCTGCTTGCTCATCGCTTGAATGAGTAGTGGATAGACGTCCCTTATGCCGACAACAAGGTCAACGGCGGAGTAATCGGTGCCAAGCGGTGACTTTGTCGCTGTCATCTTTGCCGCACATGGGGAAATAAAGCATATGCCGATGTCCTCGGAGCGAAGTCCATGCTGTTGCATCGCCTCGGCTCTCGCCGCGCGCGCCGCCACCTCCATCGGTGAGTTGAGCGCAAGCACGTTTTCAAGTAGTTCGGGGTAACGCACGCGAATTAAACGCACGACCGCCGGACATGCCGAGCTGATTATAGGCTTTGTGAGGGTGTCGAAAAACTGCTCCGAGCGTGTGTATGTACTGACGCACTCTGCGGCCCTTGCCACCTCGAAAATGTCATCAAACCCCATTTTCAGTAGTCCGTACAGCACCGTCGAAACACTTTCGAGGTTATTAAACTGCCCGAAAAGTGCCGGTGCCGGCAGGGCGATTTTATACTTGTAAGCCTCTAGTTGCGACAACTGGTCGACAACCGGCAGTTTTGCGTGCTGTTTGCACACGCGTATGCACTCGCCGCAGTCGATACACCTGTCCTCTATAATCCGCGCCTTACCGTCACGCACCCTTATCGCCTCGGTTGGACATCGCTTTACACAATTGGTGCATCCGCAACATTTATCGCGGTCAAGGCGCACGGAATGAAATTTTTGGTCACTGCTTGACATGAAGTTACTCCGGTATGTTTACAATCATCTTTATTGTTGTGCCCTCCCCGACGGCGGACTGTATATCTATGCTGTCACTGTTGCGTTTCATGTTGGGCAGACCCATGCCGGCACCAAACCCTAGATTGCGAACCTGTGCCGTAGCAGTGGAAAAACCCTCCTGCATCGCCTTTTCGATGTCGGGTATGCCGGGGCCTGTGTCCTTTAAAAGCAACTCAACGCAGTCGTTGCCGATAACAACCTCTATGTCACCGCCGTGAGCATGTATCGCCATATTAATTTCTCCCTCGTAAAGAGCTATGGCAATACGGCGTATCGTGTCCGGTGGCAGACCTAATTTTTTTAAGTTGCGCTTAACTATGCTGGAGGCCTCGCCGGCGCGCGTAAAATCGTCACCCGGCACGGTAAATGTCAAAAGTATGTCGTCCTTGTTCATGTTAACCTCCTAAAGTGTCAGTGCGTGTCTCCGCCGGCAAGTCCGGCGGCGTAAAGTCGGCCTGCCGCCTCAAACATGCGCTTTTCGGTTTTAACAACCGCAATGCCACGCTCGTTTGCAAGCTCTATAATGTCTTCAGTGGGATTTTTGCCGCGCACAAACACGATGCAAATAATATCCATCATCTCCGCTGTACGCACCGTCTGTGTGTTTAAAAGACCGGTCAGCAGTACCGCCTGATCTTTCACAAACGCGAGCACATCGCTCATCATGTCACTTGCACAGGCCGTGTGCACCTCCGTGTCGATGTGATCCTGTCCGCAGACAAGCTCAGCACCTAAAATATTTACTATATCACCAATCGTCATAAAACACCTCATTTAAGTTTGCGGTAACTCGGTATTATCTGCACCGAGACTGTTTTGCCACTAAATTTCAACTATATAATTAAGTATACATTACTGTTCGTCACCTTGCAATAAAAAAACTCAAAATTTTTACAAATTTGCTATAGCCTTTAACGATTTTATATGATATAATTTTAACTAAGGCTATAAAATTATATACTTCAGAAAGGAATTTATCTATGGCAGGAAATGTTAAAGTTGCTCCGTTTAAAGGTACTGCGGAGCAAATTGACACGCTGAGAAAAAAGCTGAATGAGATGAAATCCGAGCAAGGTGCGCTTATGCCCGCACTTCAGGTCGCTCAGGAAATCTTTGGCTACCTCCCTATTGAGGTTCAACGTGTCGTCTCGGAGGAACTGGAGTTGCCGCTGGAACAAATTTACGGCGTTGTAACATTCTACTCCCAGTTCTCACTAAATCCAAAGGGGAAGTACACGATCTCTGTATGTCTTGGCACCGCGTGCTACGTTAAGGGCGCCGGTGATATATTTGACCGTTTAAGCCAAAAACTGAACATCGGCAACAGCGAGACCACCGAGGATGGTCTGTTCACGCTTGAGGCATGTCGCTGTATCGGCGCTTGTGGACTTGCACCGGTTCTCACCGTAAATGAGGACGTCCACGGACGTCTGACAACAGACGATGTCGATGGCATACTCGCACAGTACAATATATAAACTATGCAAGAGCTGTCGCTAAACATACTCGATATAGCGCAAAACTCCGTTAAGGCGGGGGCGACACGCGTTGATATTGAGCTGGACTTTAAAGACAGCCGTCTCACCGTTGTTGTGAGGGATAACGGTTGCGGCATGGACGCCGAGCAGTTAGCGCATGTCACCGATCCGTTTTTTACATCGCGCACGACAAGACGAGTCGGGCTGGGTGTGCCGTTTTTTAAAATGGCGGCAGAGCAGACCGGCGGAAGTTTCGACATCACCTCCGAGCCGGGTGTCGGCACCTGTGTCACAGCAAGTTTTGACACGGGCCACATCGACTGTTTGCCCGTCGGCGACATGACCGAAACATTTATGGTGCTTATCACCTGTAACGAGCATATGGATTTTTTCTACCGCTACGCTACCCCAAAAGGTGAGTTTTGCACCGACACGGTACAGCTTAAAGACATCTTAGAGGGTGTACCGCTATCCGAGCCGGACGTTGCGGCTTTTGTCCGGCAGTATATAAAAGAGCATACAGAGGAAATAAAATTATGAAAAGTTTGGAAGAACTCAAAGCGTTACGCGACAAGACTAGAGAAACCATCGGCGTTCGTGACGACGCAAAGGGCAACATTCGCGTCGTTGTTGGTATGGCTACATGCGGCATAGCGGCAGGAGCACGTCCCGTGCTGACATCCTTCTCGGACGAAATTGCAAAGCGCAAACTAACAAATGTAACGGTTGCACAGACAGGTTGCATAGGCATCTGCCAATACGAGCCGGTTGTTGAAGTTTTTGTACCGGGTCAGGAAAAGGTTACCTACGTTAAAATGTCACCGGAAAAGGTTTCTAAAATCGTTACCGACCACATTGTCAACGGCAACGCAGTTACGGAATACACAATAGGCGCGAAATAAAACATAACGGAATCGTACTGCTCACGGCGGTTCCGAGCCTGATGATTTGTGAGCGGAAAGGCTAATGGTGCTTTTATATGTATCGATCCCATGTGCTTGTCTGCGGCGGTACCGGTTGTACCTCCTCCGGCAGTGTAAAAATTATTGAGACTTTTGAAAAAGAGCTTGTCACGGCAGGTCTTGAAAAGGAAGTCAAGGTCGTAACAACAGGTTGTTTCGGTCTTTGTGCGTTAGGTCCGATTGTTGTTATCTATCCCGAAGGCGCTTTCTACTCGATGGTAGACGTCAAGGATATACCTGAAATCGTGTCCGAGCATCTGCTCAAAGGACGTATCGTCACCCGCCTGCTCTATACCGAGACGGTGGAAGACGGCATCGTCAAATCCCTCAACGACACCGGCTTTTACAAAAAGCAAAAGCGTGTTGCACTTCGCAACTGTGGTGTTATCGACCCCGAAAAGATTGAAGAGTATGTAGCTTACGACGGCTACGCGGCACTCGGTAAGGTTTTGACCGAGATGACACCGGACGACGTTGTAAAGGAAATTCTGGACAGCGGTCTGCGCGGCAGAGGCGGCGGCGGTTTCCCGACCGGTATCAAGTGGAAGCTATGTAAGGCGAGTGAAAGCAGTCAAAAATACGTCTGCTGTAACGCTGACGAGGGTGACCCCGGCGCATTTATGGACAGAAGTGTGCTCGAGGGCGACCCCCATGTACTTATTGAAGCTATGGCAATTGCCGGCTACGCTATCGGCGCTGACAAGGGTTACGTCTATGTGCGTGCTGAGTACCCCATCGCCGTTAAAAGGCTACAGATTGCTCTTGACCAGGCAAAAGAGTCCGGCGTTATGGGCGAAAATATCTTCGGCACAGGCTTTAACTTTGATTTAGAGATAAAACTCGGCGCGGGCGCATTTGTCTGCGGTGAGGAGACAGCTCTTATGACCTCCATCGAGGGCAACCGCGGTGAGCCGCGTCCCCGTCCTCCGTTCCCGGCGGTCAAGGGTCTTTTTGGCAAGCCCACCATCCTCAACAACGTTGAGACATACGCAAACATTCCGCAGATTATCCTAAACGGTGCCGAGTGGTTCGCCTCGATGGGTACCGAAAAGTCAAAGGGCACAAAGGTGTTTGCTCTGGGCGGCAAGATAAATAATACCGGCCTTGTTGAAATCCCGATGGGTACAACCCTGCGCGAGATCGTCGAGGACATCGGCGGCGGTATCCCGAACGGCAAGAAATTTAAAGCGGCTCAGACGGGTGGCCCGTCCGGTGGCTGTATTCCCGCATCGCTTATCGACACCCCCATTGACTACGACAACCTTATCGCCATCGGTTCCATGATGGGTTCGGGCGGTCTTATCGTCATGGACGAAGAGACCTGTATGGTTGACATCGCAAGGTTCTTCCTTGACTTCACCGTCGACGAGAGCTGTGGTAAATGTACCCCGTGCCGTGTTGGTACAAAGCGTCTGCTTGAACTGCTTGAAAAAATCACTTCCGGCAACGGCAAACCGTCGGATATTGATGATATCGAAGAGCTTGCGGCTTTCATTAAAGACAACTCTCTGTGCGGTCTGGGTCAGACAGCGCCAAACCCGGTACTCTCGACACTGCGTTACTTCCGTCACGAGTATGAGGCACACATCAACGAAAAACGTTGCCCTGCCGGCGTTTGTAAAGATCTTGTCAATTTCTTTGTTATTGCTGATAAGTGTAAGGGTTGCACAGCTTGTAAGCGTGTTTGTCCGGTTAGTGCTATCAGTGGCGAAGTTAAGCAGGCTCATGTTATTGATACCGATACCTGTATTAAATGTGGCGCATGCATAGAAAAATGCAAATTTGATGCCATTGTCAGGCAGTAAGATTTTTGGAGGAAAAAATGGCTAACATTAATGTAAAAATCAACGGTGTTGATTACGAGGTGCAGGAGGGCAAGACTATTTTGGAGGTCTGCCACGACCTCGGAATAGAGATTCCCACACTGTGCTACCTCAAAGAAATCAACGCCATCGGCGCATGTCGCGTGTGCGTTGTCGAGGTCAAGGGCGCACGCAGTCTTGTCACTGCCTGTGTTCACCCTGTAGCCGCCGGCATGGAGATAAACACTCAAAGTCCGCGCGTGCACAACGCTCGCAAAACTAACCTGCAACTGACACTTTCCACACACAATCAGGACTGTCTTGGCTGTGTGCGTAGTGGTAGCTGTGAACTTCAGCGCCTGTGTCAGGAGTATGGCATAACCAACACCGACCGTTTTGCCGGTGTTAAAAATGAGTACATCACCGACGACAGTGCCGTCCACATGACACGTGACGACTCTAAATGTATACTTTGCCGTCGCTGTATCGCTGCATGTAACAAGTGGCAGGCAGTCGGTTGTATCGGTGCTAACGAGCGCGGATTTAAAACTCACGTTGCTTGTGCTTTTGAAGCAGACTTAAACGACAGTACCTGCGTATCCTGCGGTCAGTGTATCGTTGTCTGTCCGACCGGCGCTATTGCTGAAAAAGACGATTCCCATAAGGTATGGGCGGCGCTTGCCGATGACACAAAGCATGTTATCGTGCAGACAGCACCGTCGGTACGTGCTACACTGGGCGAAGCTTTCCACATGCCTATCGGCACCAATGTAGAGGGCAAGATGGTTGCCGCACTGCGTCGCCTGGGCTTTGACGGCGTTTATGACACCGACTTTGCCGCTGACCTCACCATCATGGAGGAGGCAACCGAGTTTTTACACCGCGTACAGCACGGCGGTACACTTCCGCTTATCACAAGCTGTAGTCCGGGTTGGGTAAAATACTGCGAGACCTTCCACCCCGACTTTATCGAAAATCTGTCCACCTGTAAGAGCCCGCAACAGATGTTCGGTGCCGTTGCAAAGACATACTATGCTGAAAAGATCGGCAAAAAGCCCGAGGACATCTTTGTAGTGTCCATCATGCCTTGCACAGCTAAAAAGTTTGAGGTAGGACGTGAAAACCAAGCGGCCTCAGGTCTGCCGGACGTTGACGTAGCACTTACAACACGTGAGCTTGCACGCGTTATCTACCGCGCAGGTATCGACTTTGTCAACCTGCCGGACGAGCAGTTTGACCCCGCTCTGGGCGAAGCCTCCGGCGCAGGACACATCTTTGGCGCAACCGGTGGTGTTATGGAAGCCGCACTGCGTACAGCGGTTGCAACCCTTACAGGCGAAGAGCCGGCAAGCCTTGACTTTAACGATGTTCGTGGTACAGAAAACATCAAGGAAGCAACATACGAGGTTGCAGGCGTAAAGGTTCGTGTTTGTGTAGCCTCCGGCCTTTCCAACTGTCACGAAGTGTTACGTCGCATCAAAGCCGGCGAGGCAGAATATGACTTCATTGAGTTTATGGCTTGCCCCGGTGGCTGTGTAAACGGTGGTGGTCAGCCGGTACAACCGGCAGTTGTCCGCAACTTTAAAGATCTCAAAGGTCTGCGCGCTTCTGCACTTTACGGCGAGGACAAGGCATCTAAAAACCGTGTCAGCCATAACAATGAGAGCATCAAGAGCCTTTACGGCGAATATCTTGGCGCACCGGGTAGCCACAAGGCACATGCGCTGTTGCACACAAAATATGTTGAGCGCACCAAGAGATATTAATCCCGAACAAATTGTTAAAACAAATAACCCCCGCCGGTGGCAGGGGTTATTTGTTTTATAATCAAAGCTGATTAAATAATTCGTTATATAGTTATTCAACTTGAAAACGAACACATCTTCGTGAAAAAATTTGCCGATCTGTGCTAGCGTCAATCGAAATGCATACAGTATGTTTCGGTTTTGCTATCGTCAAAATTAACAATTCGGTGTACTATTAAAGGAACAGCGTGTAGCACATGTTTCCACCGCATTGATAGGCAAAATTCTTTTGGACTTCAAGTTTAAGGACTATAAGATTTGTTCTGTGAGCTGATTTTACAGGCTTACCTTGTTGTTTTCCGCTGAATTTTCACCTTTGGTGAAAATCAAAGAGCAACCCCACCACCGATAGGGGGATTGCTCTTAAATAAGTTTCATTGAGTTAGATGGGTTAATATACAGGCAATGCCCACTCACCTAATCCGACTACCTACCGCAATGCTCTCCGGCAGGAAGATGACCTCTATCCTGTCATCGGTGTCTGCCGCAAGGATCATGCCCTCGCTCATAACACCACACAGCTTTGCCGGTTTTAGATTTGCTACGATAGCTACCTTTTTGCCGACCATATCCTGCGCCGAGTAGAATTCTGCAATGCCGGAAACAACGGTGCGCTCACCGGTGCCGTCGTTCAGTGTCAGTTTCAACAGCTTTTTGGACTTTTCCACCTTTTCGCACGCCACAACATCGGCGGCAAGGAGGCTGATGTTCATAAAATCGTCAAAGTTGATGGTGCCGACCGTTTCGGTTTTGTCTTTTTTGTCCGCCTTTTTCTCCTTGACAGGCTGTTTGGGCTGTTCAGCCGGTGTCGGCAGATGCGCCTCAAGTGCCTTTAACTCCGCGTCGACGTCGATGCGCGGAAACAGTGCCGGTGTCGCGTTTACGGAGAAATCCGCCGGTAATGCCTTGCCGTTTAAGCTGTCATATGTTGAAAGCTCACTGCCCGGCTCGATGCCTAGCGCGGCAAGCATTTTGGGGCTTGTAGATGGCATGAAAGGCTGTATAAGTATCGCCACATGGCGCAGTGCCTCGCCGAGGTTGTACATGACACGTGCAAGGCGCGGTCTGTTCTCCTCCGACTTTGCAAGTCCCCACGGTGCGGTTTTGTCGATATACCTGTTGGCGGCGCTCACGACACCGAATATGGCGGCAAGTGCCTCCGGCATGTTGTGGCGCTCCATCTGCTTGTCCACCGCCTGCACAACACCTGCCACCGAGGCTAAAATGTCGCTGTCCTGCGCTTCGTCAGCCACCTGCTCTGTCGGCAGAGTGCCGTCAAAATACTTTATCTGCATCGAAACGGTGCGCGACAGCAGGTTTCCGAGGTCGTTTGCCAAATCCTGATTTATGCGCGAAAACAGCGCCTCGTTGGAAAACTCACCGTCGTTACCCAGTGGCACTTCGCGCAGTAAAAAGTAGCGCAGTGCATCGACAGAATATCGCTCGCAAAGCACAACAGGGTCGACGACGTTGCCCTTTGACTTGCTCATCTTGCCGCCGGAGAATAACAACCAACCATGACCGTAAACCTGCTTTGGCAGCGGCAAATCAAGCGCCATAAGCATTGCCGGCCAGATGATAGTATGAAAACGCAGTATCTCCTTGCCGACGAGGTGAAGTTCTGCCGGCCAGTATTTTTCATAATCGTTGTAGCGGTCGTTGCCATAGCCGAGTGCGTTGATGTAATTGGACAGCGCGTCCACCCACACATAGACGGTGTGTGATTTGTCAAACTCAACGGGGATGCCCCAGCTCACCGACGTGCGCGACACGCAAAGATCGGTCAGCCCTTGATTTATAAAGGCGGTCATCTCGTTGCGGCGCGTTGCAGGCTCGATAAACTCAGGGTGTTGGTCGTAAAGTTCAAGCAGTCGGTCGCCATAGGCGGACAGCTTGAAAAAGTATGCCTCCTCGCTCTCGAGCGTTACCTCACCGCTACAGTCAGGGCATTTGCCATCCACAAGCTGTGTCTGTGTCCAAAAACTCTCACACGGCTTGCAGTAGTGGCCCTCGTAACTGCTCTTGTAGATGTCGCCCTTGTCGTATAGATCCTTGAAAATCCTCTGCACCGACTCACAGTGATAGTCGTCGGTGGTGCGGATAAACCTGTCGTAGCTTATGTCCATAAGTTTCCACAGGTCTTTGATGCCGGCAACGATGTTGTCAACATACTGTTTGGGTGTAATGCCTGCCGCGGCGGCTTTGTCTTCGATTTTTTTGCCGTGCTCATCGGTGCCGGTGAGGAAAAACACGTCCTTTCCCATCATTCGAGCGTATCGCGCAAGCGTGTCCGCCATAACGGTACAGTAGGCGTGACCTATGTGCAGGTTGTCGGACGGATAGTAGATAGGCGTTGTAATGTAAAACTTTTGTGACATGTTATCGCTCCTCAATTATATTGCGACACTCAATGTAGTATCGTTTGTCGGCACCGTGCCCCAGTGAAAAATATTTTTTCGGGAACACACCATTTTGCTCGATATAGGGAATAAGCTTTTCCTTTTCAGGATAGGGCATCATGCAACCTGCCGCGCCCTCGCGCACCAGTTCCATAAGCTCCTCGTCGCCGTGGATGTAGTCGACATGCGCACCGGGTACTGCCTTTTGTATCTCGGCAAAAAGCTCGTCCGCCGCAAGCACCGTCACGGGGTATTTTTTCTCATCGTAGTTTATGACAAATTTTTCTTCGCCACCGTAGATGATAAGTTCGCCGTCACCACCGCTGAAAAGCTTTGCCGCCGCCGTCTCGATGTGCTGTGCATCACAACCGAAAAACGCGCGATGTATAGGAAGTACCGGCAGGGCAGGGGAGTAGAGGTTTATTATCTCTGCAAGGCAGTAACGCGCCGGATGATGCTGTGCCGTCGCGCCAAGACGCGTCTTGATCTCCTCATACAAGGTTTTTGCCGCCGCAAGCGAGTGGTTGCCATCGCCGACGTACAGTTTAGTCACTGCCGATTTCAATTGCTCGACAGTCGTATTGTCGGTTATCGCGTAACCCTTTATACTTCCGCCACCCTGTTGTAACGGCGTGTCGTAAAGCAGTTCACCTTTGCACGGGAACAGCGGCTCGATGACACCGCACGCGGCATCGCCCAACAGCATAAGTATGTGCGGACACTCAAGGGCGCTAAGGCGACGTGCCTCACAACGCGAGGGTATGCGCGAGGCAACGGTGCGCTCGGTCGGCAGTATGTCGCACGGCGAGCCGTCAAACGCATAGCGCTCGAGGTCGATGGCGGCGACAAGGCCTTGCCGTACACTGCCGTCGTGCAACGTACGCTCCACCGCGACAAAACCGTCTACCGATGTCGTCAAAACATCGCCCAGATAGCTTTTTGTCACCTCACTCAGCTCAGCAAGGCGCTTTTGCTCCTTGCTCGTCTCAAGGTAGATTTCCGGCAGAATAAAATGTAGTGCGGAGGGTTTACCGTTTGCAATTTCCTCGGCTTTTGCCCAGTAATCGGCGTTGCTTGTAAACTGGTCACAGGCGACAACGGCAAAAGCGGACAGGTCAACGTCACCGTTTGGCAACAGTATACGGCTTTTTTCAATCAGACTCATCGTGTATTATCCTATAGCTAAGTGCTTCCAGTGAATCGCGGATATAAACATCCTCGACGATGACATCGGGGTAGTTTGCCGCAATGTTATAATGGCTAAAATTCCAAAAGTTTGTCACGCCAACGTCAATAAGCTGTGGCGTCAACTGTTCGGCGGCAGCGGTAGGCACACACATGACTGCTACGTCGACATGGTGGGCGTTGCAGTACTCGGCAAGTTTAGCTGTATCATAACAAACTATACCGCACAAGGATTTGCCGACCTTTGAAGGCGAAGTGTCAAAAACCGCCGCCAGTTGGTACCCTACCACAACATCTGTGAGGTAACGAGCAATAGCACTACCCAAACTGCCGGTACCGAGCAGTATGCAGGTGAGTGGTTTATCTCCGTAAAGTTGACCCTGCAACTCTGTTTTTAACGAATCCACCGAATAACCGATGCCTTGACGACCGATGCCGCCAAAGGTGTTAAAATCTTGACGTACCTGACTTGCGGTGGTGCCGAGCATCTGTGCAAGCTCACGCGAGGAGACTTTTTTAATCCCCTCACGGTGCAGACTGTTAACATAGCGCAGATAACGCGGAAGTCGATGTATG